>JAZDLX010000142.1:0-28332 GCA_043801585.1 bacterium | reverse complement strand
TCCCGCTCCGAGGAACGGGCATGCCCGCAGTTGATGGATTCCGCCTCGAAGTCAAGGATGTCGATGGGGCGGGAGTCCGCAGACTGGGATGGACAACCGTTTTGGAGGACACTTCCACCTTCGACTGGTGGACGGAAAACCGGAGTCCTGGAAATCCCTCGAGCTATGAGGAAGTCGTTTATGGCGGCAGCGACTGGCGGGTCACGGTGACTTCGGATTCCGCAAATGTGGCGTTGACTGCCGCTGGTTGGGATCTCGGAATCGTTGACTCGATCAAGGTTCCGATTCACGTTGAACGTTCCCCGAACGCTGAGGACGGAGTCTGGGAAGATGTCACGGATCACCTATGGGTGTCCGATCTGCGCATTGTCTTCGACAATCCGGGAATCATGGGTCCGCTCGGATGGGATCTGACACCTGGAGGCGCCGGTTACAATCCCACCGCGATGGGAGACATTTGGCCGGATATACTCGTGATGCGTGATGACGAGAACGATACCACTGGATCCCTCATTTACCTGAAGACCCAGAACGGTCCCGCGGACGCGGTACCTCCCAGTGTCGGCGATGTGTTCACAATCATTACGTACAAGAATTTCACCTCTGAGCATGTCTACGAGTTCACAACGGAGGCGTCTCGGCGGAATCAAACCTATTCTCTCGACGATGTCCGGGTCGTTCCCAATCCCTACATCGTTCGCAGCGGATTCGAACTGGATGCAAATGACGCGCGGGTGATGTTTACACACCTGCCGGCCCGGTGCACTATCGACATCTACACAGTGGCCGGAAGGAAAGTGGCGACCATTGACCACCAATCCGCGACGGACGCTGGATTCGCATACTGGGACTTAAGAAACAAAGAGGGACAGGATGTCGCGTACGGTCTCTACGTCTACGTTGTCAAAGCGGGAGACGTTACGCACACTGGAAAGCTGATGGTCATTCGATGACGGCAATCTTTGTCTATGACGGAATGGACGTAAGAATATGGTGAATCGATCCGCACGCTCTTCCCATCGAGCCCGTACGTTCAAACGATTTTCGTGGATCATTTTCCCAGTACTGATGATCGTGACCGCGGAGACCAGTTTCGCACAATCACCAGGCCGGATCCTTGGCCGGATCACCCGCGTCGACAACGGTGAGCCTGTTGCCAGTGCAACGGTTCAGATCGAGGGAATGAATCGGGGCGCCGCCTCTGATCTGGCAGGGGAATATTACATTCTCGCCCTCGATCCGGGGCGCTACACGGTGAACTTCCGTGCGCTCGGCTATCGAGCCCAGCGTATCGAGCAAGTCGTGATCAACAGCGGCAGCATCACAACACTGAACGTGCAGCTCACCGAACAAGCCATTGAGATGGAACCGGTCACTGTCATTTTTACACGCCCGCCGGTGAACGTCACCGAATCTTCACAGCGGATCAGCGTGGAGGGAAGTGTAGCCCGGCAGATGCCCATCCGCCAGTCGGATGAAATTGTCCAGATTCAACCAGGAGTCTCCCGGGACCGAAACGGCTTGCTTCATTTGCGAGGCGGCCGTTCCGGCGAGATCGGATACATCATTGACGGCATCCGTGTCGAGGATCCCCTCGAGGGCGATCTCGCTTCGACCATCGGCCGGGAATCCCTGCATGAACTTCAGCTGCTGACAGGAACGTTCAGTGCGGAGTACGGCCAGGCGATGAGCGGACTCGTCAGCATCGTTACTCGTGAAGGGGGTCCGCGTTACTCGGCGAGCGTTGACGTCGAGTCTCCGATGGTGAATGCGAGCACCTATCGGAAAGCCGATTGGGCAGGTGAACACTCGGATTATATCCGTGTCAACAGCAGCTTGTCCGCCTACTCTCCGTCTCATTTTTTCGACAGTTGTGATCCTCCAGTCGCGGAACAGGGACGTCTCAGCGCCACCCTTTCCGGTCCGATTCCTTTCACCGGAAAAAGGGCGACTTTTTTCCTGAGCGGAATGCACGACCTGGAGGACAGCTACCTCCCCTTCGGAGGAACCTGGGATCGCCAGACTTCGGGCAAAATCGCGGCGGGCCTCGGACCCGGAAAATTAACCTTCAGCTTCGGTTTGAACGCGACAGATGAACAGAAATACAATCATCAGTGGAAATACACACCCAGTCATTACCACAAGCACTCCGAAGATCATAACCGGTTCTCCCTGGACTGGAAGCACACGATCGGTGAAACCTTCTTCTATGATGTCGTGCTTGGGTTCAACCGGAGAATCAACAAGGTCAAGGTTTTCGAGAATTGGGAGACCTACGTCGATTACAATCTCTATCCTCGTGAAGCGCTGGGAATTCGCCTTCCCTTTTTCTCGGACCGAACGATGTGGTCGGAAGTCTGGAAAACCAGCGACACGAACACCCGCTCAGCCAGTGTGAAAGCCACATGGCAGGTGAATCAACAGGTACAATCTCGTTTTGGGGCGGAAATACGGTCCGGTCAACTCCACCTGACCGATTTGAACTATTACTACTACACGATTGTGTCACCCCTTGGATCGGAGTACCGAAAAGTCAAGTATTTCCCCAACAATTTTGTCGAGAATCCCCTCGAACTGGCCGTCTGGACTCAGCAGACGTTGACCTTGGAGGGATTGGTCATCGATGCCGGGCTCCGCCTCGATCAGATCGAACCGAACGTCGGTGGATGGTCGGATACCGAAAGCAGCAAACTTGTCTTTGAACAGGCGCCTGTGTCCCGACAGATCAGTCCACGGCTGGGAATTGCACAACCTGTCGGTGACAAAATGTCGCTTTTCTTTTCCTACGGTCATTTCTTCCAATTCCCGGACTATTCGAAGTTGTTCATCAACACGAGTGAAGCGGCGCCCGATTCGTTTTCCAGCCTGAACTATGGCCTGCCGATCGGCAATCCGAAACTTGAGCCCGAGAGGACAGTCGCTTACGAATTGGGAGTCAAGGGCATTATCGGGAACGACTGGGGATTCACCGGCACGGGCTTCTACAAGGATATCTTCAACCTTCTCGCAGCCACTACATCCGGCGCCTATTCCCAAACCGTCGGCTATTTCAACGTTGCCACCGCCCGGGTGTTCGGAGTTGAGCTGACGGTCAACAAGGTGCTTTCGGATTACTGGAGCCTGCAGGCGAACTATACGTGGAGTGTGGCGCGGGGGGACGCCTCGGATGCTCTCGATGACGCGATATCGCAACGGGTCAATCCTGACGATCCCAACCTGGAGGAGTATAAAATCCCCGAGGCATGGAACGATTACTACCTGGATTTCGATCGCCGCCATGTCGCCAACCTGATGCTCACCTGGCAAAGCAGTTGGACCCAGTATCCCCACAGGTTCGGCCCTCTGCTCCGGGGTTTCAGTGCCGGAATGATCATCAGTTATGCCAGCGGCTTGCCCTATACAGCCTGGTACGCTCGCAACGAAATTCCGCCTGAGCCCAACGCTCTCCGGATGGACGGATCCCTGCGGATAGATCTTCGGGCGGGAAAGACGCTCGTCAGCAGCGGTCAACTCTCACTGTCGCTTTTCGTCTCTGTCGAAAACCTGCTGGAACGTGTGAATCCATTGGAAGTCGATCGGACGACTGGGCAACCGTGGGAGACGACATGGTCCGGGAGTTCCTCCACAGCGGCGATGGAGTATGATCGGGCGCACGATCCCTCCCGCGTCGATGTCCCACGGCTGGTGCGCGTCGGGTTGACCCTGGAACTGTAATCGTTGGCAACGCTGCTGCCAGACGCTTACCTTGGCCCGCATGGGATTTGTCAGCCGTTACCTTCGCTACCTGCGTCCGCACGGTTTAAGGATCGCCGGGATTGTCGCTGCGGGCCTGGTATTCGTTGCCTTCACCGGCCTCTCCTTCTGGCTGTCGGCGGATTTCATCCAGTCGCTCCTCTCGGGAAATGCAACGGTTCCGCCTCTTCCGGATCAACCCCTTTCGCTGACCAATTTCGATGAAGTCCTCCGACACTACAGCGTGCTGCTCGTCAGTGGCGCCACTCCGCTGATTTCGCTGCGCCGGGCGATCTTTTTGATCGTCGGTGCGTTCCTGCTGCGAAATGTCTCCCTTTACCTGCAGACCCTGCTCGCGGCTGCGGTGGAACAGAGTATCGCCAAACGGATGCGGGACGAACTCTATGAGCGGCTGATGGCGCAGGATCTGGCGTTCTTCCATGTGCGTCACAGCGGAGACCTCGTCGCCAACGTCGTCAATGATGTCACCCAGTTGAACGAGGGACTCGCCGAAGGGTTCAGCAAACTGATCCGTGAACCACTGAACGTGATCGTTTTTCTCACCCTGTTGATCGCTATTTCCTGGAAAATGACTCTCGCAGTGCTGATCATTGCGCCGCTGACCGCGCTTGTCACGGGCGTGGCGGGCAACAGCCTAAAACGCAAATCGCGCCGGACCCAGGAACGTGTTGGGGCGGTGACCTCGCGGCTGAACGAGTCCCTCTACGGTGTGCGCATCGTTCAGGCTTATGGAGGCGAGGAGCACGAGTTGCATCGCTTTTCAGAAGCGACGGACGCACACTTCCGCGAGGCGTTGAACCGTGAACGGCTGCGCCGATTGATCCCTCCGCTGGAGGAGATGGTGGGAGTGATTGTCATCAGCGGAATTCTGCTCGTTGCAGGTGGCCGGGTGCTCGGTGGACAATGGCTGGCGGCGGGGGATTTCGTCCGCTATTTACTGCTGCTGTTCGGGCTGCTGACTCCCATCGTCAGCCTTGCGGAAGTTTCGGCGAGGCTTCGGGTCGCTGAGGGAGCGGCGGAGCGTGTATTCTCCCTGCTTGAAAGCCGCCATCAGATTGATGAGTTGCCGGACGCGAAACCTGTCTCCGGATTCAACCACAAGCTCGTCGTCGAGCACGTTTCCCTCCGTTATGGCAGCGATCGTGAGATAGCCTTACGTGATTTTTCGCTGACTGTCAAACCGGGCGACCGGGTGATCCTGGTCGGACGCAGCGGATCGGGCAAGAGCAGCCTGCTCAATCTGCTGCCGAGGTTCTACGATCCGACCGAGGGCAGGATCCTCCTCGACGGGGTTGACCTCCGTGAGCTGAAACTGGATGGTCTCAGGCGCAATTTCGGCATCGTCGCGCAAGAGGTAACGCTCTTCCACGACACCGTCCGGGCGAACATCGCCTATGGCCGGGACGTGCCACTCGAGGATGTCATTGCCGCCGCGAAAAAAGCTTCGATTCACGATGTCATCATGGAACTTCCCGAAGGGTACGACACCAATCTCGGCAACCTGGGCGAACGGTTCTCCGGCGGTCAACGGCAGCGGCTTTCAATCGCGCGGGCGCTGCTCGCCGACCCCCCGATCTTCCTGCTCGACGAGCCAACCTCCGCACTTGACGGTGATGTAGCCGATGAAATCCAGAAGACGCTGGATGAGGTGGGGCGGGGTAGAACGGTCATCACCGCGACTCACCGCGTCTCATCGATCCGCGCCAATGACCGGGTCTTGTTGATCGACGGCGGAGAGGTCGTTGCACAGGGGCGGCACCGTGACCTGCTGAAAAAATCCAATCTTTACCGCGATCTTGTGGAACGCCAGGTGGGAAAACAAGCGGTGAAAAAGGCTTAGAGACAAGATGCCCCAACCCTTATCAGGAGTGGGACATCTCGCACCTGCGCGTCCGCGGCACGCGCAATCGACCGGACGTGGAGGGACGTCCGGCACGTTTTGCGGAATCGGGACGGGAAGCGTCTACATCACTACTCCGCAGAAACGACCTTGATAATAAAGGAGATAGCGTATCGCACCCTGTCCATGTCCGAGCCGGAAACCAATTGAACGCAACTGATTCGCCTTGACGGCGTTCACCGGAACAACCACTCGAACACTCCCTGCCTGACCGATGTGACGGTACGGAATTCCATGGTCTTTAAGGAGTTCTGCCAATTCATCAGCCATGTGACTTTCGAGATTCTGTTCGACGATCATCGCTACCTCCCCCGAATCGACAGGGGTTGTTGATGTTGCACAGATAAGACCGGTGAAGGCCCTAAAAAGTTGCAGCCTCCCGAGCATGAAGTTTCTGTGATGACCCCGGGGGGCGGTTCGGCTGAGAGGGGGCCGTTGGCTGTAAGTACTAACAGATACGATATTTCAAGAGACAAGGGCGAACGGTCCGAATACTCTTAAAGATCAGGAATTTCATGACGTTACAGGTAAATCGAAACACTGGCGACAGCCCACTGGTGGACACACACCTGCACCTGACGTGGCATTCTTTCGCGGGGCAGGAGCCGGATGTGGTGCAACGGGCGAAGGATGCCGGTGTGGCGACTCTGATCGATCTCGGCACGGATCTCACCAGTTCCCGCATGGCGATGATCCATGCGGAAACGTTCGAGGGACTTTATTTCGCCGCTGGCATCCACCCCAACGACGCCGGGGAAGCCAAACCGCAGGATCTCGAAGGAATACGTGATCTTCTCAACCACCCGAAATGCGTGGCTGTTGGTGAAATCGGCCTCGATTTCTACCGGGATCACACCGATCCCGCCGTGCAGGAACGGTGGCTTTGCAGCCAGCTTGACCTCGCCCGAGAGCTTGGGAAACCGGTCGTTCTGTATGATCGCCGGGCCTCCAGACGTCTGCTGGAAGTCCTCAGGGACGCCGGGTTTGATGGAAAGTCCGGTCCGGGTGGAGTCTTCCACTGTTTCGCGGGGGACCGTGCCATGGTGGATATCGTGATCGAGCGGGGATTTTACATCTCCTTCACGGGCAACATCACCTTCAAAAATACGGACCGGCGGGAAGTCGTGGCCGCCGTACCTTTGGATCGGTTGCTGATCGAAACGGATTCGCCGTTCATGGCTCCTGTGCCGCACCGTGGCCACCCGAACGAACCCGCCTATCTGCCCTATGTTGCGGCGGCGGTGGCATCAATCCAGGGTCGCCGTTTCGAGGAGGTTGCCGGGACGACAACTGAAAATGCAGTGAGATTGTTCGGATTAGGCAAGGGGGAAGGGTGAATCCGATGAGGCGAGGGAAATCACATCAGCCACCCGAGGGGCCTCGCGAACGGATTGAAGCGGAACCTTACTCGGTCCTCGCACGGTACTATGATGAAGTAATGGACCATGTGAACTATGTGGAATGGGCGAAACTGATCCACCGCGTCGCCGCGAAACACGGACGAAAAGCCCAGCGCGTTGTGGATTTTGCCTGTGGAACGGGTACTCTGGCGAGACATCTCAACGACCACGGATACGATGTGATTGGTCTCGATAGCTGTTCCGAGATGATTGTGGTGGCCCGCACCCTCGTTCCGCGCAGGGGACGAACGCTTGAATTTCGTGTCAACGACATGCGGCGGATTCCGGACATCGGTCCGCAGGAAATCGGCGTCTGCCTGTACGATTCCGTGAATTACCTGGTGGAACCCCAGGAAGTCAGTGCGTTTTTCCTTGGCGTGCGCAAAATCCTTCTTCGGGGCGGGTTGTTCATCTGCGATTTGAGCACGGAACGCAACAGCCGCGACCATTTTGATGGATACGTTGTCGAGGAGCAGGTACCCGGTGCCTGGTATCGCCGGGAGACCCGGTATGATCCCGATGAACGGATTCAGCACAACCGCTTTGAGATCTACCCGGACGATGAAGATGTCATCTACCTTGAAAATCACCGTCAACGTGTCTATTCCATCCAATGGATCAAGGACCGTCTGGCGGAACGTGACTTCAACGTGCTGGCAGTGTACCACGCGATGACCCTGCGGCCCGGCAGCGAGGAGAGCGACCGGGTGCACATTGTTGCGGAGCCCGTATGATCGAGCTGATCCGCGTTACGAAACAGTATTCAAAAGGTGGTATCAAAGACGTTTCCCTGCGCGTCGGCAAGGGGGAATGGGTGAACATCGTCGGTCGCAGTGGTGCGGGGAAAACGACGCTGCTGCGGATGGTCTACGCTGAGGTGATGCCGGATGTCGGCGAGGTGATCGTGGGAGATTACCGGCTCTCGTCGATGCGCCAGCGTGACATTCCCGCGATGCGGCGCCAGTTGGGAATTGTCGATCAGGACCTTGCGCTGATCCAGGACCGCACGGTGTACGAGAATGTCATGCTGGTCGGCGAGGTGGTTGGCTGGACCCGTCGCCAGTCAAAAGCCGAAGCGCTCAAAGTGCTGAACCGTGTCGGTCTGTACAGGCATCTCGATTCCTATCCGAGTCAGTTGTCTTTCGGTGAACAAAGGCGTCTCGCGATCGCCCGGGCACTCGTGGGAGAGCCCCGGGCCCTCGTTGCGGATGAACCATTGGGCAGTCTGGACATCGAAACGGCCGGGGGGATTCTTGGATTGCTCAGCTCGATCCACGCGCGTGGCACCGCTCTGCTGATGACGACTCATCAGCCCGAGCTCTTCGAAGAGTATCCAGTGCGCACGGTCAGGATCGATCGTGGACAACTTGTGGGGGAACGATGAGGAGGATTCGTTTCATCCTGCGTGAAGCCTTGCGTGCGCTGATCCGTAGCGGCCTCGCCGGATGGCTCGCCATCCTCTCCATGGCTGCGGTGGCGGGATTCTGCTCCTCGGTGTGGGGGGCGAGGCAGGCGCTTGAAGCGGCCCGCGAGGGGCTGCTCGCCCAGTTTGAACTGGAGGCGTTTGTCCGGCCCGGGCGTGAGGAGAAACTTCACGAACTCGGCAAATGGATGAGGGCGCGTGAAGGGGTCGTCGAGGTTGTCGAAGTCAACAAAGCGATGGCGGCGGAACGGTTTTCGGAACGTTTTGGCAAGGAGATGTTTGATCTGCTCGACCACAATCCGCTTCCGGTATCGCTGATCGTCAAATACGATCCAAAGGTTGTCAACGTCAAATGGATCACCCTCGAAGCGCAGGTGCTGGCCGATCACCCGGACATTGAAGAGGTCGCCTACGAGGGCGAACTGCTTGGAAAACTGGAGGATCTCGGCACCCGCCTCTCCATGGGGTTACTGATTGTCGCGGCGGTAATCGCGGGGATTGCGATATTTCTGACCTTCCAGTCGGTGCGTGTTGCGATCCGTAGCGGACTCGCCTGGGCGCGTGCCGTAAGGCTTGTCGGTGGCACCGAGAGGCAGGTGCGCCAGCCGTTTGTCATCGCCGGAATCCTCGCAGGTCTTTTCGGTGGCGTTCTCGGTGCGGGGCTTGTGGGAGCGGTGCAGTTTCTGTTGGCCCAGAGCGGCGCGGTTCCGGTTCCGCAGCCGATCGCCCTGCTGGCGGTGCTTGTGCTGACGATGCTGATCGGTGCGTTGGGTTCCGCCGCGGCCATCGGACGGCGCTCTCACGGCGGAATAGCTTCTTGACAGGTTTTAAGACCTCTTCTACCTTCTTTTGGTTAGGGTATCAACAGACAGAATCGGTTCCATGCCAGAGAGACGTGGCAACTATCCTCAGTTGAATGAACGGCAGGTGGCGGTGTTCACCACCTTGCTGCAGGAGTACGTGGTCACGGCACGGGCCGTGGGATCACAGACTCTGTCTCGCCGTCTGAGGGAGGAGCTTTCACCAGCCACGATTCGCAACACGATGGCGGATCTCGAGGAGATGGGATTGCTGGCCCATATGCACACCTCCGCCGGACGTGTGCCGACCACTCTCGGGTACGGCCTCTATGTCGACCTGCTGATGGACCGAGTCGAGGTCAGCCGGGAAGCCCGGGAACACCTGCGCCAGGCGATCCAGGATACGACCATCGGCGGACTGCCTGACCTGCTGGATCGAGCCAGCGAAGCGCTTGCGCACACGAGTGCGCTGATCTCGGTGGTGTTGACGCCGAAATTGGCGGGCGGCATCCTGCACAAGATCGATCTCGTGAGGATTGCAACGGGCAGGCTCTTGGTCGTCCTGACCATCCGGCACGGGTTTGTCAGGAGCATCCTCCTCGAAATCTCGTCATCGATTGCGGACAAGGAAATCGAGGCGGCGACACGGCTGTTGAACAAGCGCCTTTCGGGTCTCCGGCTGGAAGAGGTAAAACGGTCAATCACCGCGCGTCTTTCAGGTGTCCGAGAGGCGGCGAGTCCATTGATCAAGCTCGTTGTCAACGCTGCCGACCAGATCTTTGACGACAGAACGACAAGCGAGCTTCATGTCGATGGAACGCCCAACGTCCTGCAGCATCCGGAATTCGCCGATCTGGACCGGATGAAGGGTGTGATTGAAATTCTCGAGGACCGGGAGGTGATCCTGCACGTTCTCTGGAGCGGCGAACATGAAACCGCGGAGGGAGTGCGGATTTCCATCGGTGAGGAGGTGCCGGTGGAGAGGCTGCAGGGATGCAGCGTCGTTGCAGCAGCGTACACCATCGGTGACACCGAGGGCGCGCTGGGAATCATCGGTCCGACCCGGATGGATTACGCGCGGCTTGTTCCGCTTGTCAATTTCGCGGCGACTGCGATCAATCGCCGTCTTGATGATTGAACCTGGGGTACACAACACGGCAGGAAGATGAGCGCAAAGAGTGCAGGCAAAACGAAGCAATCAAAGCAGGCGGCGGCACGGCAGCAGCCTCTCGAGGAGCCAATGGAGGAAACAGCGGCGGAGCAAATTGCCGCCGAGGTGACCCTTGCCGACACAGACGAAAAAATTCGTCAGTTGACCGAAGAAAACGATCGTCTGCGCGACCAGATGCTTCGGAATCGCGCGGAGTTTGAAAACTACAAGAAACGCCGTTCGGTGGAATTCGAAACGCTTTCCCAACTCGCAAACGAAGGATTGGTCAGCGACCTTCTGCCGGTACTTGACGATCTTGACCTGTTGCTCGATCACACCGAAAAAAACGGCCAGGCTTCACCGTTGTACGAGGGAGCGGAAAAAATCCGGCAGAAACTCTGGGTATTGCTGGAACGGCGGGGAGTGTCGCGGATCGAGGCGGAAGGAAAACCGTTCAACCCCGACGAACACGAAGCGCTGATGCAGCAACCCTCGCCAGACGTCGAGCCGGGACACGTTCTTGCGGTACATCAGCACGGTTACCGTTTTGGGAACAAGCTTCTTCGACCCAGCAGGGTGATTGTCGCAAGCAAGCCGGGAGAGTAGAGTGGCAAAGCGTGATTACTACGAAATTCTCGGCATTGATCGGGGAGCGGATGGTGACGCGGTCAAGAAGGCATACCGCAAGCTGGCGATGGAGTACCACCCGGATCGAAATCCGGACAACCCCGAGGCGGCGGAGAAATTCAAGGAATTGAGTGAGGCCTACTCGGTCCTGTCGGATTCGGAGAAGCGGAATCGGTATGATCGATTCGGCTATGCGAGTGCCAGCGCCGGTGGGTTCGGCAACGGCATGGACATCGACCCCTTCGAGATCTTCCGCAGTTTCATGGGCGGATTCGGCTTTGGGGACATTTTCGGTGGAGGTGGGGGGCAGAGTCGTGGCCCGAAGACCTACCGGGGCCGCGATCTCCAGATCAACCTCGCCGTCACCCTCGAAGAGATCACCGAAGGCGTGAAGAAAAAAATCCGTGTGCAACGTTATGAAACCTGCGGAGTATGCCACGGCGAGGGAACAAAGGACGGCGCTTCACCAGCAACCTGTCCGACCTGCAAGGGAGTTGGAGAAGTGCGGCAGGTGACACGTTCGTTCCTCGGTCAGATGGTCAACGTTACAACCTGTCCCGCCTGCCAGGGTCGCGGCACACTGATTCAGAACCCCTGCAACCATTGCGGCGGCGAAGGGCGGGTTCGTAACCAGGCGACGGTCGAAATCGAGGTTCCCGCCGGTGTCGATGACGGAAATTACATGACCCTGCGCGGCGAGGGGCACGCCGGACCCTGGTCAGGGCCCGCGGGCGACCTGGTCGTCGTCTTCGAACAGAAAGATCACAAGCTTTTTGATCGTCACAAGGATGACATCCTGTACAGTTTGTCGATCAGCGTGCCCGAGGCGGTGCTGGGTACGGAGGTTGAAGTCCCGACCCTGAGCGGCAGGGCGATGCTTGAGATCCCAGCGGGGATCCAGTCCGGGAAGGTGCTCCGAATGCGCAATAAGGGGATCAAGCATCTGAACAATCATGGACGTGGCGATCAACTTGTTCGTATCTCCGTTTATATTCCGGAAAAACCGAGTGCTGAGGCGCAGGAACTGTTCGAAAAACTCCGTGACAAGGACGGCATATCTCCTCCAATACGGGAAGGGAAGGGCTTTTTCGCGAAGGTGCGCGATGCCTTCCTCGGTTCAGACTAAGGCTGGAAAATGGCCTTCAAGAGCAGTGAGAAGAGCAGGATTGCGCTCTCGCCCGGCGAACGCAGGGCGCTGCTGACACTTGCCGCATTGCTTCTTCTGGGCTTACTGGCTGGGCAGATTCGTCGTTACATGGATCGGGACACTTCTGTCGTTCGTGTCGAGGGGCTTCAACAACTTGTCCCGGATACGTCTCAGACGGGTTCGTCTGAAATTCCGAATGCCTCGACGAGTGTGGCAATTCAGGGGTCTGAAGGCGTAATTTCGACGCCGGAGGATGTTGGCGGCGGAACGGGTGTGGAAACGGGGAAAGCATCCACTTCCGCACTGCCGCATAAAGTGGATATTAACCAGGCGAGTATTGAGGAATTGGAATCGTTGCCGGGCATTGGACCGGTAATGGCGGAACGCATCGTTGAATGGCGGCGCATACACGGTTCCTTTCAACGTCTGGAAGACCTGAAGCTTGTCAAGGGCATCGGCGATAAGACCTTCCGGCGGATCTCGCCGCTGGTTACGGTTACGCCTTAGTTCTTCAAGGGAGATTTCTGATGACGTACCCGCATCGGTTGGAAGCCAAAGGGATCTGGTATACCAAGGCCATCATCGCCGCGCTCGTGATTATCCTGGTGACCAGTGTCCTCTACCCTGGACACCTCTGGAAACGGCATGAAGCGCTGATTCAGAGCAGCCGGGATGACATGGAGAATCTGAATTACATCGAACAGCGTTATTTCCAAGTGACCAGTCAGTATTCGGAAAACCTTGATACTCTCATCACCTTCATGCAGACGGATTCAATTGATGTGCAACGCGGTCAGTTCGAATTCGAACAGCTTTCCCTGTACGATGCCCCATATGACAGCTTTTTGGTCGGTTTTACAGACCTTTACCATTACGACCGGATAGAGGTGGATGGTTACAAGAATGGAAATCCGGTAACAGCGGACGAGGAAGCCGATTCAGTTATTCTCAAACTGATGCCGAAGAAGATCTATGATGGTATCATCGAACCGTCGAAGATGGCGATGACGAGCCCACGTGGCGTGGATCATAAGTTCCGTAACGAGGGCGTGGATGATATTTACTGGACTATCTGGTCAGCGGGTAAACTGGCTCGCCCTGATCTTCCGTTCGAGGTCAAGCGTGTTCCGTCAAAGGATTATCTGCTGTTTCTCCCTCTGGACAAACTCGGAATCGACCCGATCAGCGGCAAATCTTTTGAATTGATCAGGAACGCCAAGATCACGCTGGAAGCCACGCTGACTTACACAAAGGTTGGGGATGGTCAGCCGGAACCCTCGGTGATGGGCGACGAGTTACGGACAAACCTGTTCATGAACAGACTTGCACGCAAGGCTCGCACCCGTCTTGAACAGGACATCCAGCGGGACTCCACCCTTGCGGAGAGTCAACTGCAACTGCAAGACGATTATTTCGATATGGAGTTGACGCTGCTTCGCCCGGGACGGGAGGTTGCCGTTGAGGCTTCCAAGGAACTGATGGTCCCGCTCGACTCAATCACGAATTATAATGACGATGTCCGTATTCAGGTCGAACTTTTTAAATTGACATACGACAGTCTGATTCGCGCGTGGACGAAATGGGATAAAACGCAGCAGACGCTTGGGCAGCTGACTTACAGCCAGGATTTCAAGATCGGCAACCAGAAGATCGTCGGAGTGACGATTCAGCCTCCTTTCAAAAACGGTCATCCGCTGCGTCACAGGAATTTGCTGGACAGACTATTCAGTGTAGGACCTGTGAAATACCCCGGCGATATTGTCAACAACGATCTTTCGTGGGATGAAAAGAGGTAGACGGCTATCGCGACAACGAAGGAAAAACCTTTTCGCTTCCGCATCAAGTGGGATGTGAAAGGACTAACCCTCGAGGAGCGCGAGGGACCTGGAAAGTATGCGGCGCGGGCGGACTCTGGTCTTGAGATTCCACCCACGCCGTTTGCTGTCACACATCCCGAATTAGCGGCAGTTATCCGTGAGTCCGTTCGACGGTTCAGCCAGCAATCGCTCAATGGCGAACGTGGAATGGACGTCGTCCTCTCTCCGCCGTGGGGAACCGCCTGGCTTCTCGACGTTGAGGGTCTTCCCGATGATGAAGTGGAGGAGCAGGTCGCCTGGGAGCTGCAGCAGCGCCTGGACTCTCCCCTCGAAGAACACATCTACGCCTGGCATCCCCAAAACGATCAGGTCTACGCCGTGGTCATCCGCCCTGAAATGCTTGAATTCTGGGACAGGATCTTCCAGGAAAGCGGCGTGTACCTGGGATCCATAACCCTCGAAACCGGTTTGGTGGACCCTGCAACTGAAGCGAGTGCGGACCTGCTCCCACTTTACCACCTGTGGGCGGATCGGCATAGAAAGAGCGTACCACGAACCGATGAGAAACCCCCCAAAGCCACATTCGCATTCAGGGAAGAGTCTGATCTCTCTGAGGGGGGGGATGAAATTCTCGAAGAGGAACTGAGAGAATTTGACGCGGATCAGGACAGGGTTCGCGCACTGGATCCCCAGTTTGAGAACGAAGAAGACGCCGATGATGCACTCGGTGCGATCATGGGCAAAGATGGTTCAATTATAGGGAGACGTAAAAAACGGCGAGGCTTCAGAATTGTCGTTCTGATTCTGTTGTTTGTTGTGGTTGGTGCGGTCTGGCAGCGTGATCGGATCGCCCGCCGTATCCCCGGTGGTGCTGCCATCGTACAGAAAAGCGAACAGATCGCCAAGCGGGGATTGCGTAAATTCCGGCATCTTGCCGGAAGAGTGCGCTCAGTCGCCATAGAGCGCACAGCAAAGAAATCCACAGAAGTTCAACCTGTTGGAACTCCGGCAGAAGTGAAAGAGAAACCTGCTGTTGGAGTAGAGCAGACGCCAGCATCCCCGGAGCAACAGCTTCCTGTCGAACAGCCCCTCGCTGAGGAGACGCAACTTCTCCAGGGAGAGGAGGTTACGGACCGGACACCACCGCCTGCCTCACGTTCTCAGGTTCAGGAACAACGACCTGTCGGAAGAGTCGCTGGAACCGGGTCAAGAGTTCCCGCTGTCACGGTCCCGCTTCAGACGGTAGAGCTTCCCCCGGTGAAACCATCGACGGGACTGGCTCTGAAAAAACTGTACAGTCTTGCCGACGCGGCAGGTGTCGAGATCGAGACGTTGATTCTGCAGGGCCCCGGACTGCGGTTTGAAGTCGGTGGAGACGAAGAGGCTGTGGATACCTGGGCGAACAGCGCCAGCCAGATCCCCGGTGGCGGAGCTTCACGGGTCGAGCCGGCAGCGCTTCTCGCGCCGGGAGTACTCGTTGAAATGGATCTGCAGGGGGTGGAGGAACGCTCGCTGACGCTTCAGCAGTTTGCCGAGCTCGGTCAGAGGCTTGGACTTCGCGAAGTGGAACCTTCGCTCTGGGCTGCAGATCGTGCGGGACTTGCATCGCTCTTCAAGGCCTTTGAACAGGAGCATGCCCGTCCATTTCGACTCTCCATCCATCACCTTCGTGGCGATACCTACCATCTGGTCGTCATCCCATGAGGCTTACAGGCGGCGAGGGGAAGGGTAGACGCCTCGCCGATCCACCTGATGGGGTTCGCCCCACATCCGGACGAGTCAAGGATTCCCTGTTCAACAGGATTGCATCGCGATTGCCTGGCGCCAGAGTGCTGGACCTGTACGCAGGAAGCGGCGCACTCGGCATCGAAGCAGTGGCCCGCGGGGCGGACTCCGTGGTGTTTATTGAAAACGATCGGCGGTCGCAACAAGTCATTCGAGAAAACCTGAAACGGTGCGGTTTTCAGAATCGTGGCGAGCTGATCGCCGGGGATGTGATGAAGCTGTTGCAACATCCGGACCGCCTGATGGGTCGCTTTGATCTTGTTTTCGCCGATCCACCCTACACGGACTCCGATTTTTCCACGGTGATGGGGTTGCTGAGACAGGGGAACTGCCTCTCGCCGAATGGGTTGGTTGTGTTTGAGGGATCATCCCGTTCCGCCCTGCCGGCACCCGAAGGATGGATATTGCAGCAAAGACATGAAATCGGAGATACGGCCTTATACTTCCTCGAACCTGAAGACAGCCCCACTACCTGAACACCTTCGATTGCTGGAGTCAGGATGCGTTACCAGATGATTGCACAAGCGAACCAGGCGCCCATGTTGGCATTGATCGACGACGACGGCCAGCTTCGGGGGATGAATACCGTCTGGAGTAAACTCGCCGAGCAGGGTGCAGCTCCCGGTGGTCCGCCTTCGCTTGGCAGCCTGCTTTCTTCGCCGGATCCATGGGCGCTTGCCGATCGACTTGAAGCCGCCTTTAAGGACGGAGAATCGTTTGAAGCCGAGGTCCAGCCTGATGTTCCTATCCGCACGGGGGATGTCTTCTGTATCGGACGGAATTACGCAGAACATGCCCGTGAATTGGGCAACGAAATCCCCGGTGAACCCATCATATTCATGAAACCGAGGAATTGCCTGATCGCTTCCGGGCAGCCGATCGTCCTTCCTGTAGGTTCCGAGCAGGTTCACCATGAAGGTGAAATCGTTCTGGTGATGGGAAAAGACCTGGTTGGGTCTGTAAAACCGGCAGCGGCGAGAGAGGCGGTTTTTGGCGTGACTCTGATGAACGATGTCACTGATCGAGTCCGCCAGAACGAATTGAAGGCCGGCGGAAAACCCTGGCTCGTGGCAAAGGGACAAATGAGCTTCGGCCCGTGCGGCCCTGCAGTGCGCCGCCTTGACGATCACTTCCGATTCAAAGATTTAAAAGTGCAAACCCATGTAAACGGGAAACTGCGCCAGTCCGGAGGAACGGACCTTTGGATCTTTCCCCTGCCCATCCTTCTCGACTACCTGGCGCGAACCTTTGGCCTTCGTGCCGGTGACCTGATCGCCACTGGCACACCCGCCGGAGTGGGGCCACTGATGCCCGGGGATCACGTGGAGGTGAGTTGCAGTGCAATCGGCGTTTTGTCGAATTCTGTGCTGGCTTCACGGGCGGAACAAGGATGAAAGCAATCCCCTGGGCAAATCCGAAAACTATAGAGGAAGCCCGGGTAATCCAGGAGCACCTGCGCAGCAAGGTGGTTACAAAGGGTGAAATACCCGAAAAACAGGTACACAGAATTGCGGGAGTTGACGCTTCGATTACCCGCGATGGCATGAAAATGATTGGTGTCATCTGTCTCCTCTCCTGGCCGGGTTTGGAGCTGGAAGAAATTGTTTCCGCGATGGATGACGTGACTTTCCCCTATGTTCCCGGTTATCTTTCCTTTCGAGAAATCCCCGTTCTTTTACGAGCATCCTCACAATGTCAGAAATCGGTTGATTTGGCGATTGTGGATGGTCAGGGTATTGCACATCCGCGCAGGTTGGGTCTGGCCAGCCATCTCGGGCTTGTCACCGGCTGGACCACAATTGGATGCGCAAAGAGCCGTTTGATTGGCATTGCGGATGATCCCGGCCCGGAACGGGGAGCACGTTCAGCTCTTTATCACGGCAACGAACGGATCGGCACGGTCGTTCGCACCAGAGTCTCCGTTTCGCCGGTCTGGGTGTCTGTGGGGACTGGAATTGGTCTGGCAGATGCGGAAGCGTGGATCCTTCGGACAGCCCGATCCTATCGACTGCCTGAACCTGTACGTTGCGCACATCGTGAAGCGGGAAAGATTCGAGAAAGATTAGGTGGAGAGGAGCAAGCGGATGCACCATCTAAACGAAGTCCCAGAGGGTAGTTTAAAGTCTTTGGGACCATCACGGCTGTTGATCGTGGATGATAACGCAGCAACTCGGCAATTGATGTGCGATGTGCTCAAAGGGAAGGACAATTACGAGGTCGACGAGGCGGGAAATGGCGTCGAAGCCCTGAAAATGCTTGAGGAATCCTCCTACGACCTGATCATCTCCGATATCAGTATGCCAAATATGGATGGTATCAGCTTGCTTGAGGAAATTCGAAAAACGTATCCCAACCTGCCTGTCATCATGGCGACGGGATTCGGCGGCGACATCGGACCACGCACGCTGGAATTGGGGGCGGACGATTGCATCTATCTCCCCTTCCGCGTAGAAGAATTCACCTTTCGGGTCAGCAAAGCTCTTCGCGTCAGACAGCTTGAGAAACTCAAGGAATCACTGCTCGAGCGCAACCGTGAATTGTGGGGCAGGGTGATCACCGATCCGCTGACCCGGGTGTTCACACGGGCCTATTTTGACGATGTGTTCCGAACGGAGTTTGAGCGCTCACGGCGCTATCGCTCCGATCTTGGGTTGATTATTATTGACATTGACCACTTCAAAGGTGTAAATGATGTTTACGGACACTTGGTCGGCGATCAAGTTCTCCGTAGCTTGGGTCAGATGATGATGGATGCCATCAGGCGAGTCGATCTCGCCGCTCGGTATGGGGGAGAGGAATTTGTAATGCTCCTTCCAGCCACCTCACGAGCAGGAATCCAACTCGTGGGTGAACGTTTACGGGAGCAAGTTGAGAACACCAAGTTTACTTACGAAGAGGCGGATGAGGCAAAGGAGATGAGGCAGGTAACCATATCTTTGGGTGCCATCCACTATCCGGATGATCGTTACTCCTCTCCGCGTGAATTGCTGAAAGCGGCAGACGACCTTCTCTACAAGGCGAAGAACGGTGGCCGCAATAGACTTGAAACGGACTGGAATTAAGCGTAAAAACCAACGATGATAGCTTTATCTCCAGGACCTCTCAAGGTGCGGTTGGTGCGCTACGTCGCCTCCCGTCTCCGTCAGGAGTACCCCACCTGTTTTCTCAGGCTTGATTCAGCGATAGCCTGGTGGACACACTCAACCCGCGAATCAACCGCTCCACCCGATGATGTTTTGGAAGACGTTCGATTACTGCATGCTATCTCTGAAGTCGTCCAGGCTGCCCTCGACGGGGAGAGCGTTACGCATTCCTGGTCAACTTTAGCAGCGGGACACAGTGCCATGAGGGAGTCAGGATTTCTCTACAAGGCGAAAGAAGAGTTTCCGGATGTTGATTGGGAAAAAATTTTCGCCGATGTGCTGCTCCGCGAGCGGGGATATCTTTACCCTTCCGAGAAGGCGCAACGAATCCCCAACGAGGATGCATTAAAGGCTTTGCAGGGAACCTCTTTCGCGTGGCGTGACGTGATGCAGAAAATCCGTGCTGCCGCCGCCGAGGAGGTGACCACCCTTTTCGTCGGTGAGACGGGAACCGGGAAATCCTTCAATGCGGAGATTGTGCACTGGGCTGGACCCCGCCGCAATCAGCCATTGCTCACATTGCATTGTGAACGTGTGACCGCGCAAACGATTGATCAGGAAGTTGTGAAGCTGTTCAACGAAGCGGGTATCGCGGTAGAAACCCCGTCCCCTTTGTCGCTATTCAAATTCCAGGGAACACTGCTGCTCGAAGAAATCGGAACGTTGCCTGCAAAACTGCAATCCCTTGTGCTCGAAGGAATTGAATCAATCGAAAAGGAACGTGCACAGAAAGGGAGCGAAGGGGTGTTCCCGCGACTGATGATCACGACCACCCGCCCCCTGGAACAGGTTCACATCGAGGGCAGCTTCCGTCAGGACCTCCTCTATCGGATTGCCGTTTTCCAGGTGGACCTCCCGCCGCTGCGGCAGCGAAAGGACGATATCGCCCTGCTTGCGCAGAACATCCTCGTTCAGTTGGCTGACAAGCATCAGGTCATGACACCACGACTTGAAAAGGATGCAATTCGAAAACTCGAAAGGCATAGTTGGCCCGGAAATATCCGTGAACTGCGGAACATTCTGGAAACGGGGTTGCTGCAGGCCAAGGATCGTATCGGAAAGGAACATCTTGATTTTGATCGCTCTCCCGTAAGCTCGGTTTTCTCGGCTAAGGATACGACCATGGAACTCGTCCTTGAGCGGCTTGAACGACTTGGTGTTCATGTCAGCAAGGGAAATCCGGAGGTCTTTGTCCAATTTCTGCGGTATACGATTGGCAGGCGGTTCAGAACTCATGAACTTGCCGAAGACCTGAATATTGCTTCGTCAACAGCGCGTGCTTATGTCCACCGGCTTGTCGAGGCCGGAATGATACGGAAATTCGGGGAGAAAAAAGGGACCACCTATCAGGTTATCGAGAGTGAACTGTTCCAGGAATAACATGTCACCGATCTGGAGGGATTATCAGCGATGCGGTGACTTGCCAGGATTACAAATTCTGAGTACGGTGTCTGATCTGACGACCTGGCGGTAGGTCCAAACCATCACGATCAACATCTCTCTTCCGTCATCGCTCTTCCGTTAATTCAGCAGAATCCAGCGTACTCCCCAGACCTCGCCACGATGCATTCCCGGATATCCGACCGCGAAGTTGTAGATGTCATTCCCGGCGTTACGGCTGCCGTAGTACACTTCGAAATTGAAAATCTGGATCGAGAGGAGGAGATCCAACTGCGTAGAGGCATTTTCCAGGTGGTCAGCCGCACGGTACTCGCCATAATGCCGCGCGGTGATTGATCCGCGTACTCGCAGCTGCTCATGGTAGAAGGTATTGTCGTATCGAAGTGCGGACCATCCCCAGGTCTGGGGCGCGGGATCACCCTCTTTCCACGTGTCTGTCCAGGTCCACGCACCGTTCACGGTGAAGGGACCGGGGAGCGGAAGCTCCGCTGAACCCGTAACCTCCATCCCAGATCGATCAGGCTGGACGGTTCGCAGATAGATGCTGTAAAGATGTTCCTGCAGGGTTGTCAGGCCACTCCATGTCCGTCGTCCAACCTGCACTTGTGCGCCCAACCCACGCGGTAGCCGCCAACGGATTCCTCCGCCCATCCAGGTCGTTTCCACGGGTCCCAGGGAAGGGTTCCCGTAAACCTTGCTGACACCTTCGGGGATGGTGATCAGATCCATGAACCTTCCGGGGGAGTTGAGCGACCAGTATCCGAAGGTTTCATCCAGTGCCGGCCAGCGCCACGAAGAGGAGATCGATCCCATCAGGGCTGGACCTGTCGAGTCGCCGAAGGCGCCGTTGAACGCGCCGCCGATCCTGCCGTGACTCTGCTTGGGGATGGTTTCATTCCTGGAAATATGCTGTTCTGCTTCGCTCCGCAACACGGCTTTCAGGTCAAGGTAACCGAGGCGGATCTCGTCTCCGAGTGTTGCGCCGGCGACAAGCCGATTCCCCCCGGGAGTCGCACCTCCGCTGGTGACTTCGTAACGGGCAGCCGTCTGCTCGAGGTCACCGCGCAAAAGAAATTGGTGGGTTTCGACAGGCCGCGGTTCCCATTGCAACCGCACACCCATTCGGTAACCATCCTCGTTTCCACCCGGGTATCCAGACCGTGAGCGAACGTACCAGGCTGCCATTTCACGGAAGTTTCCGAGATGCCGCCGTCCACCGGCGAGAGCGATGTCCACGTCATCCCGGCGGTCCGACGAGGAACCACGCTCGAAGGGTTCACGCCAGTTGAGGTCGCTTTCCATCCAATGAATGTTGAGCAATCCCACGTTTTCAAGCAGGGTGTTGAACCCTGACCTCAGGATGGTTGTTTTGGCTGCGGTGTTGGTGTAGCGGCCCCGGTACTCGGAGACGTTGAGCCCGATGTGATAGGAAAATGTTGGACCGATGCCCTGCGTGATTCTCCAGTCCACAGTGCCCAACCCGTACAGACCCTGCCGATAAGTGATTCGAGTGCGAGGGACTGTCGGGTAGGTGTGCCATGGATCGATCCGGATTTCCATGCCCGACCAGGCGGGACCCGCCCCGGAAAAGGATGGACTGATCCACGCCGTTTCGAGTTCGCCCTCCGCAAAGGCGGTCATGTTGGCAGCGTCGGTCAACGGGTCGTTGAATGGGCGACCGTGAAAAAGGACGAGAACATCCCGTCCGGTTCCCCCGGGCGGGAGCGCGTAGAACGGCTGTCCATAGAGGCTTCTGCTGCGCGGATACAAACCCGGTGCCATCGTCAGCGCTTCACCGAGGGACGAGGGAACGTGGGGATCCATCGACTTTCGACCCCACTCGAGGGAAGAGGGAGCAGGTGGATCGAGCGCGGCGGTGTCCAGTGCGGCGATGGTAACGACCTTCACCGTGTCCCTCACGAGACCCAATGAGTCGAGAGCGAGGGAATCCACTGTCAGGGAGTCGAGGGCGAGGCTGTCGACAGCGGGAGATTCGAGGATGATGGGCCGCTTTGCCGGCCCCTGCTGCTTTGTCGAATCGGCGGCGAACTTGACAATGGTCCTGGCGCCCGGTTTCGTCTTCTGTCCGATCGGGGTCTGCGCCTGCCCGGTCGCGGAGAGCAGGAGCAGCGCGATTGCGGCAGCAGTAAAAGCAGCAGAACGCTGACGGGTACGGGTGTTTGTCTCTGAATCCCGCTTCACTGACAGCCTTTCGAATTCCTGGGATGCAATTTCTGATTTCACAAGCGCCAATGTGAACAACGGGAATATAGGGAGTCCGTCGTGGTGGTGCGACCCGGAATGCGGATTGTAACTCGTGTCTGTTCTGCACCTTGGAAAACGGTAAGGGTTCTCCGGTCTCGAGGAGAAAGATGAGTTCACGGAACCATCACCCGTTGCAGGCATCCCAGATCAGAGTATTGGCTGATTTCATCACCTTTGTACGCCGGATGTACGAATTGTGGATCGGCTGCCGGTCTCGTCCCGAGACGGGGATAGGATAACAGCTTGACTGCACAGGCGCCGAGTTCTATTTTTAGACCCGTTGGCACTCCTCGATGGTGAGTGCTAACGATCGTAATTTTCTGTTTTTAAAAACGTGCATTAAACCGTCGCTGCGCAATCAAAAAAAAGAATCCTTCGTGGCCGGCTTAACCGCGTTCGTTGGCGACGGGATAAACGTAAACTTCTGGAACGCGGCACTTGGGTCTGGCTGCACGCATACAAGGAGGTCAGGCATGAAGATCCGTCCAATTGACGAGCGTGTCCTTCTGAAAGTTGTCGAGAGCGAAACCAAAACGTCCGGCGGCATCATCATCCCGGACACAGCGCACGAAAAGCCTCAGATCGGCAAAGTGATTGCGATCGGGGACGATGTCATCAGCAAGGACAACGAGCGCAAACCGCTCAGCAAGGTTATCAAGGTGGGCAGTAAGGTATTATTCGCCAAGTACGGCGGTACGGAAGTGAAGGTTGACGGAGAAGAACTGCTTCTGGTCAGCCGCAACGACATCCTGGCCGTCATCGAAAAGTAAACAGTTCACGTAACGTTCACGTAAGAACAAAGAGGAAAACGTACCATGGCGCACAAAGTCATCGCGTTCGATCTTGAAGCCCGTAACGGGCTCAAACGCGGCGTGGATATTCTCACAAGGGCTGTCAGGGTGACCCTCGGTCCCCGTGGCCGCAATGTGGTCATCGACAAGAAATTCGGCGCACCAACAGTAACGAAGGACGGTGTGACCGTCGCCAAGGAAATCGAACTCGAAAATCCAATCGAGAACATGGGCGCTCAGCTCGTCCGTGAAGTCGCCAGCAAGACCAGCGACATTGCAGGTGACGGCACTACCACCGCCACGATTCTCGCCCAGGCGATTCTGACCGAAGGTCTGCGCAACGTCGTCGCGGGCGCAAACCCCTTGCTGCTCAAACGGGGTATCGACAAGGCTGTCGAGATCGTCATCAAGGAACTGATCAAGATGAAGGTGACTGTGGGCGGCAGCAAGGAACGCATTGCCCAGGTTGGCGCCATCTCCGCGAACAACGACTCCGAAATCGGCAATCTGATCGCCGACGCAATGGAGAAGGTCGGCAATGACGGCGTGATCACCGTCGAAGAGGCGAAGGGCATCGAGACGACGTTGGACGTGGTCGAGGGAATGCAGTTCGACCGCGGCTATGTCAGCGCCTATTTCGTCACCAATCCCGACAACATGGAAGCTATCCTTGATGAGCCGCTGATCCTGATCTACGACAAGAAGATCAGCATCATGAAGGATCTGCTCCCGGTGCTCGAGAAGGTCGCCCAGCAGGGCCGCAGCCTGCTCGTCATCGCCGAGGATATCGAAGGCGAAGCGATGGCGACACTCGTTGTTAACAAACTGCGCGGCACCTTGAAGATCGCCGCGGTCAAGGCTCCCGGTTTCGGCGACCGCCGCAAGGCGATGCTCGAAGACATCGCGGTGCTCACCGGCGGACGTGTGATCAGCGAGGACGCCGGCCTGAAGCTGGAGAACACCCAGTTCGCCGACCTCGGCAAGGCGAAGCGCATCGTCATCGACAAGGACAACACCACCATCGTCGAGGGCGGCGGGAAGAAGAACGAGATCAAGGGCCGCATCGAGCAGATCAAGAAGCAGATCGATACCACCACCTCCGACTACGACCGCGAGAAGCTTCAGGAGCGTTTGGCGAAGCTGGCGGGTGGCGTCGCGGTGCTGAATATCGGCGCTGCCACCGAGGTCGAGATGAAGGAGAAGAAAGCCCGAGTTGAGGACGCCCTTCACGCGACCCGTGCCGCGGTCGAGGAAGGCATCGTTCCCGGCGGTGGTGTGGCGCTGATCCGCGCCCAGCAGGCCCTCGACAAGATAACTTTTGAAAACACCGACGAGGACACCGGCCGCAGGATCGTCCTCCGCTCCATCGAGGAACCGCTGCGTCAGATCGTGCAGAACGCCGGTTATGAAGGTGCCGTCGTCGTCGACAAGGTCCGTACCGGCAAGGGTGGTTACGGTTTCAACGCCATGACCGGCCAGTACGAAGACCTGATGAAGACCGGTGTGATCGACCCGACCAAGGTTACCCGCACAGCCCTCGAGAACGCCACCTCCGTCGCCAGCGTCCTGGTGATGACTGAGGCCGTGGTCTACGAGGCGAAGGAAGAAACGCCTCCGTCCGCCCCGATGCCCGGTGGTGGCATGGGTGACATGTATTAATCTTCCCATTCGTTCCAGGAAAACACAGCCCCGGCTCAGTCGAGCCGGGGCTGTCTATTTAGGCATGTGATCCCTGCCGCCCTTAAATATTATTATCAGGTAGTCATTCTGAACGAAGTACCTGTCCCGATCCGTCGGGGAAGAATCTATGTTTTTTCGTTCGGTGGGTGGCCCGGGACTTTAGATCCGGGGAAAAAGTAGTGACGGTAACTACTTTTCCAGTGTAAATGGCATGGATAATGCCTTTGCTTCGAAAAGCAGTTACTGTCACTACTTTTCCAAAATCCGCATAACAAAACGCGTCGAAAAGATCAAATCGAAACAGTCCGTAGATGTACATTATGACATTATGTGTGGAGCAATACCGGCAGTACTGGCTTATTGTACGCGGTTGAAAACGATGTTCCGCATCTTTTGCGGATCGATCGAAGTAGTGTTTGAGTGCTGATTCGTAATGGAGTAGAAATGATGCAAAATCCGAAACTGAATGCCTTTGTGGAGACACAGTATGAACGCTTGAGGTCGGAGCCACTCCGGCACGCTCTACGTGTCCAAAGCGAGATACTGAAAGCAGCGGGCGATTTTCTTCGTCAGCAGGGTTTCACGGAGATCTTGCCCGTGATTATGTCGCCGGTCACCGATCCCCTTCGTCACGCGACGGGAAAGGCGGAGGTGGAGTACTATGAACAGCGGTATCAGCTCACCAGAAGCATGATTCTTCACAAGCAGATGCTTCTTCTGGGACATCGCAAGATCTTCACCTTTTCACCGAACATTCGGTTGGAGCCCGTTGAGCTGGCTGACACAGGCAGGCATCTGGCAGAGTTCACGCAACTCGATTTGGAGGTGAAAGAAGCGAACAGAGAGGAGGTAATGGATCTGGGCGAGGATCTGGTCATCCATATCCTGTCGGAGGTAAGAGAGCGGTGCGCGAAGGAATTGACCTATTTCAAGCGGAAGCTTGCCATGCCCGGTAAACCATTCCGGCGGATACCGTACAGTGAGGCATACGATCGGTACGGCGGAAGCTTCGAGATGATTATTTCGCAGCAACACCAGGAACCGATCTGGATAGTGGATATGGCACTGGAATCGCGAGAGTTCTATGACCGGGAGGATGATGAGCGGCCGGGGACGCTCGTGGACATGGACCTGCTGTATCCTGAGGGATACGGAGAGGCGCTATCGGGAGGAGAGCGAGAGTATACCTACGAACGTCTTGTGAGGAGGATCGAGGCGGCTGGCCTGGATCCTGAAGATTTCAGGCTCTATCTGGAGTTTGCGGCGCGGGGTCTTCCGCCATCAGCAGGGTTCGGGATCGGGATGGAGCGGATGACGCGGTTTGTTTGTGGACGGAAGAGGATTGCAGACGTGACGCACTTTCCGAAGGAACCGGGAAGGCTGTCTCTGTAAAGCCGGCAGCGTGGCGCATCACAGAGACCCTGTGGCCTGATCACTCGCCGGAGTACTGGCAGGCGGAAGAGTGGCCCGATCCCAACCATTCGTGACCAGGGTTTCACCTTGGCAGGCGGGAGTCGTAGACCGGGTTCTCCGAACCCGGCAGGCAAAGGTGCTGCAACACCCAAGCAATGACGCGGTTGAACGGTGAAATCCGGGAAATGTACCTTCGGTCCACATCCCGGGCAACCCTTCCATAGCAGAGGATGGTTCATGGAATCCGTTTCGTTGACCGGTGAATTGTGCGAGTGGCTGCTGAACCCTCGGGACCCGGCGCTACGCGCCAAGGTGCTCGTCGAATTGCTGGATCGTGACGAAAACGATTCGGAGGTGGTGCAGGCGCGAGAACGGATCTCTCAGCAGCCTTGGGTGAAATCTACTTTGAAGGCGTTCGAGAGAGAAGCGGTCTGGGCGAAGGACTTTTACCAGAAGTATCGCGGTCCAAGCTGGTCGCTTGCTCATCTCGTAGCAGTCGGACTGCCTGGCAATCATCCGGTGATGCAGCGCGGCGCTGAATTTCTTATTGAACGGGCACGTCCGTTGTCGGGGTTGAAAGGGCGAGAGGCGGAGCGTTACTCCGGGAGTGAAGGTTTTTACTGGATGCATCCCATCGCCTGCCTTACATCTCGAATGTCCACCATCCTTACTCATGCCGGTTATGCACTTCACCCTGTAGCAAAAGGCGCTCGAGCGACGTGCATCCATGCATTCGATCCGGAGAACGGTTTCAGTTGTATGGCGATCGAACTGTCCCTGATCCCCGGCTGCGTGATGGCGGTCCCCGAGGTGATGAAGGCGATGCTGGTCGTTGCGGAAAAAGATCGGACGCCACAGGAGAAAAAATTCCTTCGTGACGCCGCGGCATTGTTGAAGAAATTCGGCCTCTACAAGTACGTGCCGGTCGAGTCGAAACGGTGGTTTGACCACACCTGGAAGAAACCCTCCAACTGGGTTCGCGGCGAAAAGCAACGGTGGCTGCAAAAGGGTTTGGCGGAGCAGCGCAAGGAAAAACCCGGCTGGCTGAAATACAGTTTCCCGCACGGATACAATCCTGACCTGATTGAAGTGCTGTTGGTCCTTGGGGAAGCTGGGGTCAAACGGGACTCTGTCATCGACGAAGGAATTGAACAGGTGCTGTCGAGTCGCGGCGCAGACGGCAAATGGAAGCTGACTGGCGGCCTCAACGGCAAGATGTGGGCGGATCTGGACGTCAAGGGAAAACCGAGCCCGTGGGTGACATTTCATGCATTGAAAGTGTTGAAACTATTCGGGGAAGTTGGGGGAGTTGAGTGACAGTTACCTAATTCCGAATTCACTTCGTACTTTTGATAGTCATTTTATCCTGCACATGTCGGATCCAAAGCAGAAAGCTCAGTAACGGAATTAGGTAACTGTCACTCAACTCCCTCCTTTAGCGCCGTACATTCCACAGTTTCCGATCACAAGGAGCCCCATGAACTGGAAAACGAAGCCGCCTGAGACCGGGCGCCGCAAGCAGACCCTCGGCGAAGAGATCGCCAATGCCATCACCCATGGAGTCGGTGCTGCGCTTGCCATTGCCGCACTCGTGATTCTCGTCGTGTTCGCGGTGAGACGGGGCGACCCCTGGAAAGTGGTCTCCTTCAGCATCTACGGCTCATCGCTGATCCTGCTCTATCTCGCCTCGACGCTCTACCACGCGTTTCAGAATCCCAAGGTGAAGGTGTTTTTCAAACTGATGGACCACTCCTCGATCTACCTGTTGATTGCCGGGACCTACACGCCCATCGTGCTCACCGTAATGCGCGGACCGTGGGGGTGGACGCTGTTCGGT
>JAZDLX010000133.1:0-18683 GCA_043801585.1 bacterium | reverse complement strand
GGTGATCAGCAACATCGAGGAGGTTCGTGCTCGTGGCGGGGTGGTGATCAGCATCGTCAGCGAGGACGACCACGCGGTCAGCCGCCTGTCCAACCATGTGCTGAAGGTGCCGGACTCGCACCCGATGCTGCAGCCGCTGCTAACCGTGATCCCGCTGCAACTGATGGCCTATCACATCGCCGACCTGCTCGGCCTCGACGTCGACAAGCCTCGCAACCTCGCAAAAAGTGTCACCGTGGAATAGGTCTCCCGGGACACGGTGGTCCCGGGTTACGCATTTGTCATTGCGAGGAATCCGTCAGCCGACGGATGACGAAGCAATCGCGTTTTATTCGTACCGCTGTCATGTCGTTTAATTGGTCACCCCTGCGCAGGCGGGGGTCCAATTGGTTGCCCGGCATCACCGCATGCTGGAACAATTAGCCACCTGCGGCGGAAAAAGTGTCCGCGGGTGCATGGAAAAGTCAGTAGTGGAAATGGAAACCGGTGATGAACCGATTGTAGGATTCGCCCACGTTCGTCCCGCGGCCGTACTCCGCAAACAGCAACAATTCTTCGAGTGCCTGCCAACGAAACTCCACACCGGACTCGTTGCGGTCTTCCCTGACACCCGCAAGAAACGGATACGTCCCCTCATTCCCTTTGCGTGTTTCCCATACTGAACCACCGACAGGATCGGCCCCTTCCGGTGTCACACTGTGTCGTTGACTCCAGGCATATACCCCGAGAGTGAATTCCGGAGCGGGATGGTAACGCAGGCGGAAACGCCATTCGTCGCTGTTTGGTTGAAGTGGGCTACCGAGGTTTTCACCGTATTGAGTCGGCACGTTGATCGGGAACCAGTGTGTGTAAATGAATGGCCGAAGTTTTGTGTATTCTGTACGCAGATCCAGCTTACCATCCAGAGAGGAGGGAAGCCACCTTCCACCGACAGTGTACGCGGTGCGATTCCCGAATTCATCCGTTCCGAACGCTGAAAAGTGCATTTCGTCAATCAGCAGTTCTCCGAAAAGAAGGACTCCCGCAACCGGCCGCAGCCGCAAATCCGCGGACCACATCAAATTGTCGTCATGGTCCTGGTTGTGGCCTTCGGACCAGTAGAGGTTCAACGGGAGTAGGTAGCCGAGTTCCGGACTCCGTTCGCCGTAGATGACCGCCTCGGTCATCCCGATGGTCATCCAAGACGCCGCGATCACTTCCAGCCTGTGTGCGGCGATGTATTTCTCTTTCGATGCCCGCCGAATATTGCCCTCTGGGGTGAGATAAAGCGTGTCGGGGGGTAGTGGATTTGGATCGAGTCTGCCGTGAAACCAGGTCAGCAGGAGACGTTTGTGCCAGTCGAACTCAGCCTCCACGTAAGGATAGGGGGCGTACTGGTCGCTGAGCACAAGGCGATGCAACAGAGCTGGTCCCCACGAATGACGGCACCGACCGATCCTCACACCGAAAACCTCTCCGCGATAACCGAGAGATGCGACTGTTTCGTCGTAGGAGATGCTGGTGCCGTGGCCTCCCGCTATGTACCCGGCGTAAGGCGAGTAAATCGTTTCGTGAATTCCGGTGCCGCGCTCCGTTGTGTCCGTGAATCGAACCTGGGCTCCAATCCGGTTGCCATAGGTGATCCACGTCTCGACGCCCCATTGATACAGGATGAAAGGTTTGTCTTTGAAACTCTCGTCATAAATGGTTTCAAAACGTTGGACTATGTTGCCGCCGAATACGAGTTTGCCATCCCGCTGCTGAAATAGATCGAGATTGTAACGGAAGAGGTCGCGTGTGAAACCTCCGAGGCCAAGCACGTCCTGAAAAAGGCCCTGGAACGCCCGCCGGGTTCGTGTCGGTCGTGTACTCCAGGCGGGATCCCAGGCCAATCTGTACAGGCTGGCGAGGTAGTGTCCCTGCGGTGACAGATGTGCGAGGCTGCTGTCGTCCGGCAAATAGGAAAGCACTTCCTCGCGCGGGGCGGGAAACCGTGTGAATGGTGCGTAGGTCACGTCGCCGCTTACCCAGAAATACTCGAGGTCAAGCGCGTCGGCATTTGTCCGTTCAATGGTAAGAGGGTTCGCAATGGAGAACCCGGGCGCAAGAAGCAGAACGGCAAGTATAAATGGGCGCCACACGCTGATCACGATTCGTCTGTGAGCAGGAGGGTGCGAAGCGCGAAGACGTGATAAAGGATTCATGGTTACAATGATACCTCTGATGGTGTAAAACGCACAAGCAGAATCGCCGGCACCTTGATGGTTCGACCGGAGCAGAAGCTGCCAACGAAAAGAGAGCTCCTCCGGGACGGAACGTGACGTTCGAGGCAGATCACTCTCCGGCGGCCTTCTCTATTGGCGAAAAACGGATGGCCCGCCCGCCGCCGGGCGCCAGTACGATCTCCAACGAATCATCGGAGGTTACCATTCTGGTCGTAATAGAGATGGCAAGGGGATTGGTCTTCCAGTCGCATCCTTCTCCGTCGGCGTAGATCTCGGCCGTGTACGTCACCCCTTCATTAAGGAAATTCAGTGGTACAATCAACGTCCGTCCATTCTCATCGGTGATGCTGCCCAGGTACCAGTCGTCGCTGTGGCGGTCCTTGCGGGCGATGGTCACGTAGTCCCCGATGACACCGTTCAGCGCCACGGTCTTCGCCCAATCGGTCGAGACATCTTCAATGAACTTGAACGCCGGTTGTCCCCCGTAGTTTTCCGGCAGATCGGCGGCCATCTGCAGGGGGCTGTAAATGACCACGTAGAGGGCAAGTTGTTTTGCCAGAGTCGTGTTGACGCGGTTTTTTGGATGCGTGGTCTTTTTCGGGATCAGGTCGAAAATCCCCGGTGTGAAATCCATCGGCCCGGCGAGCAGCCGTGTGAACGGAATGATGGTCGTATAGTCGGGGGGATTGCCTCCGTCACCGGACCAGGCGTTGTATTCCTGCCCACGCGCCCCTTCCCGAGTCATCATGTTCGGCCAAGTCCGTCGAATGCCCGTGTCGTGGATGGGTTCATGGGCGTCGATCATCAGGTGGTATTTCGCGGCGGTCTCGACAACCTTGCGGTAGTGCTCGACCATGTACTGTCCGTGGTGCCACTCGAGACCGATTACTTCGCCGGTGGCCGGATCACGGCGTTTGATCTCCCGGCTCTGGCCGACATACCCAGACTTTACCGTGTTGATACCCAGCCGGTGATACAAGGCAAATGCCGAATCGAGTTGTGTTTCGTAGTTCAGGATTCCTGTGCTCGTCTCGTTGTGGGCGATCAGTCTTACTCCTTTTTCTCGGGCGTAGGCGGCGAGGCCTGTCAGATCGTAATCAGGATAGGGTTGAGTGAAGCTGAACTTGTCGCCGTTGGCACCCCAGTCCCCGTCCCATCCGACATTCCACCCCTCCACGAGCACTCCGTTGAATCCGTATTTAGAAGCAAAGTCGATATACCGTTTCGTGTTCTCCGTTGTCGCACCGTGTCTGTCACCGGATGACCACGTTTCGATGCCGAGGTGCATCCCCCACCAGATGCCCACATACTTGCCGGGTTTGATCCAGGAGGTGTCCTCGATGCGGCACGGTTCATTGCAGTTCAGTTCCAGCGTCGAAGTGAGCAGCCCCGCCGCCGAGTCTGCGATCATCACGATCCGCCACGGGCTGACCATCGGCAGTGGACCACGGACCTTGATCCCGTCCGACCACGGCACGAGGTCGCACTTCAACAGATCTCCCTCCCGGTGGGCGAGGGTCATGCTGGCGTAATTGGTCAGTGCCGCTTCATGGATGCACAGAAAGAGACCATCTTGGGTTTCAAGCGTCACCGGTGTGTGCACGGTATCGAGTTCGCTCACCGGAGACTTCGTGTACAGGTATTCGTACCGGTTCCACTGGTAGGCGGGAATCGACCACGCTTCGGGGTTTCCCGCGAGAGCAAATTCGGTGACTTCGTCCCTGATCTCCGCCGTTTTGACGTTTTTCATCACATTCTGTTCGGGGAGTTCATAACGAAACGCAATCCCATCGTCGTAGGCACGTAACTGGAGTGTCATCGACATTCCGTTGCTGTTCGTAAGTTCGACGGTCATCCCTGCGTAATGATCCCGAATCTCCGCAACCTCACCCCAGGGTTGGGTCCACATGTAGTCAACAGTGTCAAAACTGACGTCCGAGAGGGTAAATTCGTTCACCAGTGGAGGGAGGTTGGCAAAGATGATCCCCAGTTTTGAGGGGAGAATCACCTCTTTTTCGCCGTGCCTGACGCTGTATGTCGGAACTCCATCCCGGAGCTCGAAGTCGATGCGGTTCATTCCATCGGGCGAGGAGATCGAAGCGGGAGGTTGAACGGCTTGCCGTTCTTCCGTCATCGTTGCCTGCTGCATGGAAGAGGTGCAGGCGGCGATAAGGAACGGAATGCACAGGGCAATCAGGCGTTGAATGGCGACTTTCATCGGTATCTCCAAGGCTGATATGAAATCCAACGACCGGACTGGAAACGGAGCGGGATCGTGTAAAAGTGCAGAGTATCGGTCACATTTGCAACCGGAATGGAGGATCGATGGGAAGCCCAAGGACGCGGAAGCATAACCATTGAATGATCGTCGGAATGACGACATCCGGCCTCCGGTGCTCCAGTCGGCGTGTGTTGGCGATCCCGGTTTCGTAACGTAGAGAATGCAACGGGAGTGAGGTGAGAATATGTGTTGTGCTTGCAGAAGTAGTTGGAAGGCACTAGTTGTCATGATCGTCATCGCTTTGATCCCTCTGTTAGCGCGGGCTCAGAACGTGGTGTTTGTCGTGATCGACGGGGCGAGGTACTCGGAAACTTTCGGTGAATCATCCCGGACTTACATCCCGGCAATGGATGCGCTTTCGTCGGAAGGCTCACTTGTGGATGCGTTCTACAACGACGGATTTACCTACACCAGCCGTGCGATTCCGGCGTTGTGGTGCGGGTCGTGGACCGAGGTCCGGGACACGGTTTACAATCAAATTTTGACTCAATACGCCGTGGATCCCACCATTTTCGAGTACTTTCGAAAGCAGAAAGGGACGAGCGAAGACAAATGTGTTTATGTGCTCAAATACATTTATTCCTTATGGCTGCCGAGTTTTCACCCAGACTATGGCCCGGATTATTGGCCAACACTCCACAGTGAGGGTAGTACGGACAGAGATGTGTTGCAGGAAGCGCTCCAGGTCATTGAGTCCAGTCATCCCCAGCTGCTCTGGGTGTATTTCGCGGACGTCGACCACGAGGGACATTCCGGCGACTGGCAGCGTTACACCCGGGCAATCCAGATTGCCGACAGCCTCGTCGGTGTACTCTGGGATGCGATCCAGGCGGATCCGATTTATCAGAACACCACGACAATGCTGGTCACCAACGACCATGGCCGGCACGACGATGCCCATGGAGGATTTTCCGGTCACGGCTGCTCATGTGATGGCTGCCGCCATATCATGTTTCTGGCGATAGGTCCGAACGTGGCCAAAGGCCATGTAACCACCCAGGTGAGAGTTCTTCCAGACGCCTCAGTTACCGCTGCGTATTTACTCGGACTAACTCCGGAATACTCGACCGGTGATGTCATCGGCGAAATCTTCGAATCGTCGGAGGTGGAGGATGCAGCCCCCTCAAGTGCATTGTCTGAAACCGCCCTCTATTCCAACGCGCCGAACCCGTTCAACCCACTCACCACCATTCGCTTCTCACTCGAACAGTCTGGAAGTGTCGATCTCTCGGTCTATAATCTGACCGGACGCAGGATACAGACACTGGCACATGGGTGGTGGGAGATGGGGGAACATCGGGTTATTTTCGATGGACACGGTCTCTCCAGTGGAATTTATCTCTGCTGTCTGCAGGCGAATGGCAAGGTCATGAACGGCAGGATGCTCCTGGTAAAATGAACTATCGACAAAGTTGAGAGGGCAAGAATCCCTGATTCTTCATAAGCGCTTTTCTTTGTCAATTTGCTCTTTTTACCACCGGATGCGGCGACTACCTTCACAACAAATTCGAGTCTCTGGGTATACCGGAGGATATCAGTGCTTCGCGTTACTCCTGCAGAGCGCTGAAGCTATGAGTGGATCCATTCTCGAATCACGTCAGGGGAATAAGGGGATTTATCCCTGCCCCAGGGGTGAATTGCAGGACTAAACCGTAAGTAAGCTTCCAGGTGTTTGGCAACCGGTTGAACCTTTAAGACTTACCTTTGTTATTGCATCTGGAACAGAGTCCTTATACGTTACATAGACTCTTGACAGGCATCACTATATATTATTAGGTATACCAGATCGTTCAAGCAAAAAACCACTCGGGTGAACCCATCACTGCCCCAAGGGAGACGTTCTGAAAAGCCTACAAATTCCAGACAGATTTCGGGATCTTGATATCTCTTCCCATGAGCTGAGCATTGAATTTATCCTTGCGCTTCTTATCGAGAGATGGAAGTTCATCGGTATAATAGCTCTGGGAATTGCTTTTATGACGGCGGTAATAAGCCTGTTTATCCCCAACTTGTATACTTCCGGAGTATCTCTTTACCCCACTTCATCGCCACCAGGAGGTCTGGAAAACCTCACGGGCATTGCAGCAAATCTGGGTTTCAACTTTCCCATGAGTGGCAAGCAGAGTTTCAACATTCCCGAAGTACTGCAATCCTACTCGGTAATGAGCAGGATGGTTCGCCATAAATGGGAAAACAGCAAGTTTGGTGAACCCGTCGACATGATCACCTATTGGGAATACAATGACACAACGGGATCTAACTCCCTCGTGTTTCGCGAACGACTGCGGTCATTACTGCTCGGATCGGATAAAGGGAAAGGCGGCATCAACCTGATCGCCCTTCGCCAGGAAGAGCTGGCCATTCAACGTTTACGAAACCGTATCAGTACACATGAGGATAAAAACACCGGGCAGATTCATGTCACCGTATTGATGGAGGAGAGAGGTCTCTCCGCCGACGTGGCCAATTATCTTTATGATGCGGTTGCTGAGATCACCACCCGCATGAACAACAGCCTGGAGCGAAAGAACCGTGAGTTTATTGAGGGACGAATTGTCCAAGTGGATGAAGATCTTGCGCAGGCTGAGGATGAACTGACCCAATTCAAAGAGAGCAATCGATCTATTACAGGCTCTCCCCAACTCGAGCTTGAGCGGGATCGCCTGATGCGTAACGTGCGGATTCAGACGGAGATATATCTGACTTTACGGCAGCAGTACGAGCTTTCACGGATTGAAGAAGTACGCCAGAGTCAGCCCGTGGTCGTCCTCGACCGTGCAAAGATTTCTGCACTGAAGAGCAAACCGCATCGTAGACGGATGGTATTGATAGCACTCTTTCTCGGTGCGCTCGCCGGATCAACATGGGTTCTCGCACTTTCATTCTGGAAGAGTCCCTCCGATTTCCTCCGCCCCCTCGATGTGGGAGCCTGACACAGCCGCACACACCAGCTTTGATGAACACCTGGCACAGTTGTCAAGGAGAGTACAATGAAGGTAGGCGTTATTGGATTTGGAAAGATGGGTCGCACCAGAGCTGAAGCTGTGAGCACGGCTGGACGTGCCGAAGTTGTCAAGGTCTACGATGCAGACTCTTCAAAGGATTTCGAATCCTTTGTGGCGGCAGAATCCCCCGAGGAGATCATTGAAGATTCCTCCATAGATGCGGTGTTTATCTGTACTCCGAATTTTCTCAATAAACCTCATACAATCGCCGCTCTCCAGCAGGGCAAGCATGTGTTCTGTGAGAAACCTCCCGCATTCAGTGCGGCGGAAGTTGAAGAGATTCGCGAGGTCGAAGCTACCAGCGGTAAAAAGCTGATGTACGGCTTTAACCACCGACACCATTCCAGCATTCGCCACATGAAGAATCTGATAGACAGTGGTGAATACGGCCAGGTGCTCTGGATGCGAGGGCGATATGGTAAAAGTGTGGATGCCGCCTTCTTTGAAACCTGGCGTTCAAAACGTGACTTGGCCGGGGGTGGGATCCTGCTGGATCAGGGCATCCACATGCTCGACCTGTTTCTTTATCTCGGCACTTCGTTTGACGATGTGCACGCATATATCTCGAACCGCTATTGGAAAGGCGAAATCGAGGACAATGTCTTCGCCATCTTGAAGGATTCCAAAACCGGCATCGTTGCCTCGCTGCATTCGACGATGACCCAGTGGCGCCACCTCTTCTCCCTGGAAATCTTCCTCGAGCGGGGATATATGGTACTCAATGGTCTACGTACATCATCCAAGACGTACGGTGACGAAGTTCTTTCAGTAGCAAAAAACCGGTCCACCGCACCCGCCGCTACCTGGGAGGACGAAGACCGGATTACCTATCACGAGGATCACTCCTGGCGCTCGGAGATCGACCATTTCTTCGACGCCATCGAACGTGATGAGCCGATACGGATTGGCAGCTCAGCGGATGCCCTCGTGCTGATGCAAACCGTCGACAAGATTTACGCGAGCGACCCATCCTATGAACGATGACACATTCCTGAAGGACTATTTTGGCCAGTATCACCGTGGTGTGGATACACCCGGCATCCAGGAAACGATTAAGCAGCTCCGTGATACACTTGTCCAGGTACGGGACTCGGGAAAGAAGGTGATTCTCGCGGGCAACGGAGCCAGCGCCAGTATCGCCAGTCACTTCGCACTCGACTATACGAAGCAAGGTGGGGTGCGCTCGATGGCCTTCAACGACGCCGCGCTGATCACCGCTTACGGAAACGACTACGGTTACGAACTGTGGGTGGCCAAGGCGATCGAACATCACGGCGACTCGGGCGACCTGGCGATCCTGATCAGTTCCAGCGGGCGTTCTCCGAATATGGTTCGCGCCGCCGAAACTGCGAAGGAAATGGGTATCACCGTTATCACGTTCACAGGCTTCGCCGTGGACAATCCTCTGAAAAGCCTGGGTGACATCAATTTCTGGCTTGATAGTCGCGCCTACAATATCGTTGAGGCGGCGCATACCTTCTGGCTCGCAGCCGTCTGCGACCTGCTCATCGGAAAGAGTGAATACTCCGTTTCCTGACAGACTCAGTGGCAAGAGGTAATCGGTGACTCCGCTGCGTGTTGGAATTACGACATCAAGTTTTGCTGATTCAGATCCTGCCCCCCGCGAAATGCTGCACAGTGCGGGAATCGAGGTTGTAGAGAACCCGTACGGACGCAGGTTGACCGAGGCTGAGGCGATCGATTATCTCGCCGACAAGGATGGGCTGATCGCCGGCCTCGAACCGCTGAACCGCAAGGTTCTCGAGTCGGCGCCCCTGTTGAAGGCGATTGCGCGCGTTGGAATCGGAATCGCAAACGTCGACCTCGAAGCGGCGCGTGAAAAGGGCATCAAAGTTTCTAACACACCCGACGGCCCCACGCAGGCGGTTGCCGAAATGACGGTTACAGCTGCCCTTGCCCTCAGCCGTGGCCTCGTTGCCACGAATGCGAAACTCCACGCGGGAGAGTGGGCGAAGTCCATCGGCCAGGGGCTCATCGGACGCACGGTGCTGTTTGTGGGCTATGGACGGATCGGGCGCAAAACCGCCGAGATGATGCGCGTTTTCGGCCCACAAATTCTCGTTGCCGACCCGTTTCTGAAGCCCGAGGACCTGATCGCCGGGGAAAAACTGGTTGACCTCGAAGAAGGGCTTACGGTCGCGGACATTATCAGTCTCCATGCCAGCGGCGAGGAGGTAATCCTTGGCTCTAGCCAATTTTCCAAGGTGAAAAAGGGTGTCATTCTGCTTAATTCCGCCCGAGGCAGCCTTGTTGACGAGCAGGCATTGATTACTGCACTGGAGGACGGCATCGTTGGCGCCGCATGGTTCGACGCTTTCTGGAAAGAGCCCTACGAGGGTCCGCTGACAAAGTACGATAACGTGCTGTTGACGCCGCACGTTGGCACGTACACGGCCCAGTGCCGCAGCAGTATGGAGCTGGCGGCAGTGCAAAATCTGCTGCGTGACCTTGGAGTGTCGTTCTGAGGACGTTGGACTAGAGAGGAGAAGTTGTGACAGCGATAGACCTCACCGGACAAACCGTCCTGATAACGGGTGGTACACGAGGGATTGGCGCCGCAATCGCAAAAGAATTCCACGACGCTGGCGCGAACCTGATCCTGACCGGCGACAACCAGGCTGAAATCGATCAATGCATCGAAAACGACCGGTCGGCAGGGCTCGAGGGAATCGAGTACATGCAGGTCGAGTTCACAAACGACGATTCTCTGAACGACTTTTTTGAGAAGATTGCCAAGCTAGGCCGTCTCGATGTTCTGGTAAACAACGCTGGCATCAACCGTAACAACCCGATTGACGAGATCAAAACCGAGGACATCGACCTTTTACACGCGGTCAACCTTCGGGCGCACTTCCTGCTCACCCGTGAAGTCGCCAAGTTGATGAAGGCTGCCAAATCGGGACGAATCGTCAGTATCGCCTCGATCTGGGGTGTGATCTCCCGTGAACGGCGGGCCGCCTACTCCGCGACCAAATGGGGCATCATTGGCCTGACCAAAGCAGTGGCAGCGGACCTCGGCCCCTATAACGTTCTCGTTAATGCCGTCTCGCCCGGGTTCACCCTCACGGAGTTGACCAAGGCTACCCTTAGCCAGGAAGAGTACGAGTCGCTTTCGGCACAGGTACCGCTTCGCCGGTTCGCCACACCAGACGAAATCGCGCGGATTGTGATGTTCCTCGCGAGTCCGTTGAACACATACATCACAGGGCAAAACATCGTAGTGGATGGAGGATTTGTAAGTGTCTAAGAATCTCGAGATACGGTCTGCCGTACATGACTATAAAGTGAACTTTATCGACGATGTCGCCGTCACCTTGCAGGAAGTGCTTTGTGAGGGGGACCGCGTTGTTATCGATGCCAACGTCCTGAACCTGCACAAGGATCGCTTCGGGGATATTCTGGATGACTACAACCCCATCGTGATCGAGGCATTGGAAAAGAAGAAAAGCTATACAGAGATCGAGCCGGTAATCCAGGAACTGATCGAGGGTGGATTCCGCAAGAACAACAGACTCGTAGCCATCGGTGGCGGGATTACCCAGGACATCGTCACCTTCATCGCAGCGAACATCTACCGGAGAGCGGAATGGATATTCTTCCCCACCACCCTGCTCGCACAGGGCGATAGCTGTATTGGAGGAAAAGCGTCCATCAATTTTAGGGGCTTCAAGAATCTCCTCGGCAATTTCTATCCGCCGAACGAGATTTACATCGACCTGCAGTTCCTCACGACGTTGCACCAGAAAGAGATCGTCTCCGGTTTGGGCGAAATGACCCACTTCTTCTTCGTTGCCGGCGAGTACGAGTACGAGATCATCCGTGATGTGGGCGCCAAGGCATTTGAAGACAGAAGCGTGCTTGAGGAGCTGATCCACATCAGCCTTCAGGTGAAGAAGGCGACCATCGAAATCGATGAGTTTGACCAGAAGGAGCGTCAGGTTTTCAATTACGGACACTCGTTCGGCCACGCGATTGAATCGATCACCGATTACCGCGTCCCCCACGGCATCGCAGTCAGCCACGGGATGGACATCGCCAACTACATCTCGGCGAAGAGTGGCTTGATCGACATGCCGCTTCGCGACCGTTTACGCGAAGTGCTCGTCCGTTATTGGGACGAGGTACCCTTGGGCGAGATCGACATTGATGCCTTCATCGGCGCTCTCCGTAAAGACAAGAAGAACGTGGGCAAGGAAGTCAAAGTGATTCTTACCCGTGGGCTGGGCAAGATGTTCAAGACGACGCTCGATGTCGATGGTCAAGGACGCGAGTGGATTGAGACTTGGTTCCGGGACGAAGCATGGCGGGGGGAGAAATCGTGAGCACATCCATCCGGCTGAAAGAAGCGCTGGCCAACCGGGAGCTGACCATCGGATCCTGGCTATCCTGGGGCTTCAGTCCGATAACTGAGGTGATGGCGAAGTCGGGATTTGACTGGCTCGTGATTGATGTCGAGCACACAGCCATCGACTATGCCGAGATGCACCAGATGATCCAGACCATCGACCTCGCCGGGTGCGTTCCACTGGTCCGCGTCGGCGACAACGACCCGCTGATCATCAAACGTGCGCTGGACTCCGGCGCTGCTGGCGTTATTATTCCGATGATCAACACCGCCGAGCAGGCGAGCAAAGCGGTCTCGGCGGCCTACTACCCGCCAAAAGGGACTCGCGGCGTCGGCCTCTCCCGCGCGCAAGACTATGGAATGGGATTCCCCGAATACCGCGAGCGGAGCCTGAACGAGACCATCGTCATCGTTCAGATCGAACATGTCGATGCGGTAGCGAACCTCGAGGCGATTCTCGCTGTTGATGGCGTTGACGGTTTCATCGTCGGTCCTTACGACCTGTCCGGTTCGGTCAACCAACCCGGGAATTTCGATCATCCGGAGGTAAAAGCCGCGCTCGAGAAGGTCGAGAAGGTCATGCGCTCGAGCGGGAAGCCTGGCGGAATTCACGTTGTCCACACCGACCACAAACAGCTTCGCGTCCGGATCGAAGCGGGCTATTCCTTCATCGCCTACGGCGACGATATGGTGTTCTTCGCCGAGAAAATGCGCGATGAGTCAGCGTTTCTTCGCAGTATCCGCGAGAAGTGAGCCGGATCATGAGCAAGATTCCTCCGATCAAGGCACTCCTTTTCATGAAGGGCCACTCCGAACGCGTACCCCGTAAAAACATGAGGGAATTCTGCGGCCGCCCCCTCTTCCACTGGATCATGGACGTGCTTACCCAAAGCCACCACATCGGTGAGATCATCATCAACACGGACTCCGAGGAGATCGCTGCCAGCGCCCGTTCGAATTTCGACGTCACCATACACATGCGCCCCGATCACCTGCTGACCATCACCAGCAACGAGGCGAACCAGATCATGGCGCACGACCTCTCGATCACCGGGGGGGAATGGTTTCTTCAGACTCACAGCACCAACCCGCTGTTGCTTTCGGCGACGGTGGATCGGGCGGTGGAAACCTTTTTCTCGTCGGAACGCGGTGAGCGCGATTCGCTTTTCACCGTGACGCCCATCCAGAAAAGGTTCTACTTTTCGGATGGACGACCGGTGAACCATGATCCAGAGAAACTGATCAAGACCCAGGAGCTCCCGACGGTTTATGAAGAGAACTCCTGTATCTACCTTTTCAGCCGCTCGGTCTTCAATGAGCGCGGAAACCGGATCGGGACGAACCCGATGCTGTTGCCGATGGACCCCTACGAGGCTGTGGACATCGACGAACCGATCGACTGGTCCATCGCTGAGGCAATGATGCAAGAAAGACTATCGTCGGACAGCAGGGGTACGGCCCATGAGTAAAATCATCTGGCTGTCCCACGAACTGGCGGAGGACACTCCAGCCTATGGGGGCGGTGAAAGCCTGAAGATCGACAGGCTCACCAGCATCGCCGCGGGCGACACGGCGAACACCGTTCGCCTGACGCTGCCCAATCATCTCGGCACCCATGTGGATACGCCGTACCATTTTGCCGAGGACGTGCCGACCCTCTCTGATTTCCCCGCTGAATTCTGGGTGTTCGACCGTCCCGTACTCATTGACGTGCCGGGCGAAGAGGGGCACCTGATCGAGCCGGGAGATGTCGCAGGTCACATCCCGGAGGGAACGGACCTGTTATTGTTGCGTACAGGATTTGAGAAGTATCGCGGTGAAGAGGTTTACTGGGCGCGAAATCCCGGGATCGCCCCTTCGCTGGGCGGCTGGCTGCGGGAACATTATCCCACTGTTCGAGCTCTGGGAATGGACGTCATCTCCGTCACTTCGAGTCTGCATCGAATGGAAGGCCGTGAGGCGCACCGTGGATTGCTTGATCCAAACCGTCCGGGACATCCTATCCTAGCGATTGAGGACATGGCGCTGGCTGAGGTAGATGGTCGGCTGGCGCGTGTTGTCGTATCGCCACTGCGTCTTCGGAGGGGCGATGGCGGTCCGTGCACGGTTATTGGATTTACTTGATGCCAGTTGATAGTGCATGTATCTAGGTAATAGTCTAAAGATACTCTATAAAGGGTTCAGGCATGTCAGCTTTAAAGAAACAAATACAGAGATTTGTAAGCCAATTGGGTTTTTGTCCACAACGTTTGCCTGTATCGAAAAAGATCAATTTCATTTCCTACGTCATCGGAACAATACGTTATCAACGTGCATGTCATCAATGGCAACGAATCGATTGTCCAAAGTTGGCTGGATTTCGAGACATACACTCTGATCGCGCACGATGTTTCATTATCGGCAATGGACCTAGTCTGAATCGACTAGATCTTTCGTTGCTCGAAGGTGAAATTACCTTTGCCGCTAACGCTATCTATTTGCTATATGATCGTATTAAATGGCGTCCGACATACTATGCCGTATCCGATCCACTTGTCATGGAAGATCGTCATAAAGATATTAACGCTCTAAAGGATTCCATCAAATTTTTCACTCTAGAAAGGGCAAATTTTGCAAAAAGGGACAATAACACCCTGTTTCTACGTGTCAGAGCACCCCAAAATTATCCTGAGTTTACTAAAGATATCAGTGAAGTTATTTATGGCAACCATACTGTTTCTTTCGTCCATATGCAGCTTGCATATTATATGGGATTCCGGAAAATATATCTGATCGGATTTGATCATGACTATAAGATCCCGGAAAAGCCGATTATAGAACCGAATAAATACGGAACGGACCGTATACTCAGCGACTCGGAGGATTCTAACCACTTCGATCCTACGTATTTTGGAAAGGGATATCGGTGGCATGTTCCACAAATCAAACTGATTGAGATGGCCTACCGAAAGGCTAAAGAGGAGTATGAAAAGGACGGCCGTTCTATTTATAACGCAACCCCGGGAACGAAACTAGATGTATTTGACAAAGTGGATTATGCTTCTCTCTTTGATACGGAGGTGAAGTGAATCCCATCCTGATTGTTGAGGATAAATATAACGGTCATCATCAGGCCCATCTTCTCCTGCTTTGCGAAGCCTTGATGGCACGGAAGCAGAATGTGGTTTTGTTAGCTACTGAAGAAATAAAGAATACTCTGCTGTTCCCAACACTTCTTCAATTTGCCCCAAATCTGACGATCCGATATCTGAAAGGTAATTCGTTTGGTGAAAATGGAAAACCGACTCAGAAAGACTTCCAGGAAATTAATTCAGTCATTCACGAGCTTTGCCCTGTCCATGTCTACCTTATCACGCTGGATAATTGGATCTCCGTGCTGATTCAGTCGTATTTACTCAAGGGTGGAAGAGCCTTTGCAGCGCCTTGGTCCTCAATCTACCTTGGCCCGACAATCGACTATACGCGCTATGGCGGTATTCAAGCCAAAACGGAGAGTAGTATCAGAAGTCGGTTACGTGATATGGGGCGTATGCTTGCTCTTTTCCTGCTTTCGCATGATTCTAATCTACGTTGTCTTCATCTATTTGACGAATATGCCGTTGATTACCTCACTAAAACCATGAAACGCGATAAGTTTGATTTAATTGCCGACCCGGTTGAGGCGGCATTCTATGAAACTGATTATGATCAAGAGGAGCTGAAAAAACGTTTTGGAATTTCCCAAAATGATTATCTGTTTATTACCTTTGGTTTCCACAATCGTAAGAAGGGAACGGCGGCGCTTATTGCTGCTTTCAGGAAACTAAGAGAGCAGCCAGGTTTTGAGGCTACTCGTTTACTCATTGCGGGACAACTGGCCGATCCGAGGATACATGCTGAGCTCGAGAATCCAGCGACCAGGAGATTGATCGAATCGGGCGCACTCATTATAGAGAATCGTATTCTCAGCATAGACGAAAGTGTGGATTGTTTGAAGGCCGCGGACTGTGTGTGCATTCCTTATGAGGGGTTTTATGGCACTTCTGGGGTTCTGATCAAATCCTATGTGCTTGGCAAACAGGTCGTATGCAGTGAGGAAAACTGGATGGGGCTTTTTGCGAAAAACGTTTGGGGAGAATTGTGTTCCCCAGAAAATGTTGATTCTATAAGGCAAGCCATGTCAAATGCTTTCATGTCCAAGCCCAATAAATTATTCGATAGGCGCGAAGAATTTCACAGTTCACGTTTTCAGCAGGGACTGTTGAACGACCTGGAAGACGTCGCTGCCTGACTTCACATTTGATGACAGGGATTTTATACTTTACCAAGGACAGATTCATGCATTCATTCATCGGTTTCCTCTACAGAGTGTGGCAGCGAGTCAAATGGCTTTTTCCAAAAAGGCTGCGTGCTTGCCTTTCAAAGATCATAACGATCAGTGAAACTGATTTAATGGCATCCGTTGCGTTTCGCTCTGGCAAGCCCGGTACAATGTTCGATGTCGGAGCGAACAAAGGTGTGACTCTCCTCCCTTACGCGAAAGCGGGCTGGCAAGTCCATGCGTTTGAACCTGACCCCAAAATGATGGCGATATTGACCGAGGAAACGAGTTGTTTTCCCAACGTCGTGCGAGATAACCGGGCCATATCCAATGAAATTCGCTCCGATGTTGCTTTCTACAGCAGCGATATATCAACAGGTATCAGTACGCTAACCCCGTTCCATGAAAGCCATAAAAAAACTGCCAGCGTTGATATCATAACGCTTGAAAAATACTGCAACGATAAAGGAATCAGCGGAATTGATGTCCTGAAGATCGATACAGAAGGCTATGACCTGTTTGTGTTGAAAGGTCTGAATTGGGACTCGATAAAGCCCCGTATGATTCTCGCCGAATTTGAGGATCGCAAAACGGTCTCCCTTAAGTACACCTTTCAGAACATGGCTGACTATTTGCGCGAAAGAGGATATTTCATATTGGTTTCGGAGTGGTATCCTGTCGTGCGCTACGGCGGACCTCACAAATGGCGGGAAATCTGGGTGTACCCAGGTCAGCCACGGGGGAGCGATCTCGCCCACGGCAATATCATTGCGGTCAGAGATCCTGTGGACTTTCAGCACCTCCAAAACTGTTCAAAATCCTGGTACTGGAGAACGAAACTTAGAAATCTTTTCTACGGACTCTGATCCCGGACCGGAACTTCCTAATGCTGAAACGGCTGCTTAAAACTTCCAGCTTGTACGCCCTGGGTGATCTGATCACTCGGGGCATGAACTTTTTCCTCCTGCCGATCTACACGGCATTTCTAACGCCGGAGGATTTCGGCATTATCGGAATTGCCAATGTTTTGGCGATGATGTTTCCTATTGTTTTCACCCTCGGCATCCGCGGTGCCGCACTGAAATTTTACTACGACTATCAAGACGAACAGGAACGCAGAACCTTTTACGGCACGATTTGGATATTTTCAATTGTACTACCCACACTCGGATACATACTTATCGAGTTTGCCGGCCGTTCTTTCCATGGCTCGCTCTTTGAGCAGGTTCCCTTCGATCCTTATCTGCATCTGACATTGCTGATAGGTTTTCTGACCGCTGTGTTTGTTACCATTCCAAGAGAACTGTTTCGCGCAGCGGAGCGGCCCACTGCGTATTCTTCGATGAATCTTGGTGTTTTCCTGTTAAGTACAGCTTTTACTTTCTGGTTGGTGGTTGGCCTGAAGCGTGGTGCGGAGGGAGCTCTTCTTGCAAAGGTGCTGGGTAATGTAGTCGTTGCTGTACCGCTTGGTGTCTTTTTAGTGAGATACGTCCGGATTCGTTTTGACACGAAGATGTTTCGTCGGGCGTTGGCTTACAGTATCCCGATGATCCCCCATATGCTCTCGCTGTGGTTGCTCGCGTCGGTGGGACGTCTGATACTTGAGCGGCATGTTCCCTTGGCGGATGTTGGACGTTTCAACTTCGCTTTCACGCTTAGCAGTGTGCTTTTCCTGCTGGCTTCCGCAATGAACAACGCTTTGATACCTGTCTTTGGTAATCTTGTGCGAGGAGACGAATTACGTGAAAAGAATGCGGCCCGAGCGAGCACCTATCTTGTCGCGATGACGACCGGGCTTGCTCTTCCGATGTACCTTTTCATGCCGGAGGCGTTGCATCTGCTTACACCGCCCTCTTACCACGGTGCAGCGGGACCATTTCCACTGTTGTTATTGGGTTTCCTTTTCAATGCTCTTTACACCATCCCCGCTAACGTTCTAACGCTGGGAGCGGGCAATTCACGGATTATCGGCGTATCCACAATAACGGCAGCCGTATTGAACGTTGGCTTGAACCTTCTTCTCGTCCCGAAATTCGGTGTGATGGGCGCCGCGCTGACACACGCAATTACTTATGCGGTATTCTTCGCTATCTGTTACTATTTTGCCCAGCGTATCTTGCCGCTACACTATGAATACTTTAACATCGGAGTCTTTCTTTTGATCGCGGCAGGCGGGATTCCGGTAAACCTTGCGTTGCATTATACAGCTCCTCTTATTGCCATTGGCGTAAAGGTAGTATACTTGACAGCTGCATTATTGATTGTGTTGCGCTACCGCAAACGGCGGTAGTTAACAGGTTTCGCGAGGATTTCATCGAACAATGATACTACGCGTTGGCATATGGCTGTTGTTCAGCATCTACGGAATTCAGTTCTATTATTACTCTCACCAGCATAAGCTGAGTGCTTATGCTCTGCAATTTATCCCGTTTATTGCATTAATACTGTTTGGCTGGTTCGACAAGCGACGAACATCATGGATTCCTCTGAAGAACAAATCCAAATCGTTACGTAACCTGTTCCTTCT
>JAZDLX010000051.1:0-13650 GCA_043801585.1 bacterium | reverse complement strand
ATCTATCGTTTTGAGTTGTTTTTATTGCTGCGTTCCCTGCCGCGAAACTGCCTCCGTAAAGGCGGAGCAAAAATACGCCCCAACCCCACCTCCCGCAAGCCGCGCGTCACGCTCCTCTCTCGCCTGAACGCGGAAAATCCCGTAATAATTTCAAATTTTACTTGGTGTTGGAGTATCAGGGTTGGATTCCTACAAGGGTGGATTGCCTCAGGAGTCGAATTGATATGCCCTGATTGTTTGGTGCAGCGAGCCAACAGGATCTATACCAATTCGCTCGATTCACTCGTATAAAAATGGATCCTCGCCCTCGTTGAACCGCCAAATGTATCCAAAAATACTCTGTCAACTAATCCAACTTACTCGTCTAAATAATTTTTGAAGGTTGGGATTATCGTTTCTAACCCTTCCTTCATACATAAGTCTTCCGACCACAATTGATGGATCGACACCCTGTTCTTCAGCAAAATCAATTATTGACTGAACTGAAAAGCGACCATCGCTACAGAATTGCATGTATTGTTCTAGGGGAATAAGAGTGTCTCTAGCAAATTCATTCGCTTTTTCTTCCTCTGGCCCAACCGTCTGAATCCCTTTCCCTTCAATAAATATTTTTCTATCGTGGAGCAAAATATGCCCTATTTCATGAAACAGAGTAAACCATAACATGTCCCACCGCTTGCCATGCAAGGTTAGCATTATGAATGGTTGCTGGTTTTTCCAAACCGTCATACCTTTAGTAGGAAATCCTTTAAACTCACGAACGAACAGAAATACTACGCCTGCTTTTTCACCAATGGTTCTTAATTTGATCATTAATTGATTAATGTCTTTCTCCATTGAAAGATTTCTAAGCTCTGACAAGGATTTTTCTAGAAGTGTTTTTTTAAACGTACTGGCCTGCCAATCTTCGTTTTCTGCCTGAATCTCCCCGAGTCGAAGCCAAACAGCAAGTTTTTCTGTTGAGAGCGGAGTAGTATTTGCCAACCTAGAGGCAATAGCATATTTGTTGACATACCTATCCAACGCGTCAAAATCTGCAACCCTTAAGAACTTTCGTAAACTGAGAACCTGCTCGCGTTTTCCAGCATTGCTTTGGCGATTTGCTTCATGCACAAATCCTCTGTCTACTAACTCCTTGTAAGGAAATGCACTCAACCTCTCGGTATCTCTTGCTATCGTATTCTCCTGTCTAATGCGATCTTTTGCAGCCTGGAAGTTTGCTTCTCGATTCAGCCAATACTGTTGAGAGTTTCCTAATACCGATTCTAGCTCAGAAGCTGTCTCGGCCGTGATTGCCTTCTTGCCTTGGGCTATCTCGCTTATTGCTTGTTCTGGCCTCCCCATACGAAGTGCTAGGTCAGACTGTGTCATATTCAAATCGTCAAGCATTTCACGAATTGTGAATCCAGGAGATATAGCAATGGGAGCTTCGTAGCGTTTGGGTATAACTCTGTTGCTCATTTTTCCTCCTAGGTCAACTCCCTAATGATAATCGCCAACAAATACTACTTCTAAAGCTGTCACAGTATTAGGCTTAACCGATTCATTTTCGTCAGTCTCAAATTCGCCTGCTGCTGCAAGACAGATTACATATGGTTTTCTTATTGTTATTGACCATTGGTTTTTTCGGTCACCCTTCAGAGGATGCCAATCCTTAGTTCCCCCTAGCGGAATTTCAGCGACCGAATTATGTGCACTAATATGTTCAAGACGTTCCACTAGTAATTCAAACAGGTTTGGGTCTCCAAGTATTTTTCGCGCCGCATTCTCGTTGGTGCATACCTTCTCCCATTTTGCGGACGCATAGCCAATATCGATCATATTTTCCTCTCGCGCAAGAGTGACTCTTCACCCCAAGGGTGAAGAGTCACTTGGAATCATCTATATTTTTTATATACTTATTCAATTTCACTCTAGGGCTTTAATGCTGCGCGGATCAGGTCCTGCACCGTCGCCCCTTCGCCTGCCCTTTTCGCCGCGTCACGGGCGAGTTTCTCCGCATTGGTGGGATTGTGCCCGAGGGCGATCAACGCCTGCACCGCCTCGTAAATAGTGCCCGTCTCGCCGGAATAGCCCGACGGCGTCCCGGCCTCCAAACCTCCGGGCGGTTCTCCGAATTTCCCGCGCAGTTCCACCGTCATCCGTTCCGCCAGTTTTCGGCCGATTCCCGGCGCGGCGGTCAGCCGTTTCCAGTCTCCTGCGGCGATGGCTTCACGGAGTGTTTCGACGGTCACCGACGAGAGGATCGCCTGAGCGACGCGTGGGCCGACTCCACTGATTCCGATCAGGATGCGGAACGCCTGGCGTTCCGCAGCGTCCGCAAAACCGTACAGGGCGAGAATGTCTTCACGTACATGGAGGTGAGTGAAAAACGCGAATCGTTTCGCCGTGCCGATCCGCTCGTAGGTCTGGAGGCTGATCGAAAGAAAAAATCCTACCCCGCCGACATCGACAACAACGTTCGTCGGCTCCAGCGCTATAATCTCGCCTTCGATTCGGTCGATCACCGCGCTTTCCTCCCTTTTCCACTCTTCCAGCGCTGCACCGCCTCGAGGTCCTGCGGATTCTTCACAAGTCGGGCGATGTCCACCGGCTCCCGTGATCCTCCCGTATTCATGGCGGTTCCTTTGTTCAGATGGCAGAGCGCCACCGCCAGCGCATCGCTGGCATCCAGAGGCTGCGGCGCTTCACGAAGCCCGAGCAGCGTTCGCACCATGAACGCCACCTGCTCCTTGCTCGCCGAACCGCGTCCGACCACTGCCGCCTTGATAGAGCGCGGCGAATAACTGACAACTGGGAGATTCCGTTGCGCCGCAGCCAGCAGTAGAACTCCGCGAGCCTGCCCCAACGCCAGCGCGCTGGAGACCGACTTGCCAACGAAGGGGTCCTCCACTACCACCACGGACGGTTTGTGCCGGTCGATCAGCAGCAACGCTTCGTCGTAAATGGTCTTCAGCCGCAACTCGAGCGGTTCGCCCCGTTTCGGACGCACGATGCCAACTCCGAGCATCCGGAGCGGCCGCCCGTTCTGGACGGCTCCCCACCCGGTCACCTGCGTTCCGGGATCGAAGCCGAGGATGATCTCGCCAGCGTGTTTCGGCATGGCGGCAATATAGGAGACGCCGGAGTTCAGAAAAAGCCGGAAAGCATTCCCAAGATCGCGTACGCCATAAACCTTCCAATGAAAAGCGAATGAAACAAGATGTACAGGATGAGTCAAGCATCTTGCCCATCCTGTGCATCCTGAAGCATCCTGTCGATCCTGTTCAAGGCAGTTCCTGATTTCCCTGAACATCCTGTTTATCCTGTTTCTGATCGACAGGGTTTCAGTCACCTCCTTTTCCCGCAGTACATTCATGATCATTCACCAGGGGGGTCCCGTGCACTATGATTGCGATTACCTGATTATCGGCTCTGGCTTTGGCGGATCGGTCTCCGCGCTGCGGCTGGCGGAAAAGGGCTACAGCGTAACCGTCCTCGAACAGGGACGCCGTTTCCGTCCGCAGGACTACGCAAAGAGCAACTGGAACCTCCCGAAAGCCTTCTGGCTTCCCGCCCTGGGCCTCCACGGCATCCAGGCGATGACCCTGATGAAAGATGTCTTCATTCTCCACGGTGCGGGTGTCGGCGGTGGAAGTCTCGTTTACGCGAACAACCTGTTGACCCCTCCCGATCCGATCTTCGAGGACCCCATCTGGGGCGGTCCCGGATGGAAAGAGAAGATGGACACCTACTACCAGCGCGCCCGGACAATGCTCGGCGCCACCCCCAGTGTGTCGATCACCCGCGCCGATGAATTGTTGAAGGAGTGCGCAGAGGAACAGGGGCGTGGCGACACCTTTCACATCAACGACGTTGGTGTCTACTTCGGCGAAGAGGATGTCACCGTGCCGGACCCCTACTTCGGCGGCGCGGGTCCAGACCGTACCGGCTGCATTAAATGCGGAGCCTGCATGACCGGCTGCCGTTACGGCTCGAAGAACACCCTCGACATGAACTACCTCCACCTTGCGGAGCGGCTTGGGGTGCAGATCATCCCCCGCACCCGCGCGATTGACGTGCGTCCGGCGAAAAAGGGCGGCTACATCGTCCACATGGAAAAACTCGGCGGCCTGATCAAACCCCGGAAACAGGTTCGTGCAAAGGGCGTCGTTTTCGCGGGTGGCGTCATGGGCACCGTGCCGCTGCTGCTGAAATGCAAACATCGCGGCTCGCTGCCGAATCTCTCGCATCAGCTCGGGAATGTCGTCCGCACCAACAGCGAAGCACTCGTCGGCGTGCTCGCCGACAAGATGGACGTCGATTACTCCGAGGGCATCGCCATCACCTCCGGCGTCTATCCCGACGACAACACCCACATCGAAACAGTCCGTTACGGCAAGGGAAATGACGCGATGTCGATGATCGCCACGGTGCTCGTCGGCGGCGGTGAATTCTGGCCTCGGCCCCTGCGTTTCCTTGCAACCCTGTTGCTCCACCCGATACGGTTCGTGCGCAGCATCCTCCCGCGCAACTGGGCGCAGCGCATGACGATCCTGCTGGTGATGCAGAAGATCGACAACTACCTGCGCTTCGAGTACGTGAAGAAATGGTGGAAACTTGGACAGCAGGGAATCACCTCCAACTGGCACACTGACAAACGAGTTCCCTCGTACATCCCGGTGGCCAACCAGTACGCGAAAACAATGGCGAAGAAAATCGGTGGCAGGCCGATGAGCGTCCTGCCCGAGGTGTTCTTTGACACCTCGTCCACAGCGCATATCCTCGGCGGCTGCATCATGTCACATTCCGCCCGGGAGGGCGTGGTGGACTTCTCCGGAAAGGTGCACGGCTACGACGACCTCTACGTCATCGACGGTTCGGTGGTGCCGGTCAACCTCGGCGTCAACCCGAGCCTGACGATCACCGCCCTCGCGGAATACTTCATGGACCTGTTCCCGAAGAAGGGGTAACGGCAGAAGCCGGATTAGTGGAACAGGATGAACAGGATAAAAACCGGCAGGATGGACATGATGAATAAAATCGATTGAGTGAAAAAGCTCAAACGGATTTTACGTTCGTTCTTTTCCTGTAAATCCCGAATCATCCTGTATACCCTGTTCCAGTCAGTTGTCGTTCTGTGCGCCGCGAGGAGTCCCGGCGGCAGTATGTGGCGTGTCTCCGTTGCACCAAGAATCTGCCACAACAATGAACCACCGCACACCGTTCGCACCTCGCACTCGACGGAAACATCTTGTCTCTGGCTTTTCGGATTTGTACGTTAATGGCGTCTAACTTTCGTGTTCTTCCATTGACCCATAAGGAGCTTGACGATATGCGACCCATCCTTACTCCCGAACAGATGCGTGAACTGGACCGGCGAACCATCGAGGAGGCGGGACTCCCAGGCATTGTTTTGATGGAACTTGCCGCTCGTGGTGTGATGCTCGAGGTCGACACTCTACTCGGCGGACGGGTGCCCGGCGCCCGTGCGCTGGTGTTCTGCGGTGGCGGAAACAACGGCGGCGACGGTTTCGCTGTCGCCCGTCGGCTGCTCAATTTCGGGGCCGAGGTTACTGTTTATCTCGTCGCCGAACGGAGCAAGATCTCCGGGGACGCTCTGACCAATCTGAAGGTCTATGAAAACCTCGGCGGCAAGGTCATCGAGGTGAAAAGCCGCAAGGACCTGGAGAAGATTCCACCCGCTGACGTGATCGTGGATGCCCTGCTCGGCACCGGATTGCGCGGCGGGGCGGACGGGCTGATCGCCGACGCCATCGAGGCGATCAACATCTCCCAGGCTTCCGTGGTCAGCGTGGATATCCCCTCGGGCGTGGACGGCTCCACAGGTCACGTCGCGGGCGTGGCGGTCCGTGCCGACCTCACCGCCACCTTCGGCGAGATCAAGGTCGGCCACATTGTCAGCCCGGGAATCGACCATGCGGGCCGGATCAGCCGCGTGGACATCCAGATCCCTCCGAAGTATGTGATGGAGATCGAAGTACCGATGTACCTCGTGGAACCCGCCGATGTGTGCGACATGCTCCCCGACCGCCGTCTCACCCAACACAAAGGTGACAACGGCAAGGTGCTCGTCGTCGCCGGATCGGTGGGAATGACCGGCGCCGCCGAGTTGGCAGCCAAGGCCATTCTGCGCACCGGCGCTGGGATGGTCAAGGTTGCCACCGCAAAAAGCGCCCAAGCGATTCTCGCGGGACGGTCCGCCGAGGTGATGACGATACCCGTCGCCGATACCGAAACCGGCTCCATCGCCGCAGAGGCGGAAACGACCATCGACGAGGCGCGCAAATGGGCGGACGTCGAGGTGATCGGACCGGGCCTGTCGCTGAACCCCGAAACGATCAAGTGGTTCGAGGGGCACGTCGATGACCTTCCCCTCCCCACGGTAATCGACGCCGACGGCCTCAACGCCCTCGCGCAGCTTCCCGGCGCGTTGAAGGGATTGGCGGGAAAGAATGTCGTGCTGACCCCTCACCTCGGCGAGTTCGCCCGGCTCGCCGGCAAGCCCAGCGCCGACATCGCCGCCGACCGTCTCAACAGCCTTCGCCAATTCGCGGAGCAGGCGAATGTGACGGTCGTCCTCAAGGGCGTTCCGACATTGATCGCCGGGCCAAGCGGTCCCGTCTACGCGGTGCTCGCCGGAAACCCCGGCATGGCCACCGCAGGCATGGGCGATGTGCTCACCGGCGTGATCGCCGGATTCCTCGCCCAGGGACTGAACCCGCAGGAAGCCTCCATCGCGGCGGTCACCGTGCACGGCCTCGCGGGCAACCTCGCAGCCGATGAGGTGGGCAGCACCGGGATTGTGGCGGGAGATGTCGTTGAAAAACTCCCGCTCGCCCAGGACATCGTTGCCGGGCGCGCCTCCTATCCCCAGTCAAAGGGACAGGGCGATTGCTCCTGTGGCGAGAATGGTGGAGACTGTAATTGCGACGACGAGGGCGGTTCCTGTAATTGCGGACATCATCACAATTGAATCGACATACGTTTTTATTGCTGACAACCCGCCTTTCGGCGGGTTTTCTTTTTGAGAAAAAATGTACCAGGTACAATTTTATATTTATTTAATTCAATATATTATACAGCAAATTGTGGTGTAAAATAATTGTACCTGGTACATTTAATCTGAGAGTCGATACTTATCTGCCAAGAAGCTCTGTTTTCGACAGGAAATCCATCCTTGATCCTTGCCTGAATCGTCCAATGTTGAGCTATCCTGTAAAAATTAGGGACTATTAACTCAGCGCTTCTTCGATCCGATCGCCCCGCCGTGGAGTTCAAACAAACCTGAAGACCGAATGATCAGGCTTCGAACTGTCGGGCTGTACCTTTTTGTCCTCGCCTTTGCATCGCCCGCAGCAGCACGCCCGTTCCGCCCCGCGCAGCTTCCCAACGGTTCCGTCAATTCCTGCGCCAATTGCCATGTCAACCCGGCAGGGGGAGGGGCGCGGAATGATTTCGGCAAGCTGGTGGAGAAGTTCTTCCTCGACACTCCCGGCGCAACGGGAAATGTCGTCTGGAATCCCTACCTCGCCCAGCTCGATGCTGACCATGACGGCGTGGCCAACGGTGAGGAACTCCAGGACCCTTACGGCGAGTGGTTCGTCGGCGATCCCAGTCCCGGCAACTCCTCTTTTGTGCGCCTGCCGGGTGAGTCCAGATCCGCACCCTGGGGGACGCTGACTCTTACGGTCACCGATGAAGGCCCCCACGCCGGACAGACACTCTGGGTGCGTACGATCGACAAGGGGACCGGCATCGAGAGCAACAGAACGTCGATGACCATTCCGGCGAGTGTTCCCTTCAACGTCGGCTTTGCTGCACTGCTCCCCGGACACAGCTACTGGGTTGAACTCTTCGCGGATGGAAACGGCAACGACGCCTATGACGGCTCATCGACCGATCATTCCTGGGTCCGCGAAGTGACAAGTACCAGCGGGGATGCGTCCCTTTCCTTCGCGCACACCGCGATCTTCGAGGAGCTGGATTGAACCTACGTTGTGACGTTCGCGACGATTAGCATGTCATCCTACTCCAGCAAGTGGATGGAGGTGAGACTGATCGATGAGGAGAACGGAGGAGAGATCGATCGCGGGAGACGCACCAACCTGTCCGGCGACACGGCACCCCAACGCCCGTGGATTCTGCTCGAACGGGCACGTTTCGGAGACGCCAACTGTTGGAACGAGTATTACATGCACGACTGGGAGCGGACGCAGGAGTACATCCTGCAACAGCAGATGAACCGCAAAGCTCTCGGACCGGACGGGAAACCGATCAGGAAACCGTGACGGATCGAAACGTTACTTCTCTTTCTTTGGTCGGTGCGTAATGGAGAACACGAACCTTCTCCTGCGTGACCAGGCCTTCCTCGAGCAGTTCGTCGATCCTCGGCAGCACCTTGTCAATGCACTCGTGAATGTCCACCGCCTCGATCACCATCGGCAGGTCCCCGGAGAGACGCAGCTATGTGCTATGTGCCCCTGTTTGCTTGCAAACAGGGTTTATTCTAATTCGTATCTGTTCCGTCTATTATATCCGTTGAGTCGAAAGAGTACTATTGCTGCTCTTTCGATGGATCACGTCCCAACCATTCAGGTACATCCATCCGAATCGGATTAGTTGTTCCGTTTTCCCAGAACCGCGCACTCGACCAGGTCCAATCCGTCGGTTTTTCAACGAGACCACGTCGTACAGGATTCCCGTGCATGTATTCAATCGCCCGTCTGACGCGTTCAGGATTGGTAATGTTCCTGTCGAGTCCTCCGCCCGGTTGCCAGAACCGAGTCACGGTCCGGTTTCCGTGATTGACTTCCTGTGATTTCACCAAGTCTGGATCGCTTTTACGAAGAATCTGCAAAGCGTGGTATGCGAATGGTCGTTTGATGGTACGCAGAATGTTTGGGATGTTTTCTGTCCCTTTGGGAAAGATCAACAAATGAACATGGTTCGGCATAACAACATAGGCGAAGAGATAGAACTGGTGCTTCTCCCGCGCGCGATCAAGATGTTCAACGAACAGTTGGTAAAGGGCGGGGCTTTTGAACAACCACTTCTTCCCCGCGGTCGAAAAGGTGATGAAATGGGCGTGCCCTTCTTCATGGACAAAATGAGACATAGTTGACGATTTTTTCCATTGGTGGATGATTTGAAAATTAGAGTAAACCCTGTTTGCAAGCAAACAGGGGCACATGATTTTTAGTAAATGTTTTTTTCAAAATGACCGACAGTACATTGTCTATGGGAGCGGTTCACTTACTAATCCGATATGCATTAACAATAATGGGGATACTATGGGCAAACGGCACGTAAGCGAGGTGATGTGGAATAGTATTGAAGGCGTGAACCTTGATGACAGACAAAGCTACATTGATAGAGTTACAAATCAGGGTTATGAGATTCGGTATCGTCTCCCTCAAGATGATCCGATGCATAGTGTTTTCATTAGAGTTCTGTTTAGCGGGGAAACCGTTGGGGATGCCGGTTTTAATCTCGCTGATAGTTGTCCTGAATTTGATTATAAACCTATTGGGTATTGCCAGAATTCCGCAGTTGATTCCAAACACAGGCACAGAGGTATTGGCAATGCCATGTATATTTTGACCGAATGCATTTTAGTATGCATGCTCCACAACTCTTGGAGTGGCGAGCAACTATCTCCCGAGGCAACTGAATTCTGGAGACAAGAGAATAGACCTTTCGGTCCGGAGTATTATTCTAGCCACCCTTGGTTTTGAGTCGAGTTGAAATGTTCAATCGATATGTGCCCCTGTTTGCTTGCAAACAGGGTTTATTCTAATTCGTTTCTTTCAAGGTATTGGCAGTCCCCGCCATGATTGATCTTTCGCCGACCCGCGAAGCCTTGGGGCGGCACTTGGCTCCAGCGACTTCGCTGGCGGCTCACAGTCCGTAATCCGCTTTGCGGTTACCCATCGCGGTCCACTCCGCCCAGACCAGCTCGAGTTGATCCCGCGTCTTCTCGAGCTTCTCCCGTTTGGCGGCCTCGCGCTTACGGTTGCCCTTCTCCCGTTCGCGGACGATCTCACCCTCGAGCCGTTGACGCCGTTGGTCGAGGCGCGCGATCTCCTGTTCCAGCCACTTGAACCGTTCGGCGTTGAACTTCATTTTCTTAAACCGCTCGAGCCGTTTCTGTTTCCTGGTCTCTTTCGCGGCGCGTCTTTTCTCCACAACCTCCTCCGCCGCTTGTTCACGGAGCCGCTTGTACGCCTCCCAGAACTCGGAGAAGTTGCCGTCATAACTCTCGATCGTTGGCGTTTTCACCGCGATCACACGTTCGGCGATCTTGTCGAGGAAATAGCGGTCATGGCTGACGACAAGGATCGTTCCGGCGAAATCCTCGAGGGCGTCCTCCACCGCCTCGCGCGAGAACACGTCGAGGTGGTTCGTCGGCTCGTCGAGCAGCAGGAAGTTCGATCCGCCCGCCATCAACGCCGCGAGCTGAAGGCGAACCCGCTCTCCACCCGAAAGCACTGACACCGGTTTGTCCAGGTCATCGTGGGCGAACAGAAAACGGTAGAGCAGCGCCTCCGCCTCGCCGCGGCGCAATCCCGCAAGGTGCATCAGTTCGTCGGTCAGGGGGTTGTCACGGTTCAATTCCTCTCCCGTCTGAGAGAGATATCCAATTTTCATTGCCCGCCCAACACGAAGCCTGTCACTCTCCCAACGCCCCTCGCGGACCACGTCACGCAGGAATGTCGTTTTGCCCGAGCCGTTGGGTCCGACCAGCGCCACCCGATTCCCCTGTCCGATGCGAAAGGAGATGTGTTTGAAAAGAGCGCCGCCGTCGCCGTGCCGCCGCGAATAATCCACCACGTCGAGGGCGATATCCCCTTTCGTCGCGGAACCGGCAAGGCGAAGCCCCAACCGGCGGGTGTCCTCACGGGTGACCTTGGTATCTTCCTTCAGCTCCTCGACACGCCGCTCGAACCGTTTCGCCGTCCGCGCCAACTTCGGATTGTCATACACGCTTGCCCAGCTTTTCAGCCGCTGGATCTGGAAACGGAGCCGGTTGATATCCCGTTCGGCCCGTTTTGCCACCATCTCCGCTTTCTCCTGGCGCAGCAGTTTTTCGGCCCGATAGAACGAATAATTCCCGCTGAACAGTTCAATTTTTCCGCGCTCGAGCTCCCAGGTCGTGTTGGTCACGGTGTCAAGCAGATAGCGGTTGTGGCTGACGAGCAGCAGCGCCCCCCGGTACCGTCGGAGTTCCTGTTCGAGCCAGTCGAGTCCCTCGAAGTCAAGGTGATTTCCCGGCTCGTCGAGCAGCGTCAGATCCGGGTCCTGCACGAAAATTTTAGCGAGACCGATGATATTGCGTTCACCGCCGGAAAAGGTCTTCGCCTCGCGGTACCAGTCCTGCTCCGCGACGCCGAGGCCGAGCAGCACCGCCCCGACACGGGCGTCCGCCTGCCAGCCTCCTCGACCCTCGAATTTCTCCTGTGTCCTCGCGTAGCGGTCCAGCAGCCGCTGTTGAGTCTCGGGATCATCCTTCAGCGATAGCTCCGCGAGCAGTTCCTCGAGGTGGCGAAGCTCGGCCTCCAGCTCGTCCACCGCGGCGATCCCCTCTCGCACCTCCGCATAGAGCGTGTGGCCTTCGGGATAGTGAGGATCCTGTTCGAGGAAGCCGATGCGGAGTTCGGACGCATGGACGACATGACCACCGCTGGGCTGTTGCAGCCCCGCGATGATCTTCAGCAGGGTTGTCTTGCCAACCCCGTTGCGCCCCACCAGCCCAATCTTCGCCCCGGAGTTGATCTTTATCGACACCGGCAGCAATACCTGCTGTGCGCCAAAACTCTGTTCGACTGCGTTGAGGGTGACAATGCTCATGGCGTGAATCGAAGTTTCAAGAGAATGATCGAAAGTCCAGCGTCACACCTGGTGGATGAACTCAGATGAATTGACGGGCAGCGTCTCTCGTCACAGGAAAATGTACCAGGTACTTTCTTCCTGTTCAGCATCCTTGTTCGACTCCGCGTATGAAAAGGTACCTGGTACATTTTCCTGCTCTCCGGAAGCACTCACTGATTCACTCGAACGGTCCATGTGTCCTTTTCGAATAGAGTTGTAACAATGCCGTTCTTCGGGCCTACCCGGCCAGTGTCAGTTCGCGGGAACGTACGGAAGGATGGACAGCGCGGTCAGCACTGCAGCGACGATCAGGCTCCAACGGTGCACCTTTCGCGCCTGCCGCTGGATGGCCGCGAAGGTATCGGGATCCTGGATCGGTTCCGGACCGTCGTCCATGTTGCACACCCCCTGGGCCGCAAGCGCCACGCAGGTCTGCTGCCGCGCCTGCAAAAGACCGAGGGAGCCGAGCCACCAGAAAGGCGCCAGGATAAGGCGGGTGACCACCGGTGCTCCACCGAGCACCATCGCACCGAGCGCAGCCACGGCTAATGCAAGCACCGCGAATCCAACCGCTTTCCGTTTGCGAATCTCAAGGGGACCGATGTTTGGAATGAGTCTGTCTGTCAATCGGGTCTCACAAAATTCGGGAACCGTTTGCTTTGTTCAATTAACCTGCTTCACCATTTAAACGGATCCCACTGAATGAAAGTTGCCGTTCCCGTAGTGTCCAGCCTATTTGCCCCGTCTCCAGCGTTCCACTTTTTCGAAGGCGTCCTCGATGTGTTTGAGAATGGAATCCACGGAGAATGGCTTGACGAAGTAGTCGTCAAATCCAGCCTCCCGCGCTTCGAGGAGGTTGAACACCGATATATACCCTGTCATTGCAAAGCGCACAGCAACAGGGTTCATCTCGCACGATTTTCTGCAAAGGTCAACGCCGTTGATTCCGGGAAGCTGCATGTCGAAGATTTGGACAAAGATTTTCTCGTTTTCGATGATTCTTAAGGCCTCTTCCCCGCTCTCCGCCTGAACAACCTCATACCCATTCGAACTCAGCGCCTGGCTGAGCAATTCCCGAATCATCGGGTCATCATCGACAACCAGGACTCTGCGAGAAACTACCGTTTTTTCGGCTTTTGCAGCCATTACACCCCCAAATCGGGCACGTGAAAATCGGTCTTCTTCGTGTTTTTAAATATGGGGCTGTTGGGGGACCTGCTGCAATGCACTAACTCAACAGAAAAACAAACCTCTGTCCCACACCATCCCTCCCAATACACTTCTGGGTGCAGAGATATATTTCAAATCTGTTCGTGCGGAAAAACCACAGCGGGCATGACTACCCGTCGGCGGGCCTTTCTTCCTCACCCACTGTCGGACAGTGAGCGTATCTGGCCCTGTTTGCCTGGCGCAGCGAGCAAACAGGGTTTATTCTAATTCCTCAAGTCATCCTGTTCCTGCGGCGCGGGTGTCCCTGCCCGAGAGCTGCCCTCGCAAGAGATCTCACGAAACCGGCCTTTCCATCTCCCCAATTTCCAGTCAAATTCATTTTATCACGATCAACGTGTTCCCCGCGCTGTTGTGTGATTATCTTGTCTTGAAGCTTATAAACGCCCCTGTTCAATGTTCATTTATAGGTGGGGGGACTTAATGAAACGAATCCTTTTCGTTGCAGCACTCTCCCTCGCGGTGGGGGTTGGATACGCTCTGGACAAGACGCCAGAGATCGTTCCACTCCCTTCGTCCGACGTTCGACAACCATCAGACACACGTTCCGCC
>JAZDLX010000057.1:0-6788 GCA_043801585.1 bacterium | reverse complement strand
TCCGCAGGAGGAAAATCTGATGAATTCTGCAACACCTCCGCTGTTTTCACCCCTGACCATCCGTGGCGTAACCCTGCGCAACCGGATCATGATGAGTCCGATGTGCCAGTATTCGGCGGATGACGGAATTCCGAACACCTGGCACCTGGTCCATCTCGGCGCCCGGGCAACCGGGGGTGTCGGTCTGGTGATGACCGAGGCAACGTCGGTCGTGCCGGAGGGTCGGATCAGTCCGGGAGATGTTGGCTTGTGGAACGACGAACAGCTCGCGGCGTGGCGTCCCATCATTGACTTCATCGAGAGCCGGGGAGCTGTTCCGGGAATCCAACTCGCTCACGCCGGTCGAAAGGCCTCGACGACAATTCCGTTCACCGGAGGAGTCCATCCGATCCCGCCGGGTGACGGTGGCTGGGTGCCCGAAGGGCCGTCGCCGATTCCTTTCTCGGAACGGCATACCGTCCCCAGCGAGATGACGGAAGCACGGATAGCGGAGGTCATCGAAGCGTTCGTTGCCGCCGCGAAACGTGCCGTATCCGCCGGTTTCAAGGTGATCGAACTTCACATGGCTCACGGCTATCTGTTGCAGAGTTTTCTGTCGCCGGTGTCCAACAGACGGACGGATCGGTATGGCGGGGACCGTGCCGGGCGGATGACCTTTGCGCTGGAGCTCGCTGCTGCGGTGCGGGGTATTATCCCTGAAAGCATGCCTCTTTTCACCCGGATCTCTTCTGTGGACTGGTTGGAGGAGGGGTGGCAGCTCGAGGATTCCGTGGTGCTGATCGACAAATTGCAGGAGGCCGGTGTCGATCTCGTGGACGCATCATCGGGCGGGATCACCCCGGAAGCGGCAAAGGCTACGGTTGTCGATCAGCAGCCCAAGTATGCCGAATATCTCAAGAAGCATACGAACATGTTGATTGGGGCTGTCGGCGGCATCACTCGTGCGGACCAGGCCAACCTGATCATCGAAGGGGGAACCGCCGATATCGTAGTCGTTGGACGGCAACTGCTTCGTGAACCGCACTGGGCGCTGCTGGGTGCATCAAAACTGGGTGTGGACATTTCCTGGCCTGACCAGTATCTCAGGGCGAAACCACAGTCTTGACGGGGTGAAAGGGACGCATCACTTCATTCGGAATTGAAGGTAAAGTTCACTCTTTGATGAATTTTTAAGCACGTAACATATCCCCTCAATTTCGCTCAGGGAGGACGGCGATGACATGCTTGAGATGATCCTTCGCTACGGAAACTACCATTTCTGGTCACAAGACCAGTCGTGGATAATGATAGAAGCCGCCGGGATGCCGGAAGAGGCGGTCACACCATTCCTGCACACAATCGCAGTGGACAAACTGTGGTTGGAACGCATCGAGCATGGTGGCCGTCCTGCTTTGGATGAATTGACGGATTTTGCCGAAGCGAAGGAATTAATGATTGAACTGAAAAAACAGTGGAAGGATTTCTTCGACGGATTGACGAATGAAGCAATGGCGGGGGAAATCACCTTCCAGAATACCAGGGGAATTTCAATTACCGTAACCCTCGGTGAGATTCTGATGCACGTATTCAATCACGGGACGTATCACCGTGGTCAGGTTGCACGTGCCGTTCGCCTGTCTGGTGGGGAACCGATCTCCACGGATTTGCTTGACTTTCTCCGCCAGAAGTGACAACCGCCGCTGAAAGGTAACAGGATTCGCAGAAGGTGGCAGCCCGGGATTCCCCCGGGCTTCTTGCTGGTCGAAAGACAGGCGATCCCTGCTATACCGGCTTGATTCCATCCCGGTCAATGCCGCGGATGGCGAATTCCGGGTCATTGAGGAATGAGGCGAAGGTTGCGATCAGGGTGACGATGGTGGTGGTCAGGAATTCATGGTTGGCGAAAAGCTTGCTCATGCGGCTGCGTCGAATTTTCTGCTCCGTGACGACGAAATTGTTCAGAATCAGCCCATCGACGCTTTGTTCGTCCTTCCCCGTGCGGATGTCCGTTGCACCACCGGCGATGGAGTATTTCATCGTATCCATGACGAGTGACCGAAGCTTGTCCACGCCCTCCCGGCTTTGATACTCCGTGAACAACTCCAGTGCGATCCATTGCGCCTCACGGATCGATGCGATGGCCACCGCGTCAAAGAGCCGTTCCGTGGTCGCATCCAGCTTGTCGATTGATTCATGGCGAAGCAGGCTGAGGAAAACGGCATTCTTGAACAATTGCGAAAGCAGCAGACTTCCCTCTTCGGGGCTGGGGAGAAAGTGGTAACGGCGGATATTAACGCCTTTGTACACGGGGACAAACAGGAGATCGAAAACACTGCGGAAGAAATTGTAATGGAGCACTCCGGGACGGCCGATGTGATTGTCAAGGGTGTTGTCGAGCCGGTCGGCGAGTTTCACATGCAGCAGTTCCGGGGTTTCTTTCGAGCGGTCGATCAGTTGAAGCAGGTAGCCGAAATAGCCGAGTTCGTACTCCTGGGTCAAGACCCGGATCATGTGGTCCAGCCGTTCCCCTTTCGCACCTCCGAGATGGTCAAGCAGAATCTGGTAACTCTCCTTGAAGGCCGCTCGTTTATCATCGGCGATCACCTCCAACGGCAGATCTTCACCCTTGTCATGCAGCATGGCAAGCAACATGTCGAAGAGACCGGGATTGATCATCGTACGGCTGACCAGTGCGGCGGTACGAAGGGGGTGAAGCACCGCAAGCGGGCCGATCTTGCGCCGCGTGTCACCGTAGCCGAGACGGATCGTTTTCATGGCAAGGAGTAACGGCTGAATGTCGCTGAAACGGGCGGGGCCGAGCAGCAGGGCGAGCAACGCCTCGTCTTCGTCCGGACGTTTCGCGGAGAGGTTATAGTTGATTTCCGCCGAGAGGTTGGTGAAATGCTCGACGGTGATCAGTTCGCGTTCGTGATCCGGTTGATCAAGCAGCGCCATGAAAAACATCCTCCTGCGCAACCCAGGAAAGCCGTTAAGAAAAGACTCGATGGCAGGGTTATCAGTTACACTGGAGTATTCGCCAATTGTGGGCCTCGTCCCCGTTGCGGACCGATCAGCAGGGAATCGTACAGGGTAAGATAGGAAGTATAACGGTCCGGATGGATACGACCTGACTCCACCTGTCTGCGAACCTCGCAACCATCCGATTTCTCAAAATGGAGGCAGTCGGCGAAGGTGCATTTTTCGGCTGGTTCACGGAATTCAGGAAAGTGATTGCGCAGCTCTTCCGGAGCATCCAGAACGGGGAAGAACTCACGGATGCCGGGGCTGTCGGCGACGATCCCGCCACCGGGAACGAGGAAGAGGCGGGTGAAGGCAGTCGTATGCACTCCTCGTCCTGTTGCTTCCGAAATCGCCGATGTGTCGAGGTTGAGATCCTCGATCAGCCGATTGAGCACCGTGCTCTTGCCAACCCCCGAAGCCCCAGTCAGCAGGCTCGAACGGTTCCGCAAGCGGCTGTAGAGTTCCCCGATCCCCTCTTCGGTCTCCGCCGAAACCAGCAGGACATCGTATCCAGCACGCCGCCACCATTCGCCCCACTCCTTCGCCTTTTCCCTTCCGGCGAGGTCGATCTTGTTGACGACGATCAACGCCTCGAATCCTCCACAGGAGGCGCCCACTAACAACCTGTCCACGAGTCTCGGGCTCACCGGAGGTTCGTCGATCGTCGCGAGGATCACCATCTGCTCGAGGTTTGCGGCGATCTCCTTGATCCGTCCAAACGACCAGCGGCGAAGGAATGATGTGCGTTCGTAAAGGTCGAGAATCCGTCCATCGGAGGTAGGGGTGGAGGGTTCGTAGACCACACGGTCGCCGGGAACTGGATTCAGTATTCGCCCTTTTTGCCGCGCGCGGCACCAGTGATGCTCGTTGTTCCGTTCGTCCTGCACCAGCAGGCCGCTGCGGGCGCGAGTCAGGATCAGGCCGGAGGGGTGGTGTTCATCGAGCTGTTTGGACACCGCGGACAAAAGGTGCTTTTTTTTCTCCGCGCGAAGCTCACGTTTTTCCTCTTCGCGCTTCATTCCCTTCAGATACCGCTCAACACTCGGCTTGTTCGACCCCTGGTGCCCCATAAGAATCCCGGTTTAATGGAACGGAAAGAGGATAAAAACGGACACATCCCAGAGCGCGTGCGACACCAGGCCGGGTCCGATATGTCCATACAATACGTACAGATACCCCCAGAATGCACCCGCCACCGCCGCCGCTCCGATGAGGGTCAGGTTCATCGAAGGGACATGCACGAGGATGTAAACCGCTGTCGTGATCAGGTAACCGCCAATCGCCCCAAACCGCGCGGAGAACGTTCGCTGCACCCACCCTCTCCAGAAAAGTTCTTCGCCGGGCCCGATGATGAAAAAGAGCAGTAATCCGATCACGGTCGGCTGGGCTTGAGCCCTGGTGGCATAGACATTCGCTACTTGGTGCGCTCCGTCGGCAAGCACGACCCTCACCGCCTTGTCGCCCAGGGCGAAAAGGCCGTAAAGGACAAACGCTGCCACGAAACCCATCAGGATGAACCGGGACCACGTTCGCGGATGCGCCCTTAGAGTGTCCGGGAAGACCAGCAGCGTGCCACCGCCGAGCATGAATGTGGCCGCCGCGATGACAACCCAGAAAGGCGTTCCCGGAACAGCGAAGAGGAAATACCAGATGATCACCGCCGCGAGGACGGCAATAAAAAGGAGGGGCCAACCACCCTTGGGCCGCCCCTCCTGAAGTCCGTAACCGGATGCCATTCCCCGACCTCAGATGTGGATAAAATGACCAAGAACGATGCCGATGCTGAACAGGATGCCGAACTGGAAATGAAGCTGCGCGGTCATCACATCGACCATCGCGTAATGTTTCCGTTCGTTGTTCAGACTGTTCTGAATCATCCCGTTCACCTTGAGTGCTGCTGGAATCGAGAGCAGCACCAGCAGCGTCCAGACTGGCACCTTGCCGAAGCCGACGAGCGCCGCGAGCACAACATAGGCGCTGATTAACATCCCGGCATATACTAACCGTGCGGTCTTGCGGCCGATCAGGCTCGCCTGGGTGTGGTAACCGCTGCTGGTATCGTCTTCGATGTCACGGAGGTTGTTGGCGTAGAGGATCGCCGCGACGAGGAAGCCAACAGGCACAGAGATCAGCACGGGAGCCCACTCGAGGGCGCCGACCTGCACGAAATGGGCCCCCCAGACCATCAGCGGTCCCATCAGTGTGAAAACGAGGAATTCACCCAGGGCACGGTACTTGTAGCTGAGCGGACCACCGGTGTAGAAGTACCCGCCGAAAATACCCGCCAGTCCGAACATCACAATCGGCCAGCCGCGGACAATCAGCAGGTAGACGCCGATCAGGGTTGCGATGCCGAAAGCGATGAAACCACCGACCAGCACGTCACGCGCATGCATCTGATTCTCGACGAGAACACGGCTGCCGCCGAAGGTGTCCACGCGATCGACACCCTTTATGTAATCGAAGAAGTCGCTGATCAGGTTGGTGCCGGCGTGCAGGAAAACTCCGCCGAGAATCGCCGCGACGAAGAGCAGGACGTCAATTTTGCCGATCTGCCAGAAGGCGAGAGCGGTGCCCAGCAGCACCGGGGTCGCCGATGCGGTGAACGAAAAGGGCCTTGAAGCCATCAACCAGGTTCTGAATGGATAACGAGCCACCTCACTCCTCCCGTGTTTTCCGTTCAAGCCCGTCCCCCAACAGGACTCCGGATCGTTCATGTGGAATTCCCGCCCCCGAAAGGGCGACTAAATATAACCGCCTCGGAAAGTGGGGCAAAGGTCATTCAGGCACATATCGCTCCGGGGGGTGTACACGATCATTCGTGAAAGCAGAGGAGAGAATACAGTTATTTTACGGAAGATTGATGCACGGGCGCTGGTGTGGTAGTTTGCACTGGAACGGTACGGAGGGACAGAATGAGGAAGTGGGTCGGAATTCTAACGCTTGTCAGCATGACCCTGGCAACCTTGGCGTTGGCCGAACAGCAGCAGGTGCGGCCCTATCCGTTCCTTCGCGCCAAACCCTCACGGCACCATCTCGGATTGACCCTGGGAATGCCGCAACTGATCGACCTGCGCTACGAGTACCACCTGGCGCACAGCATCGACGGCTTTCCCTCCTCAATGCTCGGGATCGAAGGAATGATCGCGCCGACCGGAATCGGGATTGCATACCGCGGGAGATTTCCGCAGACACGCCTTTATATGGCGCTGGGATACAGTTTTATTTCATTGCCGAGAGGGTTGATCGACACGGAGGTCGATCTGGGTGCGCGAGTCCGCCACGCGGGTCTGGCAAGCCTCGAACTGCGCCTGGGAAATCCGTCAAACGAGCGCATGTGGGTGATCGGGGGAGGCGTCTGGCTGGACATCGACCCTGACGTCAACATTGTGGTCCGCCCGATGGTCACGCTGGGAGTTGTCCATCGACTCGAAGGTGGGGAGGACTGAGATTATCAGGGACTGTTTCTCTTCTTACGCAGTAAAAAAGGTAACTGTCCCAGTGGTTGGTCCCTGTGGTTGGTCCCTTTGGTTGGGTGGCCCGGCCAGCTTGATGGCCGGGTTTCTCCTAATTATCATAAGGAGGATCATCCCTTCACTCGCAGCCCTTCTTTTTCCAGCAATCCCTGCAATCGCTCGCGCAGATCGCCCTGCAATTCCACGAAGACAGGGGTGGCCTGGGATGACAATCCCAGGTTTCACCTGCATTATCGGTCAGAAGTGATGAGATTCGAGAATTCCGTCCCGGGCCACCCTGGCCGAGGCGGGACGAGAGTGGGTATACTTGGA
>JAZDLX010000117.1:0-21839 GCA_043801585.1 bacterium | reverse complement strand
CTTTCGCTTCAGCGATCGCCTTCTTGGACCAGGCGCCGGTGTTGATGTAGTCGGCGGTACCACCATCGAGGAAGTTCATCGGAATCATGGCAAACTGCATTGACGCCCCACCCTGGAGGAAAAGAACGTGGAATCTGTCGTCCAAACCACAGATCCGCTTGATCCGCTCCACCGCTTCGTTGTGGATTGCATCGTACTCCTTGGAACGGTGGGACCACTCCATCACGTTCATCCCGGTGCCACCGTAATTAAACCACGACTTGTGCACACGCTCCAGCACTTCCAACGGAATCGCCGCCGGGCCGGCATTGAAATTCCAGATCCGGTCGTACTTCAGCTTGATGCTCATCGTCCACTCCTTATCGGATGAGGGTGAACTCTCGTTTGTTTCGTTTATGTACCTGCCGCATGTGAACCATGGAAAGTCACATCTTGAAACAGGATGTACAGGATATACAAGATTAAATGTCAACAACAGACTACCTTTCCCATCCTGTAAATCCTGTCTATCCTGTTTCTGCTGTTCCTTTTTTCGGCAGTCGCTGTGTACCCTGTTCAATCGAGTATATGCACCACCAACCCGCTGCGAAGTTTTGGTTCAAACCATGTTGATTTCGGTGGCATGAACTCCCCTGCGTCAGCGATCGCGATCAACTGTTCAATCGTCGTCGCGTGCAGGCTGAAAGCGACTGTCATCTCTCCGCTGTCGACACGTTTTTCAAGTTCGCCGAGTCCCCTGATGCCACCCACAAAGTCAATCCGGTCATCCTTGCGGGGATCGCCGATTCCAAGCACCGGGGCGAGCAGGTTGTTCTGCAGAATCGCAATGTCCAGGCTGTTGACCGGATTCTCGCTATCGAAGGTTCCTGCTTTTGCCGTAAGCCGGTACCAATGATCTTCGAGATACATGCCGAAGACCTTTGTCTTCTCCGGTTCGAACGCCCCCTCCGCCGGTACGACATCGAATTTCTCTTTCACTTTCTCGAAAAACGCCGCAGAGTCCAGCCCTTTCAAATCCTTCACGACCCGATTGTATGGGAGAATCTTCAGCTGATCATGTGGAAAAATAACCGTCAGGAAGTAATTCCAGGGTTCCGCGCCCGTGTATCCCGGATTTTCCTCACGACGCTTATTGCAGACAATCTGGGCCGCCGCACTGCGGTGATGTCCATCCGCCACATACAGCTCGGGCACCTGCGTGAAAAGTTGTGCAACCGATTCGATAGTCTTGCGCGAACCGATCACCCACAAAGTATGACGGATACCGTCGGGGGAGGTAAAATCCACCTCGGAATCACCTTCCTGAATCTCCTCGAAAAGAGTGTCTATTTCCGGCACCGCCTTATAGGTAAGAAAGACCGGCCCCACCTGGGCGTTTAAAATCGAGATGTGGTTCACCCGGTCGCGCTCTTTTACCTCCCGTGTCAATTCGTGCTTTTTAATCTTGTCTTCGATGTACTCCTGCACCGATGCTGCGGCGACGAGACCCACCTGGCGATGATCGCCCATTTGCTGGGCGTAGAGGTAGAAACAGGCCTGGTCATCCTGTTTCATCACACCTTCATCAATGAATTTCCGGAGGTTGTCACGTCCTGTTTCGTAAACCTTTATCGAATAGGGGTCGGTACTCTGAGGCAGGTCGATCTCGGGTTTGTTGATGTGGAGGAAGCTATGAGGATTGCCCTTGGCCAGCTCGCGAGCCTCCTCCGTATTCAGCACGTCATACGGTGGAGAAGCCACCTCAGCCGCCAGGTCTCGTCTTGGCCTGAGTCCGGGAAAAGGTCTTACCGTCGCCATCGTTCGGGTTCCTTCATGATGTTGCGGGAGCACTCTCCCAGAGATACAGTACGTTTTCGACGGATGCCGAAAAATCCTTGACGCCACGCTCTTCCCCTCGGCGCGAACCCCCGTGATGAGCGTTCGTCAAGGGATTTCAAGATCGCTGCTGACCGGCGCTGACAACGTATGGACCTGCAATGTTCAATCTTTGACGACGATTCCTCACGGGCAGGAAAAATATCGAACTTGTTCGAGATGGAGCAAGACTCTGCGAGGTGGCCTCCGATTGGCGCATTCCGGGCATTCCTGCACGTTAAAAGAGGTTCCATTGCAGCGGGTCGATCTGTCCAATAGTAAAAACCGGCGAGAATACCACTATTCCTTTCGCTGGCTCGCTGCCTCTCGCAGGTGCTCTTGTGATGCGCAAGCGGACACACGAGTCGTAAAATAAAAGCTGATCCTTTGAATCAGGATCAGCCTCGAAAGCACCAGGGAAACCTGCTCTATCTGCCCGACATTCTCTCCAGGTAGGTTTTTTCTTCGGTGACGATCTCATCGGGTCCCCTTGGGAGCAACCCTTTGATCCCAAGCAGGTCTGCCATCTTCCTCGGCAATTCCGTGTTCTGGTAGTAGCCCGTGAACTGGATGGCACCCGGACCGTAGGCGAACACCGGAACCGGCAGGGGTGTGTGATGCCCCGTGCTGAAGGCAACGCGCATCCATGATCCGTCACGGGTGCCTTCCGGAATGGACAGGCCGCCCGTCTCGTGATCCGCGGTGACAATGACCAGGGTATGCCCGTCTTTTTCAGCGAAATCGAGAGCCTCACCCACCGCCTGGTCAAACAGGAGAGTCTCTCGAACAATCCCCTCCTCCTCGTTGGCATGCGCTTCCCAGTCGATTTGACTCCCTTCCACCATCAAGAAGAAACCCTTATTGTTTTTTGAGAGAAGCTCAATCGCCTTTCCTGTCATCTCCGCCAGGGAAGGTTGGGTGGTGTCCGTCGTGGTCAAAGGACCGTCGGCGAAAAGGCCAAGAAGTTTCTCCCCTGAGGCTGCTTCCAGCTTGGCACGAGTATCGGCGAAGGTGTACCCCATCTCTTCCATCGTCTCGAGAAGATTCTTCTTGTCGGGACGTTTGCTGCGGGAATCACTCTTTGGCAGGAAATACTCCAGTCCTCCTCCAAGGACTACATCGAGTCCGCTGGTTGATATGTCGACTGCGATGCTGTCTTCATGGCTGCGCTTCCAGACACGCGAGGCAAACCCTGCCGGAGTCGCGTGCGTAACGCCGCAGGTGACAACGATCCCGGTAGCTATTCCATTCTTGTGAGCCAATGCAGCGATATTCGACGTCGGCGTTCCATCGGGAAGCTGATTGATGATTCCGTTGTCGGTCTTTCGACCCGAAGCAATCGCCGTCACACCAGCGGCGGAATCCGTAATCAGTCGGTTCGCCGAAACCGTATTCGCGAGACCGGTCACAGGCATCCGTTGCATGTACAGCCTTCCGTCCGGACCCGGACCTGCGAATTGGGCGAGGGTCACTTGGGGGATGCTCATACCGTCGCCAATCAGCAGAATCACATTGCGGACGTTCTCGCCTTTGATCATGGGAAGCAGATCCTGCGAGGCGGGCGGTGTGTAAAAACCTGTATCCATGCTGAACGAGCCCGCCCACACGGGGAGCACGAGGAGCATGGTGATCATCATTGCGGCAAGCAGTTTTGTTTTCACCGATCGATCTCCATATATCACACTGGCGAGCCGGATATAAGTAAAAGTCCGGCAATGAGAAATGCATGAAAGTTTCAAAGTAATGTATTCGGAGAGTCAAATGACAGTCATCAGGCATATGCTCCTGCTCCGGGGCTCAAGTCACCATTGCATCGCCTGTTTTGGGAGTTGGGTCTGGCGCATGGCGACTTGAAAGGCTATACTCCGTTGTCTGTTCGGAAGTTCCGTTGGGGGAATCATGCTATATACATATATATGTATATAGCAAATTGCTAAGTTCCTTGTATGCTTCTCGCCGCCCTTTTCATGAACCCGACGACGTTGCCCGCGTGCCCTTTCTTCCGGGCCACGGAGAAGGATGTATGAACGATTCGCGACAGCTGAAAAAAGAATTCCTGCACCTGAAAAAGCAGGCTAAGAAGCATCCCGGCCTGTTTGCACGACTCGCCTCCCTGGAGATGGAACAGGGAAAACCGAAGGCGGCTCGCAAACGGTTGAAGAAGGGGCTTGAGCAGTTCCCCGAGATGACCTCCGCCAAAACGCTTCTCGCGGAATGTTTAAGTCAACTCGGTGAACACGAATCCTCCCTCAGGCAATGGGAGGACGTGATCTACTCGGAACCCTACAACGCACGGGCGCGATCCGGCTATATCCGTGAGCTTGCGTTCCTTGAGCGCAGCGAGCAGCTTGCAGATGCCATCGCAGATCTCTATGGACTCGATCCCCTGGACCATTCAATTTCGGAACGTCATCAGGAAGCACTCCTTCGAACAATCCGCCGCGCCAATCCTTCGATCCGTGCCTGGCATCCACAATGGCATCCTGGCGACTTCACACCCGCCGGTGCCACGGCTCGCGATGTCGCCTCGCGTCTCCAGTTGACCGACGACCGTGAAACGATCCCTGAAGAGGTCAGGCCGTACACGGACGAAAGCATGGCCGACCGACTCGTAGCCGAACTTGGAATCCTCTCCCGGAATACTTCCACCGAGGAGGAGGTCGAAGTTGAAGGCGATCTTGAGGAGACGCTCGAAAAAATCGACATGGAAGGACCAGTATCCGAGGAGGATCGTGCCCTCGCCTCACTTTTCAATGAAGGTGAAGGAACAGAACCTTCGGAAGCCGCCGATGTCGCTCTGGATGACAGAGAGGTGGAGATCGACTCCGATTCGAAGGCCGGCGTCGAAGCTGGCGAAGAGGTGGAGATCGAGGAATCTCCTGCGGGTGAGATGATTGCCGGCGAACAGCCGACTTCAGAAGAAGCCGCGGTCTCAGGGGGTGGTGAAAGCGAGAAGGAGGACGAAGAACCCTCGGACGGGTTGATTCAGAAGGATCTCGATGCCGCGGTTGCTGTCGAGAGGAAAGAACCTGCCGAGGGTGAACCGGAAGTTGAATCTGAAACGGATCGTGAAGCGCCGCAACTGATTCCAGAAGAGCCTGACACGGCTCCCCCACCTCCGCCGGACAAATTGACACTCGCGATCTTAGCTGCCGGCATCGATGCAGAGGGTGTTTTCGATATCGAGAACCTTGTTCAACAGCTCGAGGTGAAAGAACCCTACATCGTCGAAGATCCCGTAATAAAGATTTCGACAGCATCCATACAGGACGGTCCCGTCGATGTTCGGACGGGTCACATGCCTCCCCAGAAAGCCGAGAAAGTCGAAAAGAAACCCTCATCGGGTGCAAAACCGGGATTAACCGCAACACCGAAAATCGATGTTACGGTCAAAACGGAATTGCAGAAACCGGGAGTGCCTCCTGTAGAGAAAGAACACGTGCGCGAGGAACTTCCCGGTGAAGAGTTGGATCGGAAGATTCTCGATTCCGTGATCGAAGGCAAAACGCCTGTGGAGAGTGTTGAAGCAGCGAAGGCCACATCAAAAGAACCTGCTACACCGACAACCAGGGAGACCCCAGTTACTGCTAAAGCTGTTGACGTGAAGAGTTCCTCCCGCAAACAGATGAGCCAGGATGAGCTTGACGCGCTGATCGCTGCGAAAAAAACCTCCGTTCAACCATCTGGAGAACGGAAACCGGCAACCGTTTCCGGTGCGGACGCAACTCCTGTTGAAACCTCTGAAGAAGCTCCCGGTGGTCAGATGAAACAGGACGCTCTGGATGCTCTGGTCGCAGCGAATAAAAAAGTCGCTGACACGCCCTTACCCCCGAAAATGAAGACGGGGGAGAAAGCGACACCTGTCAAGTCGGATCTTGAGATGGATTCGATGGTGGACTCGAAACCGGCAAAAGAGACTTTCGGTGCGGACAATGAAGCCCTCGAGGAGACGACCCTGCCGGCATCCGAAGACACCGAATCCGAATTGACTTTGGAAGAGATCGAACGGGCCGCCGATGATATTATCGATCCCCGTCCCATTGAGAAACGGTCGGATTTTGTTTCCCAGCAGGATCTGGACGACATCCTTTCAGGAAAGAAGAAGCCGGACCTGTCCGAATACATGCAGCCGCTTCCGGATCAGGACGAAGAGGAGGATACGACCGAGACTCCGTTCGTCTCTGAAGAACTTGAAGGCGAGCTCGACCAATCCCTGCTCGACAGCCTCTACGAGGAACCCGGCAAAGAGGAATCGTCCCAAACGGTTCAAGGGGATGTTCCAAGCGAAGAGATCACGCAGGATTTACTGGATGAGCTGTTCGTAGAACCTGAGGGTGCAGGTGCGGGAACGGAAAAACCCGAAACCAGCCTGACGCAGGACGACCTGGATCGAGTGTTCAACGAATCCACCGACCTTGCTGATACACTGCATAGCAAGGATATGGATTTCGACCGGGATCATCCTCACCCGATCAAGGGGACCCCCACGCTCGAGGAGATGAAACGCCGTCTCGACGAGCTCGAACTTCGGGCGGACCGTGGCGCACTTCATCCCGCTGACGTATCAGAAGAAGAGGAGTATGATCTTGCGGGCCATGCCGACCTCGATCATATCCTGAGTTTCAGGAAAAGTGAAGAATCCGCTCCCCCTGGCGGGGAGATCCCTGAGATCGAACTTAGCCCTGCGGGCGAGGAAGGTTCTGTCTTTGAACCGGATAGCCTGGCCGAAGAAACACCTGTTGAAATGTCAAAGGACGAAACTGTTGAGACTGGAGAGATCGAAAGCGGCATCATCACACATCAACGGGAAGTTCAGCAACCACCACGTTCCTCTGGAATTTCCGCTCAGAGCCTTGCGGAAGCTGTCCGAACCGCTCCTCCGATGCCGCGGATTCCCCGGCCCCTGCCCCACCGTTCCCACGTGGAAGAACCCGAAATACCACCTGAGGAGTTCAATGGTCCGGTGACCAAAACCTTTGCCAAATTGTGCCTCGCTCAGGGTAAGGTTGAACACGCAGCCTATGTGCTGGGCAAATTGATGGAGAACAACCCCGACGATCCCGATCTCCTGAAACTCCAGATGCAGATCGACGAGAAAGCCCGCTGAGGCTCCCCCATGATCATCGGTCTAACCGGAAATATCGGCAGCGGTAAAAGCACCGTTGCGGATGAATTTATACGCCACGGCGCCGTGATCATCGAGGGGGATTCACTCGGCCACGAAATCGTCGACCGTTTCCCTGATTATCGAGATTGGCTGACCAAACGATTCGGGCCTGAGATCTGGCGCGAGGACGATTCTCTCGATCGAAAGGAGCTTGGGCACCGGGCATTTTCCGATTCAGACGCCCGTGATGACCTGACCCATGAAAGCTGGGCACGAATTCGACAGTTGCTCGATGAACGCATCGCATCCGTTCTTTCCAGTGGCAGCATCCCGGTTGTCGACGCGGCGATGATTTACGAATGGGGCGACGAAGAAAGGTATGATGTGATCGTGGCTGTAATCGTCGATCCTGCGCTTGGCGCTACTCGTGCAGCAGAACGTCTCGGCCTGCCGCCCGAGGAAATGATGGCCCGGTACCGTACGCAGGTCCCCGCCGAAGAAAAAGCCGCCCGTGCGGATTATGTCATCCGCAACGACGGCAGTCTCGAGGATTTACGCCGTTCGGCCAATGATATCTGGACGGCGCTGACTTCAAAGCATTAGCTTATGGCTGTCCAAACTATTCATAGAGGTGAACCATGAAACGCATTCCGACAAGACTCGGGGTGCTTGTTGTTCTCCTTGTGATCCTCCCCATCCTCTTTTTTGCCTGCCAACAGGAAACGCTGGCACCAGCAGACAACCAGGACAACAGCGAGACCCTCGCACGGATATCTGCGTCTAATTTCCAGACCAAGACCACGGTGACGCAGGGATTCGCCGGGACCGTCTTCAAAATCACACGAGGCGAGTGGGCTGTCGGTGGCTTTGTCATCGAGGACGCCGCTCCGGTTCAGGCGAATGTTGGAGTCTATGACTATTCGATCAATGACTCCATCTTCTATTTCCGTGCCCCGGACCCGATCCTCATTGCACAGGTTCGTTCCGACGAGGACGGATTCTACCAGTTTACTCTTGAGAATGGCTTTTATATGGTCGTGGTCTCGGAGGAGGAACTTCCCGACACGCTGGCTCTCTACAATCCGATGCTGGACATGGGCTGGTTCCAGGATTCCAATTTTTTGATGACCACAGTTGAGGTCCTGACGGATTCCGTGCGCAAGATCGACTTCTACCTCGAACCTCAGGATATCTATCCCTGGTGGCCGCCTGACGACTCGTCCAGCACCTGGCCGCCTGATGATTCCACAATTGTCGAGCCGCCGTCGGATTCCGGATGGGGATGGCCGGGGGATTCCACGGATGTCTACTTCAAGTACATGCTGCTGCTTGAGCACAACCGTGAAAAAGTCAGCATCGATATGGGCGTGTTCGGCACTGTCACGAACTGGACCAGCGATTTCATGACAGGCGATTTTATGATTGGGAGCATCGATCCTGCCCGCTACCCCGTAAGGGTTTATGAAGGCATCTCCTGGTCTGCTGACAACCTGGAAGTCTATCCCAATTCGATGATCGTCAAATCCGTATTCTCCGACCTTGTCACGGAGGGAACGCCGGATGTGGAGGGGTTCTATCAATTCGAGCTGCCGGAGGGCGAATACAGCGTGTTCGCGGTGATCGGCACGGACAGCATGATCTACGCTCAGGATATGACGATGGGACCGATGAGTCCATGGCCAGGCTTGCTGCCACCGGGGATGATTGCCGCCGGGGACATCGTTGAGGTTGACCTGGTTAACTCGTTCAACGCCACGTTTTAGAGTGGCCGTTTCCCGAGTCCGATAAATAGCAGAGTGGACTGGAAGTTGAAGATTGTCAGGGTATACTGAAGAATCGGGTACGTTTTCCGTGTTCTTTGACATCTTGACTATCCTGTCCATCCTGTTTCCATGCATTTAGTTGATCCTTTTCAATCCGTTATCCTGTCCATCCTTCATCACTCAGGTTCCTCAGAGAGATTGAGTCTGCGCGAGGCCTCCCCCTTGCCCTCCCCCCACTTCTCCGCTACCTTCATGCCGGACCTTTAAACCCGTCCGGCGAGTCGGGGAAGGCGTTCCGGGGTGGATTTGAAGCAGGAAACCGGGAGTGCGCGGCAGCATCGAGCGCCTCCGCCCCACACCCCAGCCTCACCAAACGCATCTTCCCGCGTCTTCCCGTCGCCTTCGGGGGGACGTGTTTTGTTTATCCACCCAGAAGGTTCGCAGGGGCCGTCCCGGCGCGGCCCCGCCCGTTCGCAGCACCGGGAGGTCAAGCAGGGACGGAGATGAGCAAGATCAAAGCACGCATCATGGACGCCGCGGACATCAAACGGACGATCATGCGACTCGCGCATGAGATCGTCGAACGCAACCACGGCGTAAAAAACCTGGGGATCGTGGGGATTCGCACCCGCGGCGACCACCTCGCGCGGCGCATTTACAACACCATTGTAAAAATCGAGGGAGAACCCCTCGGCGTCGGTGTGCTGGACATCACCCTTTACCGTGACGACTTCCGCATCCGCAAGGTCGGCCCCGGCGTCCAGATCACCGATATCCCCTTCGACATGGATGGTATCACGGTGGTTCTCGTGGATGACGTCCTTTACACGGGACGTACGAGCCGGGCGGCGCTGGACGCGATGATGGATTATGGTCGTCCGGGACGTGTCCAGCTCGCTGTGCTGGTGGACCGAGGCCACCGGGAACTCCCGATCAAAGCGGACTTCGTCGGCAAGAACATCCCCACCGCCCCCGGAGAAGAAGTTCTCGTTCACCTGAAGGAAGAGGACGAAGTGGATGAAGTGGTCCTGATCGAAACCTCCGGCAAGGAGTAAATCGTATGGCCCTGCATTCGAAGCATCTGCTCGGTCTAAAGGACGTTCTGAAGGAGGACATCGTATCGATTCTCGATGCCGCTGTCTCCTTCAAAGAGATCCTCAATCGCCCGATCCCGAAAGTCCCCACCCTTCGTCATGTCACCGTCGTCAACGCGTTTTTTGAAAACAGCACCCGCACTCGCATCAGCTTCGAACTCGCGGAAAAGCGGCTCAGCGCGGATGTGGTCAATTTCTCCTCCTCGAGTTCGTCGGTCAGCAAAGGCGAGACCCTGATAGACACGATTAAAAACCTCGAGGCGATGAAAATCGATATCGTGGTGATGCGCCACCCCCTGCCGGGAGCGCCCAAACTGCTGGCGGACTACTGTGGAAGCAAGGTGATCAACGCCGGGGACGGGGCGCACGAACACCCGACCCAGGCTCTGCTGGACATGATGACGATCCGCGAGGTGATCGGCAACTTCGACAAACTGCGTGTCACCCTGATCGGCGACATCAGCCACAGCCGGGTGGCGTTGTCGAACATTTTCGGCCTGCAGACGATGGGTGCGAAAGTGGCGGTCTGCGGTCCTCCGACCCTGATTCCGCGCCACCTCGAACGACTTGGCGTCAGGATCTACACCGATCTCAACGAAGCGATCCGCAACAGCGACGTGCTGAACGTGCTTCGGATTCAAAAGGAGCGCCAGAACGGCGGCCTCTTCCCCAGCATCCGTGAGTACCACGCCCTCTACGGTATCACGCGCGAACGGCTGGAAGCCATCGGCGCATCGAAGAACCTTGTAATCATGCATCCGGGCCCGATCAATCGTGGAGTGGAAATCACCGCGGATGTGGCGGACGGACCGCAGAGTGTGATCCTGCAACAGGTAACCAACGGTGTCGCCGTACGTATGGCGGTACTCTTCCTTCTGGCAGGAGGCACCAATGAACTGGAATAGCAAGAATTCCACCAGCCGACTCGAACACGCTGGATTCCTTGCCCAGAAGGGGCAGAACCTGCTGCTTTCGGGCGCTCGTGTGATCGACCCGGTCAGCGGGATCGACGCCGTGCTCGACATTTTCATCGAGAAGGGAAAGATCCGCAAAGTGGGAAAGATCAAGAAGTCCGACCTTCCCAAACATAAAGCCATCGACCTGCGCGAAAAGATCGTCGCCCCCGGTTTTGTCGATCTGCACGTCCACCTGCGTGAACCCGGCCGCGAGGACAAAGAGACGATCTGGACCGGAACCAACGCTGCCGCAGCAGGTGGATTCACCGCCGTTGCCTGCATGCCCAACACCGATCCCCCGCTCGACAACGCCGGAGTTGTCAAGTGGGTCCTGGAACAGGCCGAGGGGGGGCCGGTGGCGGTCTATCCCGTTGCCGCATTGACTGTGGACCGCGCGGGAAAGAACCTCAGCGACATCGGCGATCTGCACCTCGAAGCGGGTGTGCGGATGATCTCGGACGACGGAAACCCTGTGGTGGATGCCGAGGTGATGAGAACGGCGCTGGAGTACTGCCGGATTCACGATATCGTCATCAGCACCCACTCCGAGGAGCAATCCCTCGCCGGAAAGGGTGTGATGCGCGAGGGCGAATGGTCCACCCGGCTGGGTCTGCCGGGCTGGCCGTCGCTTGCGGAATCGGTGATGGTTGCCCGTGACCTGCTGCTTGCGGAATTTACCGGCGGACGGCTGCATATCGGCCACATCTCCTCGAAAGAATCCATTGACCTGGTCCGTTGGGCGAAGGCGCGGGGAGTCCGTGTCACCGCCGAAGCCACCCCTCATCACATCGCCCTGACCGACGAAGCTGTCGCCTCGTTCAGCGGTGATTTCAAGATGAACCCGCCACTCGGGACGAAAGAGGATCGCGGTGCCGTGGTCAAAGGACTCAAGGACGGCACCATTGACGCCATTGCCACCGATCACGCGCCGCACACGGTTGAAGAGAGCATGGTCGAGTTCAGCCTCGCCCCCAACGGTGTCGTCGGCCTTGAAACGGCAATCGGTGTTGTCGCGAAGGAACTGATCGCGAAAAAAGTGCTGGACTGGCCGGACGTGGTGAGGAAAATGGCCGTCGTACCGCGCGAGATCCTGCGCCTTCCCGCTGTCACAATTGTTGAAGGCGGAGACGCCGATCTGACGATCATCGACCCGGAGGCGGTCTGGGCGGTAGACCCTGAGAAGTTCCTGACCAAAGGGCGCAATACCCCCTTCGGCGGTTGGCAACTTCCGGCGAAACCCATCGGTATCGTCAGCGGCGGTTGGCTGGTCCTCGCCCCTGACGCGAGAATGCTGGCAAGCTGAAGCTGAGTACATGAATTGAAAGCCCCTCCTGCGTGAAGGGGCTTTTAGGTATCCTGTCTTCACTCGTAACTATCCAGCCAAATGAATCAGCACTCGTGGAGACAAATGGAACGCGTTTAACATGCCAGGAACCGTTGCAGAATCCCTGATTGAATCGCTTTTTTTCCAGTAACCTCACGGAGGAGAATAAGCCGTTGCTTGCTACGCAGGAAATCTATGAACGCTTTCGGGACGAATTCAGGATCAGCACCGACAGGGGGCTGCTGGATATCGACCTGATCTGGCGGTTTCTCTCGGACGAAGCCTACTGGTCCAAAGGGATCAAACGCTCACGGATCGAGAGGGCCATCCGTCATTCCATCTGTTTCGGCCTGTATCAAGGCAAGAAACAAATCGGCTTTTCACGCGTGATCACCGATCACAGCATCCTTGCTTACGTGCTCGACATGTTTATCATCGAGGAGTATCGGGGGAAGGGACACGGCTCGTGGATGATCCAGTGCATGCTGGAACATCCCGACCTCAAACGTGTCAGGCGTTGGATGCTCCGCACCCATCAGCAGCACGAACTTTTCCACAAATTCGGCTTTGAAGTTTTTGGCGAACCCCAGACGATCATGTCGCGGATTCAGGACGACCGCGGGTATGAACCACCGGAAGTGAACAGCGAAAGTTGACAGTGTAAGCCGGAAAAGAGCCGGGCTCGAAGAACCCGGCTTGCAATTCTATCCCACAAGAAGTTGTCGCTTCAGTTCAAACGATTCGACCGTGTTTCAGTGCACCGTCTTTGACGGGGCGGTCATCTGCATGACCCCGCGCGTGGAAGCCTGGGTACCCTCCTCGAACAGGTAGGAGTGGACCAGCGTCCGCAGATCCTCGGCGCTCATCGGGCCTCCGATGGCGAGGGCGCGGTCGATGATCCGTTCGATGTCCTCGAGGTCAAGCATCCGCAGGTTGTGCATCTCGAGAAGCTGCCCATAGGCGGGAGCAGAAATAACCGCGCGTTCCGCCGGGTGCAGTACACGGAAAGAGCTGCGTCCGGCGTCCGCACGATAAATCACCTCGGAGGGATTGATTCCGTCCACACGGTCATACACCCAGTCGAAGGCTGCGCTGATTTCGGAATCGCTGTAGCCCTGGCCGCGCAGCTCGTCGCTCAATTCTTCAATATCATCCAGAGCGAGCCGCTGAGCGCGAATTTCACGCAGAAGGTGCATCGCCAGTCCAACAACCCGCTGAGGGGTGAAGGTTTCGTCTTCCCTCATTACCGATTACCTGCCGTGACAATGCTTATACTTCTTCCCGCTGCCGCAGGGGCAGGGGTCATTTCTGCCAACCTTCGGTTGATCCCGCACCACCGGCTGAGGCGCTCCCGCCACAGCTTCCCGGCGCTGCTGGGGTCTGACACCCCCGAGTGCGCGGTCCACGACACCCGCGGGTTGCTGAGCCTGAACCCTCGCCGCTTCCGCAGCGTCGCGCTTGATCTCCTGGCCTCGTGCGATCGGACCACGCTGGGCGGTGACGTTGACCTGCGCGGTCGTCACCATCCTCAGACTCTGCTCGGCGACACGTGCCAGCATCTCCTCGAAGGCTTCCAGCCCTTCCCGCTTGTATTCGATCAGCGGATCACGCTGAGCGTAGGAGCGCAGCCCGATCCCCTCCTTGAGACGATCCATCTCGTAAAGGTGATCCATCCACTGCTGATCCACGACACGCAGTACGGAATACCGGAGGACTTTCTCGTAGATTTCCTCCCCCAGCTCTTCCTTCCTTCGTGCCAGAACCTCACGCGCGTTTTCAAGGATCCTGTCTTCAAGCGCCTCGAGATCGACCGTCTCAATCTCGTCATCATTAAAATGCACATCCACACGAAGCGTGCGCAATACCGTATTGCGCAACCCCTCCCAATCCCATTCGAGGGGCGAGGTTCGTACTTCGCAGTGTTTGTCGACCGTTACCGCCGCGAATTCCTCGAGGAGCGCGTTCACCTCCTCGTCAATATCGCCGGTCAGGGCGGCGCGCCGGCGTGAGTAGACAACCTCACGCTGAACGTTCATGACATCATCGTACTTGAGCAGATGCTCGCGGATCGAGAAGTTGTGCTGCTCCACCCGTTTCTGCGCCCGGCTGATGGCGTTGGTGACCATCCGGTGGGTGATCACCTCGCCTTCCTGCAGACCGAGACGGTCCATGATCTTCGAGACCCGTTCACCGCTGAACAGGCGCATCAGATCATCCTCGAGCGAGAGGAAGAACTTGCTTTGGCCCGGGTCGCCCTGGCGGCCGCTTCGGCCTCGGAGTTGACGGTCAATGCGCCGCGCCTCGTGCCGCTCGGTGCCGACGATCTGCAGGCCGCCCGACTGTTGCTCCGGATCCGAGGGGTCGATGCCGAACTGTTCGATATGCCGCTCGCGAAGCCCGGGGTCCGCCTTCAGCCTGGCGGTGATGATCCCGTTCTCGCCGTGGGCATCCCGCACCTCCGGGGTGATCTTGATGTCGGTGCCTCGGCCTGCCATGTTCGTCGCGATGGTGATCGTACCGGGGCGGCCGGCCTGAGCGACGATCTCCGCCTCACGCTGATGCTGCTTGGCGTTCAGGACGTTGATCCTGTCGCGCAGTTTCATGCCGTTGACCGTGCGGGCCGAGAGGGTCCTTGCGATCACCTCCGAAACGTCCACACTCGTGGTGCCGACGAGGATGGGAAGCCCCAGCTCGTGCAGGCGCACGATTTCCTCGATGATCGCCGTGTACTTTTCCCGTTTTGTCCGGTAGATCTCGTCCTCAAGATCATAACGGGTGATGGGGCGGTTGGTGGGAATTACCCCGACCTCCATCGAGTAGATCTTGAAGAACTCCTCCTCCTCGGTTTCCGCGGTGCCGGTCATGCCGGCGAGCTTGCCATAGAGCCGGAAATAGTTCTGAAGGGTAATCGTGGCGATGGTCTGAGTTTCCGCTTCGACACGCACCCCTTCTTTCGCTTCGATTGCCTGGTGAAGGCCGTCTGAGTACCGCCTGCCGTACATGATGCGCCCGGTGAACTCGTCCACGATCTGGACTTTGCCGGTCTCGATGACGTACTCATCGTCCTTCTCGTAGAGCGACCATGCGCGCAGGAGCTGGTTGATCGTGTGGATGATTCCACTACGGTTCGCCAGATCCTCTTCGGCGGCGGCTTTCTTCTCCGCCTTCTGAGTGTCGGTGAGGCCGGGGTCGGCATCGATTTCGACGAAGAGATCCGCCAGGTCCGGCAGAATGAAGAGGTCCATTCCCACCCCTTCGATCCGCGCGAGTTCCTCACGGCCCTTGTCCGTGAGGTCAATCGTGTGGCCCTTCTCGTCGATCACGAAGTACAGGTCCTCGTCCAGCTCATTCTGCCGCTTTTCCTGAATGAAGCGGTCTTCGACGGACTGCACGAGGGTTTTGCGTCCCTGCTCGTTCAAGGCTTTCATCACCCGCTTGTGCTTGGGTGCGGCCCGATTTGCCTGGTAGAGCATCACACCAGCGCGGAATTCCTTCTCCCGGTCACCGTCCTCCTCGAATTCCTTGAGGATCTTTTCCGCTTCATTGACCAGACTGACGATACTTTCACGTTGGTGTTGAACGAGCTTTTTGACGCTGGGATTCCACAGAACGAAATCCCCCTCGCTGCTGCGGGGAACTGGACCGGCGATGATCAACGGCGTCCGTGCCTCGTCGACTAGAACGCTGTCCACCTCGTCGACGATCGCAAAATGGTGACCCCGCTGGACCAGGTGGTCGACCTCCACGGACATGTTGTCCCGCAGGTAGTCGAAACCGAATTCGTTATTGGTCCCATAGGTTATATCGGCAGCGTAGTGCTCTTTCCTAACGTGCGGCGGCATCTGGGAGAGGATCACTCCAACGCTCAGGCCAAGGAATTGATAGACCTGTCCCATCCACTCGGCGTCACGGCGGGCGAGGTAATCGTTTACCGTGACCAGATGGGCGCCACGGCCGGCCAGGGCGTTGAGGTACATCGGCATTGTGGCGACGAGGGTCTTACCTTCACCTGTCGCCATTTCCGCGATTTTTCCTTGATGCAGCATGATTCCGCCGACAAGCTGGACGTCATAGGGAATCATGTCCCAGACCATCTCGGTTTCGGCGGCCGTAAATGTATGTTTTCGTTCGGTCAGCCTGCGGCAGGTCTCTTTGACCACGGCGAAGGCTTCTGGTAGAATTTCATTAAGAATTCCATCCAGCGCCTCGACTTCCGCCTTGGTCGCCTTCTTCTCCCGCTCGGGATCGCTCTTTTCAATCCCGCTGTACCGGTCGAAATCCTTCATGCTGTCGGCGATGCGTCCGCGAAACTCGTCCGTTTTGCCACGTAACTCATCATCGGACAGGTCATGCAGAGTTTCGTAAACCCGGATGGTTTCATCCACGAGGGGCTGGACTTTGCGTGACGCACGCTCGTGCCGGTTGCCAAACAGTAATTCGAGGAAACCCATGTCTTTCCCGTCTTTTTGAACACCGGATCGTCCGGTGGAATAGTCGTTCAGAGAGGCATTACCAATTCAATTTCGTCCCGAATCGGGATGCCGTGGTTGCCGATTTCCGGGATCTCCGGTTTCAGCTTCCGGGAATACTTGATGGCGTCACGGTGGACCGCGACAAAATAGAACCCTTTGCGCTGGTAGAATCGCATGGCGTCCACGTTGTCATTCGTAGTGATCAACCAGATACCACGGCAGTTGTGATCCCGTGCGATTTCAGCAAGTGTCCCAAGCAGGGCGCTTCCAATCCCCAACCCCGATTTTAAAGCGTTCATCGTGATCAGTTCGCATTCGCGGCCGTAAATATCGTAAGTGATCAAACCGACCGATTCGCCATCAATCTCGGCGATCAGACCGGGAAGTTTCGCGGGGATATGGACCCGGCCTCGTGTCACGACTTTGTCCGATCCCCACTGCTCCCGCATCACCCTCAGGATGAACTCCTGATCCTCCCCGGTGGTTTCACGGACGACAATGCCCGGAGTGTCTGCCATCTTCTCCTGCCCCGTTCCAATCATCGTTTTCGAGTATAGGTTTTTCAGCAGGCTCCGTGGGATCACTGAACGGCAGCGGAGAGACTCTCAGTGTGGAAGGATCAGGCTCATTCGAAGTACATCGTGGTAGACACCATCGATTTTCACCTCATCTCGGAGCAGTCCCTCTACACGGAACCCCAGTTGTTCGTTCAGTTTGATGTTTGCCAGGTTGGTATCCAGAGTGTGCAGGTAGATTTTTCTCAACCCCAGAGTGCTCACGCCGTACTCAATCCAGTACTGAGTGGCTTTCCGGGCATATCCCTTTCCACGAACGCCGGGATCGGCGATCAGCTTGCGCATTTCCGCTTTTCCCTGTTCGCGATCGATGTTGAGGAACGCCAGCGCACCGACCGGACGGCCGTCCAGCAGGATAATTCCGACAACACTCGACTCATCCGCGAGCACACCCTCAAGGGTGTCCTGGCGCAACGTATCGGTTCTCGTCGCAAGGAAATTCTTGCCATCCGCTTCGATCACCCATGTGTTCAACATGTCGTAATCGTCGGGGGTGTAAATCCGTACGGTGAGATCGCCGGGAGGTTCCGGTCTGGGGGATTCGGCGGAGGAAATGTCCTGAGTCGGAGGAGGTGTGTACACTCCGGACCGTTCCATTCCCAGGTCAAGCAGCAGATTGACGAGACGCACCCAATCCTGCTTGCTGAATCCATACTGCTGGGCCTGGCGAAAAATAGTTTTCGCCAGCGCTTCCAGGGTTTGATGTGGAAGTGGTTCGGTTGAAGATGTCTTTTTGGGATCGTCCATCGGGCCTGTCAGCCCCCCATCACCGTGTGAAAGTATCGAGTTTCCAGCCGAGTCCCGACTGCACGCTCACACGAACCAACGGCGAATCGCCAATGGGTGTCACCTCGGTCCGCAGCTCAAGAAAGGTAAACAATTTGCGCCCGCCGACGTCCCAGTCCAGATCGAATTGACTCCCGACAAAGACCTCCAGGCCAATTTCTCCTCGTACGGAAGAGTAGGAATAGCCCTGAATTGTAGCTGTCGAACTCTGTTCTTCCTGTTCCGACCGTCTCAGCAGGCCCATCCCTGCTCCCCAGTAAAAACCGGATTCGTTTCGCTGTTTCGGGCAGAAACGGTAGGCTCGAAAATAGACGCCGGATATCGTCACTGTGTTGGTATGCCCTTCATGCTCCTTCTGCATCGTGCCACCGGCGAGTTGGATCTCCGGATGAAACCAACCGAGCTGACGAGTTGCGGGAAACTGGATGACCAGCCCGTTTCCCAGGCTTCCAACCCACTGTGCGCCCTCCACAGGTGTGATCGTCCACCCGAAATGAAAGCCGACCGCAGCGATTCCACTCCTCTCCATCCACACGGCGGCTTTACTCCCGGCACGATGGACAGCGGGCGGAAATTCCGCTTGATACCAGTCGTCTCTGTCCTTCGTTCCTTTTCGCTCGGAAGGGGGTGCGGACCCCGATGTATCCTGGGGTATGACATCGACGTTTTTAACCTGTTGATTATTTTCGGGTTGTGACACTGCAACTGCCAATTTTACAGCAAGTTCACGCAGACGGTGGGTGAGTACATCCTCGATGGCGCAGTCGCAGTCAATGGATTCCGCGGCAGTGACTTCAGTGGTTTCCACGTTGATCAGGCGGGCGTTGATGGACAGAAAGATCCCCACTCGGCTTACGGAACCCGCAACAATCTGCTGAACGCCGAGAATCCGCCCTACTTCAATGGCGCATTCGTTCGAGGTGCACCCTGCGAGATGGAGGCTCTGTTCCTCGAGCACATCCTCCATCACATTCCGCTCAACAACTTTAAATACTCCAGTTTTAAAGAGTTCCTGACGCAGCCGGTCACTCAGAGGACGTGCCAGCGAGCTGTCAAGCCCGCCGCTCACTTCCAGTTCGATCAGTGCGATCTGCATCCGTGTGTGATCCTCCCGGGCATCAACAGTCTGCGCAAACGCTGATGACACCAGGAGATACACCAATGCGAACGCAATCCATCCCCTCCGCATGGACCCCACCTCCAGTTCCCCCCACGCATTGTGTCCATCCGACGGTATCCCTGCAAGATGCCTGCCTCTCGCTGTAAAGCGGCTTTCCCCTGTGAGAGTCAGCCGCTTCAGACAGGAATATCAAGAATTTAGTCGTTGCACTCAGCATTCACAAATCTTCGCAAGGTTCGCACACCGTGGGAAAACGGCTACGGCTCGGCGTTGCGATGACGACACAGCTCAAAATTAAAAAGGGGACACGTACCTTTTAATTTCCTTGCTGAGGCTTGAAATACTGAAGAATGCATAACAGAAATTAAAAGGTACGTGTCCCCTTTTTAATTTCTTGATCCTATATCAAAAACTCTCACCGGTCAGTTTCTGGAAAATATCACGGTAGGCCGCTGAGGTTTTTTCGATGATTTCCGGCGGGAGTTTCAGCGGTGGCGGCGTTTTGTCCCACCCGCTGTTTTCCAGCCAATCACGGACGATCTGCTTGTCGTAACTGGGAGGATTCTCGCCGGGAACAACCCTCTCCGCCGGCCAAAAGCGCGAGGAATCCGGAGTCAGTACCTCGTCGATGAGCACCACCTGGCCGCCGAGCAGGCCGAATTCGAACTTCGTGTCGGCGATGATGATCCCACGGGATCGTGCGTATTCCGCCGCCTCACCGTACAGTGTCAGGGCGTTGTCCCGGATCGCCGTGGCACGCTCCCTGCCGATCAACTCCACAACCTGGGCAAAAGAGATGTTCTCGTCATGGCCCTCCACCGCTTTCGTGGAGGGAGTAAACAGCGGTTCGGGCAGTTTGTCCGCCATGCGAAGGCCCACCGGCAACCGAATGCCACAGATGCTCCCCGTGCTCAGGTAATCCTTCCACCCCGACCCGATGATGTACCCACGGATGATGCATTCCACGGGAAAAACATGGGCTCGGCGCATCAGCACCGTTCGTCCCTGCAACGCCTCGAGAGTACCGCTGTCGACATCTTTGAGGCACTCCATTTTCGCCGGATCGCGTTCGAGCAGGGCATTGGGGATACGGTCCGCGAACCAGTCGTACCAGAACAGCGACATCCGGTTGAGCACGAGGCCTTTCCCCGGAATCGGATCGTTCATGATCACGTCAAATGCGGAAAGGCGATCGCTGGTGACGATCAGGATGTTTCCATCCCCGGCATCGTAAATCTCCCGCACTTTTCCGCTGTTGATTTTCCGCAGGGGCAGTTCGATGGGGTAGTCGGCAGTGGCCATGACCCTCTCCCAGGCTGATTGGGCAGAATGCTGCGCAAACGTACACTCGAACCATTGCCGACGCAACGCTCTCTCGGTCTGCGACGAAGAGATTGGTCAAGGACGCAGCATCAGTTGCAGCCCGAGCTCGAAATAAATCCTGCGGCAGGAGAGACCATCCCTGACCACCGTAAAAATGCTTTTCCGCGAAATGGTGGCATCCGGATGGTTCCATTTCTACCTTGGACACCATTGCGGAAGAATCCTGTTTCGAGAGGTTCCCAATGACCGCTGGCGCCGTCGCACTGATCCTGTTCGCATCCGTCCCCTGGGTTGTCTGGGTAGTGATCTACTACCTGCGGAACCGGAAGGGGGAGCGACGATGACGATCATGGTGATTATCGTAACCGCGTACCTGGCGGTCCTTCTCGTGCTGGGTATTGTCGCCAGCAGGAGAACGAAAAGCGTCGAGGATTTCTACGTCGCCGGAAAAGGGTTGGGATTCTGGGTATCGGCGTTCTCGAGCCGGGCGACGGGTGAATCTGGCTGGCTGCTGCTGGGCCTGACCGGGATGGGCTGGGCTGTGGGTGTCAACGCCTTCTGGGTGATGCTCGGGCAGATGATGGGCGAATCAATGTCGTGGATGTACGTGGCGCGGCCGTTCAAACGTGCCACGGACCGGTACGGTTCGATTACCATCCCGGATTACCTCGAAAGCCGGTTCGGGGACGTCCGCCATCTACTGCGCTGGCTCTCCGCCATCGTGATCATCACCATGGTCATCGCCTACCTGAGCGCCCAACTCACCGCCACCGGAAAGGCATTCCGGGATTTTCTCGGTTTCGATTTCAAAACGGGCGCGACCCTGGGGGTTGTCATCGTGCTGCTGTACACAACGATGGGCGGTTTCCGGGCGGTGGCGTGGTCGGATCTTTTCCAGGGATTGTTGATGCTCGGCGGACTGATTCTGGTGCCGATCGTGGCCATTATCGATGTCGGAGGCCCATCCGCTCTGATCTCAAAACTCGCGGTTGCGCACCCTTCGATGTTGACAGCTTTCGGGATGAACGGTTTTACACAGGCGGGCATTCTGACCGCGATTGGGTTTATCGGACCCGGGTTCGGCTACCTCGGAAGTCCGCAGCTCTACACGCGAATGATCGCGATCAAGTCTGAACGCGCACTGGTGCCGGGCGCTCTCGTCGCGGTCTTTTTTACCCTGTTTACCTCGGGCGGCGCGATCCTCTCCGGAATGGCGGGCCGTGTCCTGTTCCCCGCACTTGCCGACCAGGAAGCGGTATTTCCTTTGCTCGCCAACCAGTTCTTCGCTCCGGTATTGACCGCGCTGCTCGTCGCGGTGGTGCTCGCGGCGGTGATGTCCACGGCGGACAGCCTGCTGATCCTGGCGGTGTCGGCGGTGGTGCGTGATGTCTACCAGAAGGTTTTCCGTCCACAGGCGAGTCAGGAACGTGTGGTGATGCTCTCGCGGGTGCTGACGGCGGTGATC
>JAZDLX010000111.1:0-26016 GCA_043801585.1 bacterium | reverse complement strand
CGGCCGTCCAGGACCGATCAACTTCTATGACAACCAGCCACGTTATTCTCGGCCGTTGATGGACGTTCCGTATTCAACCGTACCACCGGGTATGTCGTATTTTGACAATGCAGGTTTTTTCAACACGGGTACGGAAGACAGGTGGCCGGGTGGGGGCTGCCTGATTCAGGTGAGAACGTTGATCTATCTACCCGAGTTTTAGACGGGCGGACAAACGGTGGGGATGGTTCCTTGGAATGGTCAACGGTCAAGGTGCAGACAGGCGAGGATGGTGCGCTTGTCATCATGCAACGCCCCGAACGGCGGAACGCGTTCAACTCGGGGATGATCGCCGATCTCACGGCAGCCTTCCATTCGTTACGATCCTGCGACACTCGCCTGATTGTCCTCACCGGAGCCGGTTCCGCATTCAGTGCAGGCGCCGATCTTGACTACATGAAGTCGATCAAGGATGCGGGCGTTGACGCAAACCGTAAGGACGCCCTCGCCCTCGCTGCCCTCCTCGAAGAGATCTACACCCATCCGAAGCCTGTCATCGCCCGTGTCAACGGTCCTGCCGTCGGTGGAGGGCTGGGGCTGATTTGCGCCTGTGATATGGCATGGGCAGCGGACAATGCCTTTTTCGCCTTCAGCGAAGTCCGTCTCGGTCTGGTGCCCGCCGTAATCGGTCCCTACGTTCTGCGCGCCCTCGGTGAACGCCAGGCTCGGCGCTGGATGCTCACCGGCGACCGGATCGATGCGAAGACGGCGCTCGCCATCGGCCTTGTCCAGGGGATCGCGCCGCTGGTCGAACTGGATCGATCGATTCTCGAGGTTGCCAATTCCCTGAACGCCGCCGGACCCGATGCTCTCGCAGCGTGTAAACGGCTGATTCAGCGGAGCGGTGAGGAAACCATTGATGCTGTCAGGGATTGGACCGCGGAGTTGATTGCTGAGCTGCGCAGTGGAGCGGAGGGGCAGGAGGGGATGACAGCTTTCCTCGAGAAACGGTTTCCCGCCTGGAAACAGATTGCTGGAGAACCCAGGAGCGAAAAAACGAAGGAAGCGTGATTGATCCTTTCAGCACTCTGCCTGGAGATATAAAGAGGATTCCGGTCCCGATCGTTCGGGACCGTTTTTTTTACTACACGGCCTGGAGGAGTTGGCGCTCGAGGGGAAGGACGCGCTTCAAGCGCCGGCTTATGGGGACGGGAATATCGTAGCGTGCAGCATCGATGATCGTCCGTCCTTTTCGCAGAACCAAGCGGTCCGGCTTGACGACCTGGAAAAGAAAGTGGCTGCTTTTCGTGTTCGCATAGCCGTGATAGACCTGGTGCTCAGCATCGAACGAAGTCGTTCCTTTTCCCGAATGGATTCTTAAACTGGCCTGCGGGGGGAGCAATCCCTGGAGGCGAAGTACGAGGGACTCTCTCGTCTGCTCCCCGGGACCGTAAACCAGATGCATCAGCTCAATGCCATCGAGGGTAACAATGGTACCCGTGGAATTGCGAATTTGAATCCACTCCCGGTTCAGCAGCTCTTGCGAAACCTGCTGGTTCAGGAGTTCGATCTTCCCGCTTGGGTTGATCATTGCCGCTTCGATCATCAACCCGCGCATGATGTTCCGGATTGAGTCAGGACAGTGCCTGCCATGCTCTCCCTTTCGTCACGGGGGGTGTCTTCTTTTCACTGGGTGAACGATTTCATTCCAAGTCAGGCTTAGTATACACTTGAAGTTGTGGAACTTGCCAGTATTCCCGCGAAGAGTGTGGACAAAACGACTCCCATCGGACCCTCGCATTTTCCGGACAAAGCGAAGGGAATCGATCCGCCAGCGACGACCATCGCGGAAGGTTCCTCGCACAGGCAGGTCATGGCATGAAACACTCCCCGTGAAACCGTCAGGTTTGGACCGATGAGGAGATCAGCTTTTCCGGCAACCTCTCCGGTTACCTTTTTCTTCTCCGCCGCATGGACGCTGATAGCAAGGTCCATCGAGAGCGGTCCCTGGACATGGAGTTTCTCGCTTCCCGCGAGTGACTCTTCGGTTTCTCGCGCCACGACAGTTGCGGGGATTCCTTCACTCACCGTTTCCACCGCCGCGAGTAGTGCGACTCGCGGGGTCTCAACGCCCACACTGCGAAGAAGTTCACCCCCGAGGCGTGCCACCTGCGCAAGTCGATCAGAGCCTCCCGTAGTGTCCGCGTACAGGTCTCCCAGCATCAACGGGCGATCCAGCAGGGACGGCCGCGAAAGCGCAAAACCCGCCACACCCGGAGGGAGGACGTCCCCGCAGCATCTCTGCATTCTCTCCGTAATGTCCCAACCCTGTCCCGGCGGGAGAACGATCAGGTCAAGTTTCTTTTCCCGGATCAGCCGAGCGGCTTCATCCTGTACATCGGCCTTTTCACCGGTGCCGATGCTCAGCTTGAACTGACTGTCGTCGGAGAGGCTCGCCCGGATGACCTCGCTGAACCGTTCCCGGAGAATCAGAATCGGCTCGAACCATTTCGCTTCCAGATGCGTCCACAAGGCTTCGACAAATATGGTGTTGTCGTCCGGAAGAAGGATACCGAGTCGCAGGGGATCCCTTTTGCGCCGCAGTTCCCGCAGTTGAGTCGAGAGCATCTGCTGGAGGGCATTGTCGGTCATGACCGCTCCTCTTTCTGCGAATGCACCATGCAGACGGCGAGGGCGATGGATGCCATTTTATTTGTCATCGAATCGCTTCTGGAGACGAGGCTGATCGGGACCCGTGCACCGGCGATGACCCCCATGAAGATTGCATCGCCGAATTGGATCAGCGTCTTGGCGATGATATTTCCCTCCTCGAGAGTGTGAACGAGCAGGATATCCGCCCGGCCTGCGACCTCGTTCTCCATCTCCGTGCCGTTGACAATCGGATAGGTGACTGCGGATTCAAGCGTCATTGGCCCGTTGATGTTCAATGAGGTTCCGAATCGACGGCGAGCGTCACGAACTATGCGCTCAGCAAAAATGGTTTCGGGAAGATCCTCGCGGGCGGTGTTGTCGGGTGCGAGAACAGCCACACGTGGGCGGGTGATTCCCACCGCACGCATCACGGTCATCCCGTTGGCGAGGATCGTCAGCTTCTGCTCGTGGTCGGGAGAGACTACCGTCCCGCCGTCCGTGATGTTCAGCAGTTTTCCATAGCGGGGGATATAAAGCACAGCGCTGTGGCTGACCAGCTCGCTGTCACGGAGGCCGTACTCGTGCCTGAGGATGGTCTTGAGCAGGATTCCGGTTTTCAGAAAACCCTTCATCACCACCTGGGCACGGCCGTCCGCTGCGAGACGCGCGGTTGTTGCTGCAGCTTCCTCTTCCGTCTCCGTCGGAACGATCTCGAAGGTATCCCGCGCGATTCCGGCAGAGTCGAGGGCGGTGTGAATCCGCTGGGGACGTCCGACGAGAAGCGCGTTCGCGATGCCCTCCTGCCGGCACCGTTCCAGCGCCAACAAAGCGTCATCCTCTTCCGCTGCGGCAACAGCAACGGTCACCATCCCGGCACTGCTACTGATCGTGCGAGCGCGGTCGATAACCTGATCATGATGGATGAGGGGTTTATTAAGGATGGGAACGGTCGGCATCGAATATCCCCTGTCTGTTTGCATTGATTATTAAAGTAGCGAAAAACCAAAAGTCGGTGCAAGCTGTAACAGAGTCGAATCATTTGACTTAGCGAAGCAATACTGCTTTCTGCACATGTCTGAATCGCATCCCTGAGTCCTGATTATATCCAGAAATCTGAATGAAGATGAGGCCGCTGGACCATGCTTTTCCATCCAGTGCAAGTTGATGCCGCCCTGTCGGCAACGAACCCAACGACCGATCGAGCAGGGATCGTCCAAGCACATCCACAACGCGAAGGTGGATCGTCGAGGGAGAGAACAGTTCAAAGGAAACCCGTGCCGTGGAATTGAACGGATTCGGGTAGACAGGATCAAGGGTGATGTGACGCGGGAGAGCAGCAACAGGCTGTGCTGGCGCTGAAACTTCGAAATTCCCTCCATAAACAGGCTGTGACCAAAGACTTGTATCGCTCTCTGCATCCACGCCACGAACCCGGAACGCATAGGATTCCGATTCCGGGAGCGGAATGCTTAGCATCGTATCCGAAAGGGCATCCGCGATCAGGGTGGCAGCTGCATAACCGATCACCGCGTTGATATCGTCGATGTACCATCCTCCTTTATTGATCGATGTGTCCGACACATAGAGAAAACGGAGGTAGATACTTTCACCCATGTAATCAATCAGTGAGAATTCCATGGTGATCCAGCCATTGGAATGATCCGTAATTCCACCGTATCCATTCGTCCGGGTGTTAGCGAGGTTCTCGAAACGGACCCCATCACGGGATACCTGGACGTATGCAAAATCCCAATCCTTCTCAATGCTGTACGCCGTCTGAAACGAAAGGACGCTATTGGCGGGAGTCACAGGTAGTGGAAACGTTGAAGTCAGCGATGCCTGCATGTTCGAGCGGTCGCCGGAAAACCAGACCGAGGACCCGTTGTCGCCGAGGAAATTTCCGCGGGTAAATTCACGCTGCGTCCAATAGGTAACACTGTCAGTCTCCGCGTCGTCACCTCCCGTGATTCTACTGTATTCCATCACCTGGTAGGTCTGGGAAACGTTGCCATAGTTATCGCCGTTGGAATCCCAGGTGAGCACGAGAGAATCGGAAAAAATCGATTGTTGAGTGATGAGTGGAGCTGGGGGAGGAGCGAGAGGAGCCGGATCGGGCGCTTCTTCACAAAATTTCATGATCGGTTCAATTTGCCCGCGTACGAGGCGATCACGGATTTCCATTGTGTTGGGCCAGAAACCGTTGTCATGTTCCCAATCACCGACTTCAAAGGTAAAGGACCACATGGGATAGTTGGCGCCGTCGGTCATGCCACCGGCCGCCTGCCAGTCGGAGGCGTCTCCATTCGTGATGTAAATGACTTCGGCGCCTCCAACCATCCACCCCAGCGTTTCATTCAGGTAATCGCCGAATAGATGGTAAATATCGAAGTCGGGGTGAGGGTCATAGGTATAACCCCAGGGATGGAGGACGAGGTTGCTGAAAGAATGGTAATTAAGCACACCCGAGAACTCATGGGCATTGATAAATTCAATTATCGCCTGTGTTTCGGGTTCGCTCGCTGGACCTGTACCCCGATAAGTGGGATAGTTTGTAACTGGGGAAGACCCGAGGTCATCGAGTCCCCACATGAAGGGAAAGTTCCGGTTCAGGTCAACCCCAAACGTATCGTCGCCGTTATTTCGTCGATTCTTTCGCCATAAAGTTGTACCACTATTTGAAATATCTCCATCAGTGATATTCTCCTCATTGTAGCGGTAGCCGTCGATATTGATCAGGGGAAGTATCCAGATCTCACGGGAATCGACAAGCTCCACGGAACGTCCGTCCCCACGATCATAGCGTGAGAGCAGGGTATCCGCGAAAGCCATCAGCAAGAGCGGAGTGATCACCTCACGGGCGTGGATGGCTCCATTGAGAAAGATTTCGGGTTCAGCCTCATCCTGGTTGGGATTGTCGGAAATCTTGAATGCCCAGATGGGCACACCCTCGATTGTAGTGCCGAGGCTGTCCTGCACCATGACGAGTGCGGGGTACTTTTGAGCAAGTGCATCGCGCCAGGCGACAAGGTCCGAAAATCCGGGAAAGAGTCCTAATGTCCATTCCGCCGCACTTGTTTTCTCAAGACGGCTCGCCCGCCGAGTCTCGCGGACAGTCTTTCGAATCTGCTGTTCGAGGTTCTCTTCAAGGACCTTGTAGTCGATTCCGAATTCTCTGAGGCGTAGAAGGTCATTATCCCATCCGACTACCTGTACTGTATTTCCCCTCCAGGATACGATGTCGAGACCCATGCGTTGAAGAATTGCTGCCTGGACAGGGTCTGGTGCGGAAACCTCAATCAAGGGTGTTGCGAAACAGAAAGGTGTCATGAGAAAGACAAGGAGAATGACTGGAAAAACCATTCTTGATGTCTTCATCGTATAATTCTTTCAGGCATCGGTAATATCATTGAACGTTCGATTGGATGGAATTTCATGATCGTCCAGCCAGAATCAGCCCGAGCAATGTGCGCGCCACACGTGCGGCGAGTACGTTGCTGCGTCCTGTGGGATCGAGATCGGGGGCGAGTTCGACGACGTCCGCTCCAGCGATGCGGTGTCCTTTCAGCAACTGGATCATCTCCACATACTCTTGCCAGTCAAATCCTCCCGCCTCAACAGTGCCTGTGCCGGGAATGAGTCCAGGATCAAAACCGTCCAGGTCGACAGAGAGGTAGATGGGGGTGTCGCCGATTTTTTCAAGTAACGTTTGCATGCCTTGCGCATTCGCGGGGTAGAGCATTCCGTGTTTGCGCATCAGGTCGAACTCTTTCCTCAATCCACTCCGTATGCCGAACATCGCCATCCGTTCCGGTCCAATCAGGTCGAACACACGCCGGGCGACACAGGCATGGCTGTACGCGCTTCCCTCATAGTTGTCGCGGAGATCGGCATGCGCATCGAAAATGACATGCACGAGATCGGGGTGGCGTTTCAGCGCGTGCTCGACGAGGGGCAGGGTCACGGTATGCTCACCTCCAAATCCCAGGATTGGAAGGTTTCCGGGCACCTCCCGCAACGCCAATCTCATCTCGTCCACTGCCGCCTCGGCGGATCCTGCCTCGATGTTCGCATTACCCAGATCGTAGTAGGATCCGGCCTCGAGCAGGTCTATGTCGAGGTCCGGGTCGAAGGTTTCGATGCTGTCGCTGGCGATACGGATCTCGTCCGGTCCAAACCGTGAACCGGAGCGGTACGACGCCGTGCGGTCCCAGGGCAACCCCAACAGGACAACATCTGCTCCATCGAGCATGGGCGTGGACTCTATAAAATGCAACGGGCGAAACTTCATGGCTGTTCACCTTCGAAAAGGACAAGTACAAAAAGCGCTCGGGAGACCTGTCAGGCGGTCAAAATGTAGTTCTTTTTCAGCCAGCCTGCTACAGATTCAGCTCACGGCGAACATAAGCAGGCAGTGCAAAACTGCCCCGATGGATCTCGGGATTCCAATAGTGGCAACCTTCGGCGATCAACGATACCCGCGCCGGTTCGAGAGGCTGAAGAGGATCGGGACCCTTGCTCGCAAAAGCGAATGACCATGTCCCGGACGGATAGACGGGAATCTCGCTGTTGTACACACGGAGCAGGGGAAAGATGCCGCGCAGGGTAGACGTAATGGCTTTCAGCATCTCCATTCCGTACATCGTGGATTCCGCCTGGCAGACCATCACGCCATCCCGATCCAGAATTCGATGCACGTTCGAATAGAACTCCTCGCCGAACAACCCCAGGGCCGGTCCGAAAGGATCGGTGCTGTCCACAAGTACGACATCATAGTGGGCGTCATCCGCCTCTTTGACGTGCTTGACGCCATCACCGATAATCAGGTCAACCTTTGGATGGTCATAGGCTGCGGCGATCTTCGGCAGATGTTCTTTGCAGATTCGAACAACTTCGCCGTCGATCTCCACCTGACGGGCCAGCTCCACCTCCGGATGTCGAACGATTTCACGCAACGTGCCGCCGTCTCCGCCGCCGATCACGAGAATCCGTTTTGGATTCGGATGAGTGAGCAACGGGACATGCACGATCATCTCATGGTAGGCCGATTCATCACGTTCCGAGAGCATCACACAATCGTCCATGACGAGCAGCTTGCCGTGAGTTTCTGTGCTAAAAAGCTGTATGCGCTGGAACTCGCTTTGGACGTCCTCGATGATTTCCTTCACTTTGAAACTGAGACCGGTCGCTCCCGGAAACCACTCCGTATAGACAAGACCAACTCCGTTTGGTTCCGCAGCGGGTTTTTGAGCCTGTTTCGCCATGCTTCTGTTGCCTTCTGTTGCCATTAAAAAAGAATCCGGTCGGGTACATCCCGCCGGAAACGTGAGCAACGCCCAACGTAGTGCCCCTCACGTCGGAAAATTAATAACCGAGGACCACCGCGGCAAACGCGGTGCCGATACTGTGCACGTTGTGTTCAACCGAGGTGGAGAGAATCGCCTTCAGTTCACGCCCACGCATTGCAAACGCATCTTTTGCCATCTGGCGAACGATCTTCTCCGCCGATTTGGCGGTGCCGCGAGCCGAATACTCCATGATCACCCCCGACTCTTCCGGATTCTTCGGAATGCCCACCGCCACAGCCGCCGCGATCTGCTCGCCGGGAAGATGGCTGGTGATCGAAGCGAAGGCGACAGGGGTCAACGCGCCCGCCCTAAGCGGCCAGGGCTGGAGACTCCGTTTGCATCCCGGAGGAAGGATGCTCGAAAGTTTCACGAGGTTCACGTCTCCAACCTTTGAAGCGATCAGGGCGCCGTCAAAGGCGTTCAGAGGTGTGTACCCCTCGGAGGCTCCCTGGGTCAGGAAATACCGCGTCGGACGCGGGATGCCCGGAGCAAACTCGCTTTGCATCTTTTTCAAACTTTTTTCAGCGGTCACCGGGCAATCTCCAGCTCGGTGTGCACGCCATTCCCGTTCGTCGGAACACTGCAGCTCGGAAGGGCAACGCCCTCCTCGACGGCAAAGAGAGGCTTGTGGACGCCATTCGCCTGGGGCAGAATGCCACGCTTCATCTCAACGACCGACATGTTCTGGCTGCCTAGACGCTCCTCAAGAAGTTCGAAGCCTTTCATCGGATCCACGGTATCACCACAGGTAAAAAGATCCACCGCAGCGTACCCGTACTCCGGCCACGTGTGAATCGCCAGATGGGATTCCGCAATAACGATTACACCACTGACACCCCAAGGACTGAATCTGTGGAATACTTTTTCAACAATGGTCGCACCGCTTACAAGCGCGGCGTCAATCATTGCACTTTCGATACCCGCCAGATTGTCGAGTATGTCCTTATCGCAATCATAAAACTCCACCATCATCTGATGGCCAAGTGCGCGAGGTTTCAATGTTGGATCCTCCTGGTTGCCGGGTCGTTCCCGGCAGGCTTTTACCCGCTTATCAACGGACGTACTTCGGTTCAATGTTCCCCGTCCCACACTAAAAGTAGGGCGGACTGGTTATCCAGAGGAAAACAGCTTCCCTCCCGGATGTGTTCTCAAGGGTCAGATCGCTATCGCCGCTGGCGTAGAATGTGTCGTTCCGACGCGCCTTCAGGTTTCGCTTTCCGAACTGTACCGTAATCCTTCCGCTCAGTACATACCCGAACTGCTCACCGGAAAACGGTTCAAGACCCACTTTCTCTCCCGGCGCGAGATGCACACGCATTGGCTCCATCTCACGGTTTCCGGCGCCGAGCACCAGCGCCACGAACTCTTTGACGCCTTCACGCTCCAGGTGAACCTGGTCCTGCTCGCGAAAGACGAACCGTTCAAGACTCGGACGAAAAAAGTCCGCGATATGGATGTTCAGTGCATCCAGAATCATCATCAGGCTGTCAATCGAGATCGATACTTTTCCCCGTTCGAGCTGACTGATAAAACCCGGTGTCAAATCGGCACGTTCCGCCAACTCCCTCAGGGTCATCTCTGCCGCCTGACGAAGCTTGCGAATGCGTTGACCGATCTCTTCCAGCTTGTCTGGTGCCATCAGTTTACGAAACTTTTTGTTTCACTATCATGAACATTTTTTATGGGTGATAATGTATTAGGGTCGGAGAAACGACACAAGAGGCAACCCGGCCTTCGGAGCCCGCTGTGTATGGATAGTGTTGCTCGAAATGATTGTATGCAAAACACAAAAAAATGCTAAACAGTAATTGTATGCTGTTGTTAATAAAGAAGTATGTTGCCAATTTGCAGGTATTACCGGGAAATGACAGGCAGAGAAATGTGTCATTTCGTGAAACATGGGAGGAGACTGGTGAGAGCAACTACCCGGTAGTGGGGATCCCACTTTGTCTTAAATAGATCGCTGTGATGGACCGGTGGCCACCCGTGTTTGCGCACCTTTCGGGTCAAACCAGCCAGATCCCGAGTTGATGGACCTTCCAATCGACCATAGGCAAAGAGTTGAAGAGTTTTGTACCAGGTATCTCTGACAGCGTCTGAATCGTCGGGAACTGAGGAGACTGAAACCAGGTTCGCAAGCTGTTCAAGGGATCTTCCCGATGCCAGCCAGTGCGCCAGGTGCACACGAACATAGTGTCCACCAATCGGCTCCACCAGCAGGGTATCCGAAGTGTTGAAAGAGTCCAACTCACTGCTTTCGATGTTCAGCCAGTGGAGGAGAAGATCTTCATTTGCGCCGAGATGCTCGGGGCCGGAAGTAGCCTCAAATACAAGTTTGTAGAGATCCACTGCTTCCATGCCCGGATATCGATTCAGATGATCGCGGGGGATCGTCTCATCCTGTGCGGGCGTCCACGGTGAATGAGCCATGTAACCGCTAACGAGCAGAAGGGACAAAATGAAAACCCCACCGGGAAAAAAGCGGTGGAGACACATCATTTTTCAGATCCCCAGAACACCTGAAGGCTGATCCGGTGAGTGGCGCCGAGATCTTCGTGTCCGATGTAGGCGTAATCGAGGACAAAGGGAAACAGGTTCAATCCAGCGCCGTACGTCAATCGATTTTCGTCAATCCCGATCCGTCCTGAAACGACGTTGCGGATCGAGTACTCGAAACCGGCCTTGACAGCCAGAAAGTCGGCATTGCCCCAGGTTTCTGTTCGCGCGGAAAATTCCACAACGGGCATCGCCCTGGCCTGGAGCCGTTCGAGAGGCAGGTCGAGGGCGGCGCCGACGCGCAGAGTGGGAACGATGGTTTCCTGTCGGCCAGTGTCCCACACAAGCAGGGTCGAGAAGGCGTCCCGGAGCTGGGCGCCGAGCAACAGGGGTCCCCATTGATGAGCCACGCCGACATCGACTCCCAGTCCTAACGCGTGGTTGTCAGCCAGATGTTTGTAAAGGAGCTTGGCTGAACCGCCTGCCTGGAAACCATGGAAGGCCGGTTTTGAGTAGCCGAGCAGGAATGCATATTCAGCTGCGCTGGCGCTTCCCGTGATCTGGGGCAGATTATTCGGACCGAGTGGAAGGTTTGGGTCACGGAGCGTTTCGCTGAGAAGAATGCCGTCGACACCCTGGCGGACGAGTCCCAATCCAAAAGCGGTGCCATCCCGGCGGGTAGAAACCCAACTGGCATAATCGACCTTGACGGCGCTCGAAAAACGGTCTGCGTGCATCAGCGACAACGACTGGCTGGACCGTGCCGGCAACCGGGCTGGATTGGCGAGCAGGGCGGCTGTCCCCTCCGCAAATGAAACACCGGTCCCTCCCAACGCCAGCAGGCGCGCGTTCGACTGGCCGCTCAGGTAGTCGCCGGCATATTTGGAGCCCCAGTCGAACTCACCATGGGCGGAAGCCGTGACAAAGAGGAATAAAACCGTAACAATAAGTGGAGAGATGATATTTCTTAATGAAACCATGACGACTCCATTCAAACGGGCCGAGCCCCACACATAGGTCGCCCTCACCGAGGCGAATTTCAGCATGCGCAGAACACCGGTATGACGAACATGACAATACTCTGCGCAAAAGGTTCAGCTACTCTCCTCAGCAAGGGCGTTTATGAGAACAAAATAGCGTCCACTTCCACAACCGGGCAAGTCGAATTTTGTTATTCCAAAGCCAGTTTCTGACGGTTCAGAATCATGCGCAAGTGATGCCGGAGGGCTTGCATTGGATGTTCAAAAGTGCAAACTTCGTTAAAATGAATGTGGATCATTTATACGGTTGAACGTAAAAGTGTGGCATGCGAAAAAAAACGAAAGTCCTTGATTCCCCTGAAATTCCCGAGGCAGCAAAGCATTTCCGGGAACTTCCCTCGCCGATCCCAACATCGGGTAATAGCAGGGATCAATTGTTGCTGCGCGCACTTTTCAATACCAGTCCCTTAGGGATTTTTTACAGTGCGGGCCTGGATAAGCCCGGTTATGCCAACGATACGTTTATCCGTCTTTTTGGCTATCCCGATGAGCAACCTTTCGTTCCCAATCCGCACAGGATGATTCATCCCGACGATCTTGAAGAATCGTTGGAGTCCATCGCGTCACTTCGGCAGGGCGCCCGCCGGAGAAGTGGTGTCCGCAAGATGCTTCGAGCGGATGGCAGCGTCTTCCACGCAAGGGTCGAGACAACGTTCATTCCTCCCGAACCGGGATCGGACGGATTGCTGATACTGATGATCAGTGATATCAGTGACCAGATCGACACGATTGAAGACTATCGCCACACGCGTGAACTCGTCAGGATGCACCAGGCGCAAAGTCTTGTCGGTGAAATCGAAATTGATAACGACATGAGAGTGACTCGCTGGAACCCCGCCGCCGAACGAATTCTTTCATATCGAAGAGAAGAGGCCATTGGAAAAATCGTATTCGATCTATTCATCAGTGATGATACTCGCAAATTGGCGAAAAAGAGCCTTCGCAAAATCATTAAGAGTCGCCAACCTGAATATTTTCTGCAAAATCATGTGACTCGTGACGGTCGTAACATCGTCTGTGAGTGGTACACGACTCCATTGACCGACAGCCAGGGATCGCCAAAGGGTGTTGCTGTTCTCTGCCTGGACGTCACCGAACGTGAAATGATGCAACGCGCCAGAGATGAAAATGAGAACCGTCTCCGTCAGATTATCGAATCGCATTCTGTTCCGGTTATCATCCGGCGTGAGCGGGACGATCGGGTCCTCTTCGTCAACAAACCCTTTCTTTCTCTCGCCCGGCTCCCCGAAGATATGGATCCCGAGAACATTCCTCCCGATGCCGTGCTCGAAGAAGATGCTCTCGCCGAAGTGAACCGCGTGTTGAACCAGTGCGGAGAAGTCTCGGGACATGAGATCGAAACGCGGATAGAGGGAAAACAGCACAACGTCCTTGTTTCAATTCATAAGGTTGAGATTCAGAGCGAACCCTCCTGGATGATGACAATTCTCGATCTCACCGCCTTGCAGGAATCGCGCGAGGAGACCAGGAAACTTGCCGCGATCATCAATGCCAGCGTGGATTTCATTGGAATGACGGACACATGGGGACGACCTCGCTACATCAACCCGGCAGGCCGGAGGTTGCTGGGGCTGGCGCCGGATTGCGATCCCCACACGCTTCGTCTACTCGATTTTCACCCTGCGAACGTCGCCAAGCGAGTGAGACTCATGTGGCGCGAAGTGGTGCGGGAGGGGCGGTTTGAGGGGGAGTTTCTGCTGCGGAATTTCGCCACCAACGAAACGATTCCCTGCCATCTGCAGGTGTTTCTTGTCAGGAATCCTCAGACGGGTAGAGTGATCGCATCGGCGGTGATCGCCAGAGACTTGCGGCAGCAGAAACGCACGGAAGAGGAACGGTGGGCGCTCGAACAGCAGATTCTTCACGCACAGAAACTCGAGGGCTTGGGAGTTCTTGCTGGAGGCGTTGCGCATGATTTCAACAATTTGTTGATGACCGTACTCGGCAATGTCAGTCTCGCACTTGCTGAAGAGCGATTGAATGCCGGTCTTCGACAGTACCTGGAGAACATTGAACAGTCGGCGCGTCACGCCTCTGAACTCACCGGACAACTCCTTACCTATTCGGGGAAAGCTGCAAGGCGGACGAAAGATGTTGACCTGTGTGAAGTCATTAAAGAGATGGAGAATCTCCTGAAAAGCGCGGCCGGCAAACGGTGCGACGTTCAATTCCTCTATGAGGAGAATGTGCCCGGAATCAGCGCCGATCCTGCTCAACTGCGCCAGGTGGTCATGAATCTTGTTATTAATGCGTCCGATGCCATTGAGGAGAAGATTGAAAGAACCGATGGCAAAATCGTGTTCCGGGTGGGTGCCAGGCGTCTCGAGGTGGGACAGACGAAGGGGATCGTCAGCGGTTCACCGTTTCTCCCCGGAAATTTCGTTGTCATGGAGGTTTCGGACAACGGTATCGGCATGGATACGGTGACACGGGAACGTATCTTCGAGCCATTCTATTCGACAAAATTCGACGGGCGCGGACTTGGTCTTGCCTCAGTTTTTGGTATTATAAGAGGACATCAAGGTGGTATCTTGGTTGAAAGCAAACGGGGGAAGGGAACCACGTTCCGTCTCTATTTTCCTGCTGGCAGAGTATCTGCCACCGGAGCCCCGTCAGAAATGAGGGAGCAGATGGAAGAATGGAGAAGCACAAGAACCATTCTCGTTGTCGATGATGAAGAGCCTGTCCGCTATGTATGCAGACTGATCCTTGAACAACATGGTCTGAATGTACTTACAGCGGAAAATGGCGAAGAGGCGCTTAAAATCTATGAGGAAAATCGTGACCGGGTGGACATTATTCTGCTCGACATGATGATGCCGCAGATGAGCGGTGACGAAACGCTCAAACTGCTGCGAGAATTGAATGATGACGTTCGAGTAATCCTGTCGAGTGGTTTCTCGGAAACTGATCTATCAAAGGATATGGAAATTCTCCCCAACGCTTTTATCCAGAAACCCTATTTGCCTGATGATCTCGTCCGCACGGTCCGAGAGGTCGTTGAGTCCGGACAATCACAGAAGACGTAATGCCAGGGTAAAGCGCCCCTCACCGAAAATTGATCCTGCCAAGTTGAAGCACCCGGATAATGATCTCCTTTTCGTGCGGATTCTCCACAATTCTACAACGATGTTCCTCTTGGAAACAACGCAAAAACACCCCTCATCCAGATAGACGAGGGGTGGAGAATAACGTTTTCATCGATCGCATGGATCAGGGGGTGATCTTCGTCCCCAACACCTTCAGGAAGGCTTTCATCCATGCGTCATTGGCGGGCCAGGCGGGAGCAGTGACGAGATTGCCGTCGGTCATCGCTTTGTCAACGGGGATATTGCGATACGTTCCACCCGCAAGTTTGATGTCCGGACCCACTGCCGGGTAAGCAGTGGCTTTCCTGCCCTTCAGCACTCCGGCAGCTGCCAGAATTTGGGGACCATGGCAGATGGCAGCGATCGGTTTTTTCTTCTTCACGAAGTATTTGACTATTTCGATTACCTTCGGGTTCAGGCGAATGTACTCGGGTGCCCGTCCACCGGGAATGACCAGAGCGTGATATTTCTCGAGTTTGATCGTGGAGAACGTGGCGTTCAGGGTAAAATTGTGACCCGGCTTTTCACTGTACGTCTGGTCACCCTCGAAATCATGGATTGCGGTTCGAATGGTGTCACCTTTTTTCTTGCCTGGACAAACTGCGTCCACTTTGTGACCCACCATTCGCAGCATCTGAAACGGGACCATCGTTTCATAGTCCTCGGCGTAATCGCCAACGAGCATCAGGATCTTTTTTACTGCCATGGTTTTCCTCCCGAAGTAAATGTCAACATTTCCCCCTGTTCTTAAAGGATAACCATTCATCATCTCCGGTAAGTCTCACATCGGTGAGAACACTCAGAACTGGATCTGCCTCCCGGAGATAGAAAAACCCACACTAAAGGTGGGTTGATCCGTCCGTAAGTCGAATTTCACTATTCGTAACGGAGGCTGTCGATCGGATCGAGGCGACTTGCTTTCCACGCCGGCCACGTTCCGAAAACCAACCCGATCAGGCTGCAGAAGACGATGCCGACAAGGATGCTCCACGCAGGTACAGCAACCGGCAAATCCGCTGCTTTCCCGAGCACCATCGCAGCGACAATCCCAATGCCGACTCCGATCAACGCTCCAATCTCGGTCAGGATGATCGCTTCGACGAGGAATTGATAGAGAATGCTCCTCCGTCGGGCGCCGATGGCTTTGCGCACTCCGATTTCACGGGTTCGCTCGGTGACGGAAACCAGCATGATGTTCATGATACCGACTCCAGCGACGATCAACGCGATCGAGGCGATTCCAAACGCGGCGATGCGGATCCATTTTGTCATATTGTTGAAGCTGTCAACGAGCTGGTTGCTGTAAAAGGTCGCAAAATTGTTGTCCTGCCCGGGTTTCAGGTTTCGTACGGCTCGCAACGCCGCCACTGTCTGATCGATACCTTCCTCGATACGCGCGGGATCCGACACCTGCACGGTGATGAACCAGCTTTGTTCCGTACCCCACCAGCGGGTCCAGGTCGTGATCGGGATGACACAGTGAAAGTCGGAGTTGTCGTTGAAGAGGCTGCCTCGTTCCTCAAGCACTCCGATCACCTGGGCGCGGTTGCCATTGATCGTGACGAACTGCCCGATCGGATCGATGAACGGGAAAAGCTGATTCGCCACGCCGTTGCCGAGGATAACGACGGGGCGTTGAAAATGAACGTCGGTATCGGATAGAAATCGGCCACGGTCAACCATGTAGCCGTTGTTCGGCGCGAAACCGGGCACACCGCCGGCGACGATGATGTTCGGATTGGTGGTCTTATCCTTGTATCGTATGGTGACCTGGTATTGCCAGACTTCCGGGGCGATGATTTTCGCCAGCGGAACGTTCTCTTCGATTGCCCGTACCTCTTTCCAGCCGATTTTTGGCCAGCGGTGGAAACGGTTGCGGTTGATATTCCTTTCGAACGCTTCGACCTGGAAAACTCCTGCGGAGAGAACCGACATCTGGGTCTCGACACGTTTCTGCAGGCCCCGGATCACGGACATGGTTGTAATGATCGTCATCACACCGATAACCACACCGAGCAGTGTCAGCGAGCTGCGCAGTTTCTGACTGATGATGTTGATCACCGATAACCGGAACGATTCGCCGAGATTCATGGCCTACTCCTGCCTGAGCGCAACGATGGGATCCATCCGCGCCGCCTTCGCGGCGGGGAAAAGCCCGAATACAATTCCAATGAATCCGCTGAAGAGAACGGCCATCACGCTGAGCCAGAGGGGGAGTGATACCGGCAGTTGGCTTTTCAGCGCCTGTCCCGCTCCGGCCGCCAGAAGAAGTCCGATGGCACCCCCGAGCATGCAGATCAGCATCGCTTCGACGAGGAACTGCAACAGGATGTCCGCCGTCTTCGCCCCGACCGCTTTGCGCATGCCGATTTCCCAGGTGCGCTCCGCCACGGAAACCAGCATGATGTTCATGATGCCAACACCGCCAACAAGCAAGGCGATACCACCGATCACCAGGCCTGCTGCGTACACACCTGCGGTGATCTGCTTATAAAAGGATTCCAGCATCTCCATCCGGTTGATCGAGAAGTTGTCCTCTTCGAGGGGCTTCAGGTGCCGGCTCCGGCGCATCAGGTAAGTCAGTTCGTCGACCAGTGCGTCCAGGTCTTCGCCATCATACGCCTTCGCCGATATCTCAAGAGAACGCCGATGCCCCAAGACCTGCTGGAAGGTTGTTATCGGCATGACCAGACGATCGTCAAGGCTGTTGCCGAACATTTCCCCCATCCGTTCAAGGGTGCCAACAACTCGGTAGACGTCACTGCCGACCCGGACTTTTCGTCCGAGCGGATTGATCGGACCGAACAGCTCTTCCTGGATGCTTTTTCCGATAACGCACACTTTGCGGTTCGTGCGGAGATCGCTTTCGGTAATAAAACGTCCCGTTTCCACCGAAAAACCGTTTACTCGTATCGCATTCGGAGTGACACCCGCAACAAGGATACGTTCCAGCGTTGTATTCCGATAGCCCACCGCGCGCCGAGTCCCTGTCGCTGCTGATAGGTATTCCGCGCGATCCGAGAATCTTTGAACGTACTCGAAATTCTCCATCGTCAGATTGGGACGGTTGATGTACCGGTAGAACGAGTTGTCGGTGATGATCCAGGGAAATTTATCGATGTAGACGGTATTCGTCCCAAGAACGGCGATCTGGTTCTGGAAGGACCGGTTCAAGCCCTGGATGATCATCAGCATCAGGGTGACGGTCACAACGCCGATGACGATGCCGAGTGTGGTAAGGAGAGATCGGGTCTTGTTTGTAACCAGGGCGCGGAGAGCGATATTCAATCCCTCGCGGAGGCTATAGATAGACTTACCCACAATGCACCTCGTGGTACATCAATCCGGCTCCGTCTCGGGATTTCAGGTTCCCGCAACCAGCATGGCGATCCAGCGCCCCCTATGCGCCTTCATCCTTGCACTTATTAGACCCCTATGTGGAAAATGGGTTACACCTCAACCACGAATTCAACTTTGTATTTAAGCACCTGCACCAAAGCACAGATGGGAATTGGTTTCGGCTATTCGTGGCGAAGCGCCTCGATCGGGTCGAGTCGGCTCGCTTTCCAGGCCGGCCACGTCCCGAACGCCAGTCCGATGATGCTGCAGAAAAAGATTCCGACAACAATGCTCCACATCGGGATTGCCACTGGCAAGTCGGCGGCTTTGCCAAGCAGGAAGGCTCCGGCAACTCCAACAGCGACTCCGATCAACGCCCCGATTTCCGTCAAAATCACTGCTTCGAGCAGGAATTGTCCGAGAATGCTGGTTCGTTTCGCCCCAATCGCCTTGCGCACGCCGATTTCCCGGGTGCGCTCGGTGACGGTGACGAGCATGATGTTCATGATGCCAACACCCGCGACCAGCAGTGAAATGCTTGCAATTCCAAAAGCCGCGATGGAGATCCATTGGGTCATCTGGTTGAAGCTGTCCACGAGCTGATTGCTGCTCCAGATGGCGAAATTGTTTTCTTCGCCCGGTCTCAAACCGCGGGCGCTGCGAAGAGCGTTTGAAACCTGTTCAATGGTTTTGTCCATCTCCGCGGGATTTGCCGCTTGAACCGTGATTACCCAACTGCGTTCATACCCCCACCAGCGCGTGAACGTGGTGATCGGAACGGTAACAATGTGGTCCGCGTTCTGGTCCAGCATGCTGCCCTGTTCCGCGAGAACACCGATCACCTGCGCACGCTGTCCATCGATGGTGATCATCTCGCCCACCGGGTCGCGCAGCGGGAAAAGCTTGCTGGCGACAGCGTCGCCGAGCACCACCACCGGCCGCGCATACTGGACGTCCGGTTCGCTGAAGAACCGCCCGTTCGCCACCGACCACCCGTTGTTGAAGGCGGATGCGGGAACGCAGCCAAACGTGAGAATGTTGGGATTGGTGGCGTCGTTCTTGAATTTAATCACCGTCTGCCATCGGTGAACTTCCGGGCCGATGAACCGGGCGCTGGGAACGTTCTTCTCAATGGCCCGCACTTCCCGCATCCCGATCTTCGGCCTGAATTCCATGCGGCGGCGGCCGACATGAATTCCCACCTGCACATCATACTGCTGAACCTGAAACACCCCCGTGGAAAGCTGGGACATCTCGCGTTCCATCAGGTTGTTCAGGCCGCGGATGATGGACATTGTTGCGATAATCGTCATGACGCCGATGACCACGCCGAGCAGAGTCAGGCTGCTGCGCAGCTTGCTGCCTGCGATGCTGGAGAGCGAAACTCGCAATGCTTCGTTCAGGTTCATCCGTCGCCTCGTTTACTGTTGCCGTAGAGCGGCAATCGGGTCCATCTTTGCGGCCTTGGCGGCGGGGAAGAGGCCGAAGACCAGCCCGACAATTGCCGAGAACAGCACAGCGGCAAGGGCGAGCCACGGCGGCAACACGGCCGGCAGGAAATTCTTGATGGCGAGCCCTCCCAGGTATGCCAGCCCGATGCCCAGGGCTCCCCCAAGGCTGCAGATCAACATCGCTTCGATCAGGAATTGCCAGAGGATATGGCTCGTCCGCGCTCCCACGGCTTTTCGCATCCCCACTTCCCAGGTTCGTTCCGTGACCGAAACGAGCATGATGTTCATGATGCCGATCCCGCCTACCAGAAGACTGATCCCGCCGATGATCAAACCCGCGCCATAGACACCGGCAGTCATCGCCTTGTAGAACGACTCCAGCGCCTCTTGGCGGTTGATCGCAAAATTGTCTTCCTGCAATGGTTTCAGTTTGCGCGCCCGTCTCATGATCCCGGTCAGTTCATCGATCAACTCATCCATGTTCGCGTCATCCTTCGCCCGCACGGCGATGGTTACGCTGCGGTTTCGTCCGTAAGAGTTGATAAAAGTTTCGATGGGAACGATGATGATGTTGTCGCGGGATTGGCCGAAGGTGCTCCCCTGCTTTTCAAGGATTCCCACCACTTTGTAGTTGTTCGCACCGATGCGGATATCGCGCCCCAGAGGATTGAAGGGACCGAACAGTTCTTTGACAACGTCAACGCCGATAACGCAGACCTTTCGACTCGCCCGGTTGTCCGAATCGGAAATAAATCTGCCGAATTCCGGTTGTGCACTCGAAATGTAAGCGAATTCACTTGACGTCCCCAGGATCATCACGCCGGAAAGCGCCTTATCCCGGAATGCGACGGTTCGGCGTGTCGCAATCCTTGGCGCAACCGCATCCGCCAGGTTCGTCCGTTGCTTGACGAATTCGTACTGCTCCATGGTGACCTTGGGACGGTTGATGTACTTCCACCAGTTGTCATCCCAGACCCAGGGCCACGGGTCGATGTATACGGTGTTACTGCCGAGAAACGCGATCTGCTGCTGGAACGAGCGATTCAACCCCTGGATGATCATCAGCATCAGCGTCACCGTCACGACGCCGATGACGATGCCCAGAGTCGTCAGAATGGCACGAGTTTTGTTGGAAAGAAGGGCTCGGATGGCAATCCCGAATCCTTCGAAGAAATTGTGTAGCCATGCTTGAAGCTGCTGCTTCATCACCAGCTCCCTCCAGTGCGCGGCAGAATTCTTCCAGCCTCGTCAGGCCGAGACCGAGTTCAACTCGCCGTTGTGCTGGTGTATTCCCTGCCCGTTGCCGCTGGCGCGGGGAACCTGCGGTTTATCGTATGAGATCCTGCCGTCGCGCAGACGGACAACACGATGTGCGTACAGTGAAATATCCTCTTCATGAGTCACCAGCACGATCGTGTTTCCCAGGCTGTGAAGTTGCCCGAAGAGTTCCATGATCTCGTAGCTGGTCTGACTGTCGAGGTTTCCCGTCGGTTCGTCGGCGAGCAGCAGGCTCGGTCGGTTGACCAAGGCACGAGCCACCGCGACACGCTGGCGTTGACCACCGGAAAGCTCGTTCGGTTTGTGACGCATCCGGTCTGCCAGCCCGACGCGGTCCAACGCCTCGACTACCCGCTCGCGCCGCCTGGTGCGAGGTACTCCGGCATAGATCAGCGGCAGCTCCACGTTGTGAAAGGCGTCGGCACGTGGCAACAGGTTATAGGTCTGAAACACGAATCCAATACGGCGGTTGCGGATGTCCGCAAGCTCGTTGTCGCTCATCTGATTGACACGCTCGCCTGTAAGGCTGTAAATCCCACCCGTGGGTGTGTCAAGGCAGCCGATGATGTTCATCATCGTCGATTTCCCCGATCCCGATGGCCCCATGATCGCAACGTATTCCCCTTCCGAAATGGTCATGTCCACTTCTTTCAGCGCCGGGACTTTGATCTGACCGATTTCGTAGGTCTTCGAAATCTTTTCAAACTCGATGATGACACTCATAATCGACTCCACAATGACAACCGTTCGCTACTCCGTGCTATCGGCTACGGCCTCATCTCCCGGGGATTCTTCCTTTTTCAACTCGGGCGGAGGAGTGTAGCTGACAATCCTGCCGCTGTGCAGGTCACGGGAAAGAAGGCGGAATGGACCCGTGACGACCACATCTCCTTCGTTGATGCCGCTGAGAATCTCAAAGTGGGTATCGGAATAGATGCCAAGGCGAACGCGTTGTGCCCAGACCGTATCGCTCTTGACGACGAAGACAACCTCCACCGGATCTTCCTTGCTACCACCGATACCGGGGCTGCTGTCGTCATTACCGCCGTTTTTCTTCTTCGCCTTTTTGCCGCTGATACGGGCCTGTGCAGCCATCTTCTCTTCTTCGCTGAACGTCCGCACCGCTACCGCTTCCTGGGGAAGTACAAGGGTTTTTTCCCGGCGGTCGGTGATGATTTCAACCGTGGCGCTCATTCCGGGACGGAGTTGAGGAACATGGTCCGTAACGGCGACCTTCACGTTGAAGTTTGTAACTTCTTCAGCCGTGCCCGTACCACGGACCACTCCCGAATGGGCGATCTCCGTAACCTTGCCGTGGAAAGAGGTGTCCGGCATGGCGAAGACTTCAATCTTCACCTGATCGCCGAGGCCGATCAGAACAACGTCGTTTTCGTTTACTTCCACATCCACTTCCATCTGATCGAGCTTCGACACCATCATAATCACGTCCTGGCTGAATGTCGCGCCGATGGCCATCTCGCCAAGTTCCTTATTCAGACGAGTAACCGTGCCGCTGATCGGGGAATAGATGCGGGTTTTCGAATAGCTGTCCCTCGCCTGATCAACGTTTGCCTTGGCGCGGTCTACTTCAGCCTTAAGACGTTTGACAAGGGCATCCGCGCCTTCCAGGTCGGCGTCGGACGAAAGTTGCGCCTTGTGCAGTTCACGCACGCGTTTCTGCTTGCTCTGGGATTCCTCGAGTTGCGCCTGAGCGCTGCGAAGGCTGAATTCCATCTGGTTAAGCTGAGCCTTGTAGTTCTCGTCTTCGATTTGTACCAGCTGTTGACCTTCCTTGACGATATCGCCCTCTTCCGCACCGAGGAACAGGATGCGGCCACTGACACTCGCGCTGATGTTGACATCAACCTTGGGCTGAATCTTGCCGGAGGCGGTGACGGTCTGAACCAGGCTGTCGAGTTTTGCAACGGTGACATCGACCTTCTCACCCTTCGGGCCTTTTTTCGTTACGATGTTCGCGACGACGAGCCCCGCAACCACGACAACCGCGCCGATAATGATCCAGAGCCGCTTTTTGTTCAGCTTCCTGCTCACCGGGATACCTCCTCAAGCGACGCGCCGAGGTCACGCTCAAGCGTCGCGAGTGTTGTAAAGTATTCAAATACCCGCGCCAGATAATCGTTTTCCGCCGTAATCCTGGTTACCTCCGCACTGCGCAGGTTCAACTGGCTCGATGCACCGATACGGTAACGCTCCTGCTCGAGTTGAAGCTGCCGGCGCGCCAAATCACGGTTACGCCCGGAAACTTTTATCTGCTGGTTCAGTTTTTCAAGGTTGCGCCATTCGCTGCGCACGTTCGCCATGATGTTCTGACGTACTGAATTTTCGTCAAAGGTCGACTGTCGCTTCGCAATCACGGCATTCTGGCGATTGTACTCCCGCTGGAACCGGTCGAAGATGGTCCAGTTCATGCTGAAACCGATCGTGTTCGAGACATCGTTAGGGTAGAATTTGTAATCCCCGGCTTGTGTGGCATTCCGGTAGCTGCGTTCAATGGAATAGAAAGCGCTGACCGTAGGCAGGTATGGGCTGGTATAGTTGAGAACATTCAGCTTGTTGATCTTCACCTGGTTCTTCGCAATTTTGTAATCCGGACGTTGATCCAGCGCCATCGTGACGAGCCTGTCCGCATCCATTTTCGGGAGAACCGGTGTCAAATCTCCAACCACGGGGAAGGTGCTGTCCAGGTGAATGCCGACGGTGAGGTTCAACGCCTCACGGGCGTTTTTTAACGATTGTTCCACCTGCAGGACGTTGTTCTGCTGGGTACCCAGGTCGATTTCAGCCTGCATCACATCGAGCTCTATCACATCACCCGTGGCGAACCGCGCCTGCGCCAGTCTCAGGGACTCATTCCTCTGCGCGAGGATTTCGTTCTGCACCCCCAGATTCTCTTTAGCGAGAAGGAAATTGTAGAAAACGGTCTTCACCTGGGCAATGAGAACATCCCGTGAACGTTCGCTGTTGAGGAAGATGTTCTGAAGTTGGAGTTTTGCCCCCGCCAGACCAAAGAGTCTTTGACCGCCGCTGAACAGAACTTCGCTTGCGGAAACGGAAAAGGAGCTGAAGCTCTGGTCGGCGTTGTTTGTGCCGATGGGAACGCCGAAGTTGTCGTATACAATCACATCCTTCAGCGTTGTCGTGCTCCATCTTCCGCTCGAACTCAAACCTGGCAGAAACTGTCCAATTGCACTCGCCCGCAGCATCGTGACGATGCGCTCGCCTTCGACGGCTTTCCGGTAGGTGTACTCGTGGTTGAGCGCCAGGTCGAGCAGGTCATCCAGCGTTTTCGTCGAATCGCTGACAATCAACGGGGGATCGGATGGCTCGGCGGCCCACCCGGCGCTTGACAGTATCAGCACCCCGATCAGGATCAACAGCGCATGTCGTGTAAAACTCTTGCTGCAGTTCATGGACGTCCTCATTCTTCCAGAGGTTGATGGTTGTCTGACAACAAAATAGGGCTAATGGTTACATCGCATTTCCAAAGGCCAAAGACATGATCAGGGAAATGCCAAGAAATACGACCAGCATCCAGACGATACCCTTGCTGCTGGAAACCTTTGCTGCTATCGCCACACCAATACCCGCGACAATTGCCTGCCAGATACGGAATACATCGAATACCTGGAGGATTTTATGCGCGGTACTGTCCGGGTTTGCTTTGGTAATGATTCCCAAACCAAGCTGTGCGCCATGGATGTCGCCAGTGATGTTCATCAGGATGGCGCTGATAACGAAAGAAATGAAACCGATCACCGATGACCACCAGATGATGGTCCAATAATGACCGAATTTGAGATTTCCACCGAGAATTACATTTCCGACAAGCAATGCGAAAAGGGAAAAGATGATATTGAATATGAAAATGTTGACCATCGGACCGACATAGATGCCAATCGTCATCAAGCCGCCTTGGCTCTGCTGTTCAAAGATCTGGTCAGCTCGTTCCTGCGACAGACGGCCGTCCGCGACCATCTGTGTAAACCGTTCCTGCATTTTCTGGACGCTGAAATCACGGACCACGTCACCCGCAAGAATCGCAAAGATGATGACACCGATCAGGGTAAGGACAAGAGGTACCCACCACTGAGCGGGTTTCTGAATGGCGCCTCGCATCGCTGCGGATGGTTCGGTGATGATTGAAATGATGCGGGAAAACGGGTTGACTACGACGGTTTCAGCAGCCGTTTCTTCGGTGGAAATGGTCGGCTCCGACATGTTCCCTCCCTCTTCGATCAAACAAATTGTCGTGAATCGTACCCCTCCTCGATTCACGTCACCCAACTATCAGCAACTCCCGTGCCTCTTTTCATGTCTGTAAGTACAGGTTTTTTCGTCGGTTTTTATGAATTTATGTGGCAAAACGCACCACACTGTATTTTGGGAGTAGCATTCCAGTGCACGATAACGGACACTTCATTGACGAAAGTGGACATTTTATCCTGTAAAAACAATGCCCTTCTCCCAAGCCCGGCTTGATGAGAGGGCACAAAAAAGGCCTGTGTTGTCCCCAAATCGCCGCTCCCACTGACCTTTTTACGCCAATGCCGCCTCAAGGATCCGTGACGATCTCTCGACCAGCGTTTTCGGGTCAACCAGCAGGCCGGCGGCGATCATCGCATTGTCGAGAAGCATCTTTGCCGCTTCGGAGACCAGCTCGGCCTTGTCCGGCTGTGTGCGAAGTTCCGCCAGCCGTTTCAGGATCGGGTGGGCGGGGTTGATTTCGAGCACCATTGATTTGCTCGGCAGGGTCCCCTTCGTCACCGTCTGCATCATCCGCTGCATTCCCGTGGTGAACATCTCGTCCGGATTGACGAGAATCGCGGCGCTTTTGACGAGCCGTTTCGAGACCTGCACTTCCTGGACGGTGTCTCCGAGCTGCTCCTTGATCCAGCGGGCCAGGTCACCAGCCTCTTTTTCGGACAACGCCTCTTCGGCGTTTTCCGGGGATTCCCCGCCGGTGTCCTCCAGCTTCAGATCCTTCTGATCGGCGGAGATGATCGGCTTGCCCTCGAACTCACGCAGAGCGCTCATCACGAAATCGTCCACGCCCTCGTAGCAGTACAGGATCTCGTACCCGCGTGAGATCAGCGCCTCGCCATAAGGACCCGCCTCGATCGCCTCGCGATTCGGTCCGGTGATGTAGTAGATCGCCGGTTGCTTCTCCGGCATCCGCTCGAGGTACTGTTCGAGGCTGACCTTCTTCTCGGGATCGGCGGAGGAATCGTAGAGCAACAGTTTCGCCAGCTCGTTGCGGTTGTCGCCGTCGGTGGCCACCCCCTCCTTGAGGAAGACGCCGAAATTG
>JAZDLX010000080.1:0-8983 GCA_043801585.1 bacterium | reverse complement strand
TCGGCGCTGCTGGACGAGCTCAAGGCGACGAGGAAACATCCCACCGCCGATGAACTTTTCCACACGTTGCGTCATCGTCTGCCAAGGATCAGCCTGGCGACGGTGTACCGGAATCTCGACCGTCTGGTTGAGGATGGACTGATCCGGGTTCTTGATATTCCCGGGCAACCCCGCCGTTATGACGGCGACCTGACCTCCCATTACCATGTTCGCTGTGTCAACTGCGGAAGGGTGGATGACGTGATGCTCGACAGGGTGCCGGATCTTGGGAAGCTTGCCTGCAGGTCTGGAAATTACAGGATCCTGGGGATGCGCATTGAATTCGAGGGATTGTGCGAGAAATGCCGCAAAGCCAAACGGTCCGCTGGCAGATTGACCACTATTGACGGCAGACATGACGCTTGACAGACTGCCATACAGCTGCACCCACATCCCGGCGAACTTTGCGAATTTGCGGGTTGAAACGCTGAAAACCAGAACGAACGCGTGCCTCGGGAACGACAATCCAACGTGTTCGTGTACGATAGATATAAAAGTCAATTGATAAAGCAACGCAGAAAGGAGCACGAAGATGCTCAGTAAAAAGATGCTTAAAGCACTCAACGACCAGATGACGTATGAGCTGAATTCATCGTACATCTATCTCGGCATGGACTCCTACTTCACGGAGCAGAATTTGAACGGCATGGCCTCCTGGATGTCGAAGCAGGCTCAGGAGGAGTGGGGTCACGGGATGAAGTTCAAGGGGTACATCGAGAACCGTCTCGCCCAGGCGGAGTTCGGCGCCCTCGACAAGCCTGCGGTGAAGTACGACAGTCCCCTGGCAGCGTTCAAGGCCGCCCTGAAGCATGAAAAGACCGTCACCAAGCGGATTCACGACCTCGTTGATCTGGCTCAGGCCGAGAAAGACCATGCCACGGCGAGTTTCCTGCAGTGGTACGTGGACGAGCAGGTTGAAGAGGAGTCCTCGGTGGATCATGTGATCCAGCGTCTGGAGCAGATCGGCGACTTCCGTCCGGGTCTCTTCTTCCTCGACGGCGAGCTTGCAAACCGCGCCGGATGATATTCATGCAGATTTCTACAAACGAACCCCGCTCTCAAGCGGGGTTCGTGTTTCGGATTGGGTGGAAAAGTGAGGTTTGTGGCGCTGCCGGATTTATCAACTGCGGGAGGAGACGCATTGTGATGATAATGAATCCTGGCAAATGGCACACCTTGCTGAATTTAATGAAGGAATACTCGGTGTTCGGCAACGAGGGGGATACCGCTTGCGTTCAGTGTTTCCCTCCTCTATCGTACAAGTGCTGAAAACATGCAGATGCAGAGATTTCTACATAACCTTGATCAAGGGGAACCTCGATGAGTGACGGTAAAAAGACTGTGAACAGCGTGGAAGAGGCGATCACAACGTCGATTGCATTCGAAACACGTGTGCGGAATATTTACCAGGACGCGATGAAAGCCGCGTCCGATGAGACCGGCAAACGGGTGTTCAAACTGCTTGCGGATGAAGAGCAGGGGCATCTGGACTATCTGCAGAGTCGCCTCGAGGAATGGCGCAGCACCGGGAAGATTACCCCCGAAAAGATGAAGACCGTGATCCCACCCCAGGAGGTGATCAACGGGCGTGCCAAGGTCCTGTCGTCGAAGCTTGAGGGGGACGCCCGCGGACAGGAAATCGAGATGCTGAAGAAAGCGGAAGTGGTCGAGATGGAAGTCAGTGAGTTCTATGCGCAAATGGTCGAGGAGCTCGACGCTGAGGCGCAGCAGATGTTTCAACGGTTTCTCGAGATCGAGAAAGGGCACCTCGCGATTGTCCGGGCCGAAATCGACGCACTCTCCGGGAGCGGATATTTTTTTGATTTCGCCGAATTCGATATGGAGTCGGGGGGGTGACCGGCGGAGTCGCTGGAGCCATGTGTCGGCACAAGACTGCGCGGGCCGACGAAAAGCTGTCATTGCAAGGAACCGCAGCACCGAAGGTGCAAGCTCGCATGTCCCGACTTGTCGGGACGTGCAATCCGTCAGCTGACAGATGACGAAGCAATCTCGTTTCAAGGTCAGGCGATTTAAGCAGGAGGGTGTTCCTGTTAACGGAGTGAACCGACATGGACGAGGCGATTCAGAGGATCACCGAAGGGTTGAAAAAGGCCATCCAACTGGAGGGTGACGGCTACAATTTCTACCGGATGGCTGCAAACGGAACATCGGACCCAAAGGGCCGAGAAGTGTTCGACATGCTTGCACGTGAGGAGGCTGAACACGCCCGTTTTCTCCGCATCCACTACGAATCATTTCTCAAGACCGGCAAAGCGGATCCTGACGCCAAACTTTCTGCTCATGTGACAAACTCGGAACCGCACCCCGTGTTCTCCGAAAAAATCCGGGAAAACATCTCCGAAGCTCATCTCGAGATGAGCGCCCTGGCGATCGGCATCCAACTTGAACTGAATTCGATCAAGTACTATCAGCAGCAGGAGCAGCAGCACGCCGACCCGAGCGTCAAACAGTTCTTCCATCAATTGGTGGAGTGGGAGCAGGGGCATTACAATCTTTTCTCCCGCCAGCAATCCTCGCTGAAGGAAGACTACTGGGCTGCAGGAGGATTTTCGCCTTTCTGAGATTGCGCATGAGAAACGATAAAAACCCGATTCCGTTCTTTGGGATCGGGTTTTTCATTACCTGTATGCAACTTGGGACCACCGTGTCCCGGGGAATCGTAAGCAGCATGTATTCCGGGACCATGGTGTTCCGGAAACGGATCTATTCGTTCGGCTTCCAGACCTCCCACACCCGTCCAACGAGTTCCGGTCCGACCTTCAGCGTCGGTTTGCCCGGCTCCCAGCCAGCGGGGCAGACCTCCGCGCCTTTTGTCTTCCGTACATGCTGGAAGGCCTGCAACTGCCGGATCGACTCGGCAACCTTGCGACCCACGGGCGGAGTGAGCATTTCGATGGCCTGGATGATACCGTCCGGGTCGATAATGAACCTGCCACGAACGTCGACTCCCCCGGCCTCATCATAAACGCCGTACACCGATCCGATTTTTCCGCCGGCATCGGACAGCATCGGGAAGGGGAAGCCTCCCTCGACCATTTTCGACAGTTCCTGTTCCTGCCAGATTTTGTGAACGAAACGGCTGTCCGTGCTGCAGGAGAGTACCTGTACGTCGAGTTTTCGGAAATCTTCAGCTTTGTCGGCGACCGCCGACAGTTCGGTGGGTCAAACGAAGGTGAAATCGCCGGGGTAGAAGCAGAGGAACACCCACTTGCCCCGGTAGTCCGAAAGTTTGATGTTCTTGAAGCCGCCCTCATGAAACGCTGTTGCTACAAAATCGGGGGCTTCCTGTCCGACCATAACGTGCATCTTGACCTCTGCCTGTTGGGGTGAGACGTTGACGGAATCCGGATCCCTGCTTTTCAGGATCGGACCTTCCGCTGATGCGACACATCCTTGTGTTGGATCTTCTGGCATTTTCCCTCCCTGAATGACATCAGTAAGGATGGACTGCCACAGTTAATGGGAGCTGAAACTCGGGGGGATCAAGACACATAAAAGATAATACATCATTTCCGCTGATCCCCCCTCGACAAAGAGGAATGACTATTCTGACCGGTCCTTGTTTAGGTGCGTTGCCATCCCCCAACAGACCAGTACGGATCCCTACTCCGCTCGCACTACTACTTCGCGGCGAGATAACGGGTGTTCACATCATCCCAGTTGACCAGGTGCTCGAGAAATGTCGTTGTCCATTCCGGCCGCTTGTTCTGGTACTTCAGGTAGTAGGCGTGTTCCCAGACATCGCAAACCAGCACCGGATGGATGCCCTGAACGGTCAGGTTCTGATGGATTTCCGCCTGCACGACGAGCAGCTTGCCCAGCTCGCGATGCCATCCGAGGATTCCCCACCCGCTGCCTTCCACCGCATTCGTCGCGGCGAGGAACTGCTTCTTGAAGGCTTCGTAGGAACCGAAATCGTTGACGATCTGGCTGGCGATTTCTCCTTTTGGTGTGCCGCCGCCGCCCGGTTTCATGTTGGTCCAGAAAATCGAATGCAAAATGTGCCCGCTGCCGTGAAAGGCGACCTCTTTGGAGAGTGCCTTCACCGCGGCGAAATCCCCCGATGCACGGGCCGCGTCGAGTTTCTCGAGAGCTGCATTGAGACCGTTGACGTAACCCGCGTGGTGTTTGTCGTGGTGCAGTGTCACCGTCTCCTTGTCGTAATGGGGCTCGAGGGCGTCGTAGTCGTAGGGCAGCATGGGAAGGGTGTATGCCATCGTACCCTCCTTTGTGTTATGTGAAAGTTCCTTGCCTGACAAATTCATGGGAAAGGGGAGCAATGCTGCTGCCGCTGTCATTCCTCCCAGTTCAAGAAACGGCTGCGGGTCAGTGTGCGGGTGGGGGGTGTGCATGGAACTGACCGGCATGCCGTGTTCTCCCATTCCATGACGCTTCGGTACGGTATCGCGGCAGGTCGTTTGAAGTCAATCTGTTAGGAATTCCAAAACCTGATATCCGTCAATGTCTCCGGGGGAGCTTGCTGAGGGAACGGCACGAATTTGGAAATCCTTTTGGAACAGAAACGCCTCCCCACAGGGAGGCGTTTCACCTGTCATCCAGCTTCGTTCCGGGTCAGCGCGTGGCGTGCTTGAACAGCTCGTTGATCTTCGCCCAGTTGAGGTTGCTGAGGAAGGCGTCCACGTACTTGCCACGGTCGGGGCCGCAGTCGTGGTAGTAGGCGTGCTCGAAGACATCGACCGGAATAAGCGGGCTCGCACCCCAGACCGCGCCGTTGTTGTGCAGGTCCACGAGAAAGTTGTGCAGGCTGCTGTCGCTGGGGTCATAGCAGAGGATCGCCCAGCCGAGAGCGCTCATCGCGGTCAGCTTGAAATCCTCTTTCCAGGCGTCGACACTGCCGTAATCCGCGACGATCTTCTTCACCACTGCGAGGTTTTTATCAATGCTGCCGTCGCCGCCCATGATATCGTAATAGATCTCATGCAGGATCTGGCCGGAGGCGTTGAAGGTCTCGCGGCGTTTCATCTCGCCGAATTCGCTGTAGTTGGCGTTACCGGCCTTTTCCTCCAGTTCCGCTACCTTCTTCTCGATTTCGTTGCGCTTGGCCACGTAGCCGGCATAATGCTTGTCGTGGTGCCACTCGTTGACCTGCTTGGAAATCCCCTTCAGTGAATCGTAGGCGTAGGGGAGGGCTTTCACTTCATGGTTCGCTTTCATCTGTCCTCCAGAAACCGTTTATCTGGCGTTTCGCCGCGGCTGGTTCGGCGGGGCGCGAATTGTTAAGCTATCCAAACTACGCACATAGAGTAGTCAGGCAGGAGAACACCGTCAAGTTCCGCATGCATGATTCGTCGGCTTGGAGAGGTTCCGGCTGAGGAAGGGTGGTTGCAGAAAACGGTTGTTCAGAATGCCGTTCAGTTTGTAGCCCGGGACCACCGTGTCCCGGGGAATCCTAAACCAGCAGGAAGAATTGTCATTGCCAGCCATGCCGTGCTGTTGCGGCATGGCGCGGCAATCTCCAAAGGAAGTCCGACACAGTTGGAGATCACCGCGCGATGCCAAACCCGGGCATCGCTGGTGATGACATCGAAAAACCTCAACCCGGTAGCCCGGGATCACCGTGTCCCAGGTGCAGGTGAAGGTCGAACGCATGATCCCGGCATGCGGTGATGCCGGGCTACATGGATGTCAGAAAATGCCGCGTTCTTTCAGCGAGACGTAGCTGTCCTGGCCGATGATGATGTGATCGAGCAGCTCGATGCCGAGCAGGCGGCCCGCTTCCGCCAGCTCCCGCGTAATGTGGATATCCTCCGCGGATGGATTTGGATCGCCAGAGGGGTGGTTGTGGGCAATCAGGACGGTGTGGCATCGTCCTTCGAGCGCAGGTCCGAAGACTTCGCGGGGGTGAACCAGCGACGCCGTGAGCGTGCCGATGCTGATGATTTCATCGGCAATCAGCGTGCCCTTCACATTCAGGTACAATCCTCGGAAATACTCCCGTGTCAATTCGTGGAGTTGGGGAGACAGGTAACGGTAGGCATCCTCGGGGCCGTGAATTTCAACGCTCTGCTGTTGCCGGGGATGGAACAGCCGTTCCCCGAGAGCGAGGATGCTGATCACGTGTTTTGCCGCCTCTTCGGACAATTGCGCAGCGTCCATCAGCAGTGAAACATCCCGAACGCCGGAAAGAGCTTTGCCTCCAAAGATCCTCAACAGGCGGTGGGCGGTTTGCTTGGGATCGTCCACGATGCCGGACAAGGCGCTCGAAAACAGGTCAAGCAGATTTCCTTCCCATTCAGGAAGCTCCCCCAACGATTCAGTGACGGCGACGAGGGATTCGGACGATGATGATTTGGAATCCAGCCGAGCACGGGCTGTCGCGGGATCCTCGATCTGTTTGTACGTCGCATGTGCGATGGTAACGGGAGCCGGCTTCAGTGCGGATGACCGCAGTTCACCAACGAGCTCCGAATCACCCATCCCCAGTGAAACGAGCTGGCTGATCCCCTCAGCTGCGATGAACGCACAGTCCTGTTCGTTCAGCAACAGATCCGCCGTCTCCGTTTGTTGCCGGGCGTGTATCAGTCCGTTGCCCTGCAACCAGCGAATCATGTCGCGGCTGGTGGGCGGATGGAAGGCGCCTTCATTCTCCAGGAGGTCCAACACACGTGCGTGGACGTTGCGTTCACCGTTGCCCCTCAGCTTGTGAGAAGCCCACTCGATGAGAACCAGTTTGCCCCGGTTCTTTACCAGTTTTACCCAGGGTTCGATGAGACGTTGTGGGTCGTCATTCGCTGCCAGTAGAAAGGCAAGTACAACAAGATCAACCTGTTGAGGCATCTGATCAGGCGAGGCAGACTGTCCGCTCACATAGAGAATTTCGCCTTCCTCGAGCTGTCGCGTGCGAAGTGGGGAGGAGAGACTCCGGTGCGGATCAGCGGAAACAAGTCGCTTAAAGCGAGCCCCGAGGAATTGTGCGAGCCCCTCGCCGCCTCCAACCAGTATCGCGGATTCTCCGGAAAGTTTTTCGAAAAAGCTGGACATGGGATTCGCCGCCTTTGCACTTTTCGGTTGACCTTGTGACGCCTGACACACCTCTCGCAGAAGGTTCCTGAACATAATAGGCCCATCACGCACATTTCCAGTTTCAGGGTGAAGCTTGCAAAAGGGTTATCCGGACTTCATGTCTCGCGATGACTCTGGCGGCAGGGGCATTGCAATACGTATCATCGATGCTATTTGTTAGACGGATTGAACTGTCGCTTCAAATTCAAGGAAGGCAAAAGGTCAAAAGAAAGGAAGTTGCCCATGAGAAAATTGTCATTGGTGCCGGTGTTGGCATTGGTTTTGGTTTTTACTGCCACTTTGATATTGGTCACCGGGTGTGATAAAAATAAGAATCCGACCGACAATGAAAATACGGTTGTGTCATTCAATGATCTTTCACCTGCGGACCAGGCGGATTTGGCCGAATCGATCATTGATGGAAGTGTGAGCAACGTCAGCTCCGTACGTGCCATGACAAGCATGATGGAAAGCGGGGATTTCAGCGAATTGGGAAATATTTTTGCAACTTTTTCCTTTTTCAGTGCTCCCAGCATTACCCACACGCCTCGATCGGCGGCATCGCCTCCGGACACCATGTGGTCAGGTCCCGACGCGCAAGGGTGGTATGAATGGTCAAGTTCAGAAACCTATGAAGGGACTGAATTCTCCACGAGTTTCCATATCCGTCTGACACCCGACGTCTGGGTGGATGGAAACGAAGGATTGCAGGTGACAAAGGTGGAATTTGTGTACACGTATTCCATGTCTGACCAGACAATGGGATCCATGACCATTTCCGGCGACATGGACAATGAATTCAATACCGGGCGCACGCATGTCAGCGGAAGCAGCACGGTAAACATCTCGATCGTAAGTCCTGCGTATGAATCAGGATCGGGTGACTTCAGCGTCAACGCCACCTGGACGGATGTTGCCGTCGATCCTGATGACTACAGCGGTGATTTCGGTATCGATATGACGATCGCGTACTCGGGAATTGAGAATCAGGTTCCGATATCCGTAGACTTCCAATTCTCCACCGTATTCTCATTTGAAGTGGATGGGAGCGGCACGGGAAATACTTCCTTCAATGATGAGGAGGCGATCCAGTTTGTCTTCGAGGCCGTGACGTCCGCCTACGAAAGAAGTGGCTATTACACTCTGGCCAGTGAGAATTTCGAGACTCAGCACCCGTTCACGGTGTATTCATACTGATTTTTAATGTGATGCTGGCAACGGGCCGTATCTCAAGGGATGCGGCCCTTTTTCATGTTCTTCAGTAAGATGATAAGATTCTTCGATCCGCCTCCGGGAGACGTGCAAACATCACTGACAACTGCTATCGTCTCACCCTCGAACCAGTTGCCGACTACCTTAGGCATTCAGCAGGTTTTGTCTGTTCCAGGGTTCCGGGAACCAAATGGATTTCCGGTGAGTGTGGGGGGATGGAACGATACCCGTTCATGGTTCGCGTGACATACCTGGAGGCGAAGTACAATGGCGAGCCCGATCAGTTCACAGTTTGCAGACTATCAAAGAAATCCTCTTTTGTGGATGACTCTGGCCCGATCATTCGCGGAGAATCCCGGCAGTGAGGCTCCTCATTCATTGGTTAGTGAACTGGTCAACCTGCCCCGTCCGGTTTTCCTCAATTCCCGTGAGTGCAGAAAAGAGTTCTGGGGAATCCTGGCGGCGCCCTTTCGGCATCTCGGGGTCGGTTGGCTGAACAGTCAGAGTCTGCTTGAGGAGTTGATTCCCTGCTGGAAAGGCAACCCGGCGAGGCGTAGCTTCAGGTTGAAGGCGATGGAACAGGTGCATCTCGAGGTCTGGAAGGGTGGACTTTCGGAAAAAGCCTACCGGGCTGTCTGTGATGTTCACGATGTCGTTGTGGACCGCCGTCTGAATCGTTGGGCTCTGA
>JAZDLX010000074.1:0-52068 GCA_043801585.1 bacterium | reverse complement strand
CCACGGCATCGGTGAGGTCCTGCAGGGGAATGTACCGACCGGTGGGAGTTTCATCAAATCCTGGGCGATCGGCCCGATCGCGCAATTCATCGATGGCGATCCAGCGATCACCATCGTGCACAACTTCCTCGCCACAGGCATCCTGGCGATGATCGCCGCGCTGGCGCTGATCACCTGGTCGGCCTTTTTCGTGCAGAGGAAACGCGGTGGCTTGATCCAGCTCCTGTTCTCCATCGTCATGCTGCTGTTCGGCGGGGGCGGCGGTCCTCCGATGATCGGCATTGTGGCGAGCATCGGGGGGATGGGCATCCATTCGCCGTTTACCCTTTGGCAGAAGATCTTTCGCGGGAAGTTTCGCAGTTTCCTCGCCGCCGTGTGGCCGTGGGTGTTCGGGATCACCGCTGCGAATGGCCTGTTTCTTATCTTTGGCCACATCCTTCTGGCGACGACCTTCGGCCCGAAAGCCTCGGCGATCTTCTACAACAGTTTTCTCTCAGTGGTAGTGTTGGTCCTGGTGTCCATTCTGATTGGCGTCGCCTACGACCTGCAGAAAAGGGATCGAGCGAATAGCAATGTCAAAGAGTCTTTGCCATCGGAAGAGTAATCCACAGACCGAGGTCAGTGACCTCAGTCTAAAAAGCTCAAGGCATCCTCAAGAATTGTGTTTTTATGAAACAAAATGGAGAATAAAAACGAAATGGCTGGATTTGACTTTACTTTTCGGTGTGATGATGTTGATAGGGAACTCGGTCGAGCTCTCTTGCTTCGTGTACAACGCATAGCCCGAAACCAACATCTTAGTCTCCAATACAAAATTAATACTGAAGGTTGGTATGTTAAGGTAGATGGATCTCTTCCGACCATGCAGGTTCTGCTTTATACGATCTCTCTACAGCTCATGCCTTTTGGTGAGGGATTTTCACATCCAAAGAGTCTTAATCGTCGACGCCGCGTTGTTCTTCGTTTAATTGATAATTACTGTGAAGGTCTGCAGGGAATCCGAAATAATATTGAGAAAATCGCCGAGGTGCTTGCTGGAACTCCAAACTCCTTCTTCTTCAATGAAGGAGTTGCAACACATCTTAGTGCTCAAGTCCGTGATGCAGAACTCTCTCTGATACTTTTTTATAATGGTATGATTTCAGCATCTCTATTAGCGGAGGATATCCATACTCTAGCGGATGCCCTTTTAAAGGCATGCCTGCCAAAAAAAGATCGGGATAGACCTTTCTCGGCTCGCCTTTTTGATGTAGCTGATTTAGCAAACTTAAATCCCAAGCAAGTGCAAGTTCTCACGAGGTTGAAAACTAGACGGAGGAATGCTAAACATGGCAACCAGCGTGTAAAACATGTAGACATGGATGCAGATATGAGTGAATTCGTTTCTACTCTTCAAAAACTATTTGCTTATCTACGTCGGAGCAAAGATTAGAAGAGCGAAGGGTGGCCCGGGTGGCTTGTCCACCCGGGTTTCATTTGGCCACACTGTACGTAAATCGGGACTGTCCCTAAATGCTGTTCCGGGACTGTCCCGATTTACGTACACCTCAATTTTCCCCAATTCCCCTTTTCCAGTTGTGTCAGGTCGTTAGTCCTGAATGGTCGGAACGGAGACCCGACACCTGATTCCGTCGGATCTCCATGCCGAAATGACGGCATTCACGATCCGACGGAACACGAATCTCCCTTCGCCGTAGGGTGGCTTGGGTTGTGCTGGGGGTTTATCGGCATTTCCTGGGTTTCTGAGAAGTGGAAAGTCAAGATGGTAAAATCATGAAACCCGGGAAATGATCCTGCGGATCACATCCCGGGCCACACACATGAATGGCGTAAATCGGGACTGGCCTTATAGGCAGTTCAGGGACTGTCCCAGATTTACGCCAACGTCACCTATAATGATGACGACAATGACAACGAAAATAACAACGACAACATGGATTCCAGCCTTTGCGGGAATGACAGGTAGTGCTGGAATGATGGTGGATCAGAGGGGTGGCCCGGGTTGTCCGCCAGTCGGCGGATTACCCGGGACTCAGAGAAAGGACACGTTCTACATAGCAAAGTCATGAAACCCGGGAAATGATCCTGCGGATCACATCCCGGGCCACACACATAAATGGCGTAAATCGGGACTGGCCCTATAGGCAGTTCAGGGACTGTCCCAGATTTACGTCAACTACAACAACGACCATAACTGCAACGTCAACATGGATTCCCGCTCAACAGCCCGCGGGAATGACAAAAAGCCGGGTGGCCCGGGTGGCTTGACCACCCGGGTTTCATAGTGTCATGCTGATCTATCCCAATTTTCCCCAATCCCCCTTCCATCGTGCGATAAGTCCCCTGAAAAGCTAACTTACGGCAGATTCCACAAGAGGAGGATGCGGCTGGATGCGTGCCCTGTGGCAGGCTGTGCGGGAACGTGTGGTGCGGGTTGGCGAACTGTTTGCCGAAGCGCGGTTGGGGTGGATTTTTCTTGTCCTGTTCCTGCTGGCGATGTTCGGCGGGACATCCCTGTGGCTGCTCGAAGGCAAACAGACGTTCGATACCCCGTTTGACGCCCTCTGGTGGGCGATTGTCACCATGACCTCCGTGGGGTACGGAGACTACACTCCGCAGTACGTATCCGGTCGGCTCGTCGCCATGGTCGTGATGTTCACCGGCGTGATGGCTGTTGGTGTGATCACGGCACGCATCTCCTCCGTGTTTGTCACTGCGAAAATCCGGGAGGGCCAGGGATTGCAGGATATCGTCTACAGCAACCACTTGATCATCGCCGGATGGTTTTCCGGGGCGGAGCGGGTGGTTGACGCGCTCATCGCGATGCGTGACCGGGAACTGCGCATCGTCCTGATGAACAATTTGACACAGAACGAGGTGTCCAGTCTGCTCGAGCGGTACAAGGAGCTTCAGCCAAAATTCGTTCGGGGGGATATTACCCAGGAAACTGTCTGGAAGCGTGCGGGGGTAACACGCGCCTGGTCGCTGATCATTCTGCCGGAGGTGCGTGAAGGGATGACAGCTCTTCATTCGGACCAACGCACCCTGCTCGCAACTCTGGCGGCGAAGAAGTGCAACCGGAAAGTACCCCTCTTCGTCTACGCCCTCGAGCAGGAGATGGTGGCTCACCTTCAGAGTGCGGGAGCGGACAAGGTGGTTGTCCGGGATACCATCGCGCCGATGCTGCTCGCCAGCCACGCTCTCCGTCCCGGTGTGCCGGAAGTGCTGATGGATATCCTCAACCCCACCTCGGGCACGTTTCTCGACCGGATCGAGATTCCCCGTTCGTTGATCGGAAAACCGGTGCGTGAACTCGAGAGCTGGGCTCGCGAGAAACACGGCGGATTGCTGATTGCCCTGATCACAAAGGAAACCGTGTTGGAAATGACGGACATCCTGACGGACGATCTCTCCTCCATCGACGCCTTCATCAAGAGAAAATTCGAGGAGGCCGGGCGCAAGTCCGACGACCTGACTCGCAGCCGGCTCCGTGTCCTGCCGAATCCGGACAATGAGGTTGGAGCGCATGATGTGGCGATCGTGCTGGTTGCTACGGATGTCGAGGCAACAGTGCGAGGAGGGGGCGCATGATCGCAAAGAAGAAAGGAAAGAAGCAGGTAGTCCGTGAAGTGATGCAGGATTTGGCGGCTTTTTCCATCTTCGAGGGAATGACCGCGTCACAGGTGAATGAAGCCAAAAGCAGGCTCCAGATGAAATCCTATCAGAAAGGTGAAATCATCTGGCGGGAGAACGAACAGGGTGATGATGTGGGGCTGCTGCTGCAGGGAGAAGTCGACATTACTCACCGTCTGACCCTCCTTTCATCCCAGGCCGGCATTGAATCCCGGGACAAGGCGCTGATTCATCTGACGGCGGTTCAGCACCCGGTGATCGGCGAAATTGCCCTCTGCGCCAACACCCCGCGTTCCGCGACACTCACGGCTGCGACCGATGTGATGCTCGGTCTGTTCAAACGGGTCGATCTGGAACAGGTGGCGGAGGCCGATCCCCATTTCGGCATGGCGCTGTACAGAAACCTGTCAGCGATCATCGCGCGGCGTCTGATCGAGACCAATGCGAACGTGCTGAAACTGACAACCGCGTTCAGCCTTGCCCTGGAGCAGGATTTGTAACCACATCGAGCATGATTGGCGATCGGAAAATCGTACTGACAAAAAAAGCCGGACCCCATAGGTCCGGCTTGTGTTTTTATCAACATCAGGACTATCGCACCAATACCATTTTGTGGGTTCGAACGCCGAAGCGATCGGATTGCGCGCGGACAAAGTAGATGCCGCTTGGCAGGTTTCGGCCGTTGAAGAGATAGCTGTGAACACCTGCGCTCTGCACTCCATCCATGAGTGTCGCCACTTGTTTGCCGAGAACGTTGTAGACCATCACCGAAAGATTTCCGTTTTCCGGCAACGCAATCCGCACGGTCGTTGCCGGATTGAAGGGGTTCGGATAGGAGCCAAGGATGTCAAACTGCGACGGCATAATCAGTTTTGCATGATCGGGCGCTGATGTGACTTGCACATCCCCGTTGGCGCCCGTCACGATCATGCTGTACGCCTGCTCGCCACTGGACAGAGTACCGTCGTGCATGATGTATGCCGTATACTGACCAACCGCCGGAGTGTCCACAACGACCTGTTCGACGTTGTCCACGTGGTTCGGTTTGTCGCGAACTGCCGCGAGCGAAGGATGGTCGGGATCCAGTGTCCACGGATAGTAGAGTTCGTCGTTCGGTCCGGCAACCCAAATGTCCAGATCATTGACAAGTTTCGAGGAGCGGTTGTTCAGGCGATCCAAACCCACAATCCCGGGTGGATCGGTCCAAACGATGGTGATCTTCAGCGGTTGAGTGCCATCGCAGGAGAACGCCCAGGCGTGTGCGTCGCCATCCATCAGAACGTGCTCGCTGATTGTCATCGTGTCGGTGGTATCCTGAACAATCAGGTCTACGGCGCTCGTGGTATTCATCAGACCCCACCCAAAACGATAATCCGGTCCCTTCGAAATGCCGTCATCGTCAGCTGTATGGATAACGAAGGCTTTGATGGTCGCGGATCGCATGGTATCATGGTGAGTGGATTCAAACAATCGAAGCAGCAGATTGATCGATCCTGACACGTTTGGCGATGCCATGGATGTACCCGAAAAATATCCATAAGCCCAATTGTTGCCGCTGAGGGTGGAATACAGCTCCTGTCCATTGCCCAGGATGTCCGGTTTCACCCGGCCGTCATCTGATGGCCCAAATCCCGAATAGGATTCGAGGGTACTGAGCCGAAGGTCCAAGGTAGAGTGATACCCGTTGAGAAGATCCTTTTCAGCGCCGACAGTAAGAATGTTCTTTGCGGTTCCGACATCTCCGATACAATCAAATCCATCCAGACCGCCGTCGCGTTCGCGACCTCCATTGCCTGTGCCTATGACCCAGTTGCCTTGAGAGTCCATGAAGAAATGTTGGACTTCACTTGACGGAATGTTGTCTCCTCTGTCGTTGCCGGCAGATTTGACGATCAGGTAATAAGGCGCGTTATAGGCAATCTGATCGATCACTCGGGTTTCGCTGGAATAGAAACCAAACATGTAATCTTCGGTGTCACTGACGGTGACATCACCAAACCAATAATAACCGGTGTGTGTACCGTCGTAGTCGCCGTACGACCAACCACGGATGTACCCGTAGGAATGGTTTGAAACCTGCAGTCCGTTAATCGCTGCAGCAGCCATCTCGTCGGTGTCGTTGTTCCAATCATAAGAGGAAAGTTCGGCTGCGGGGCTCATTCCACGAGCGTTCAAATCGATGCCAGAGGCTATCATGGTACCGGCAACATGTGTAGCATGATCGATCACGGCAACGCTGTCCACGATCGTGACCCTTCCCACCAACTCGGTGTGAGTCGTCAGGATGCTGCCGCCATCCCAGACGGCGAGCTGATTGGCCGATGTGCCGCTGCCGTCCAGATCCATGTTGGAAATCCCACCAGGCAGCAGATTGAAAGTGGAGATCGTTTTCGCGGCGTTGATGTTATCGGTGATCAAATAGAGACGTCGTCCGCCCGGTTCGACTCCAACAAGCTCATACCTGCGCCCATCAGGAGTCACGCCTTTTGCGCGATTCATCAGCTTCAGTTGCTGATAGGCAGGGCCACGGAGGAGTGCATGACGCTGTTTCTCCGATAGCGCTATGCGACGGAGTTCTTCAGCGTTGGTCATCGGCTTTGCCAGACCTGCAGTCACCAAAGCGAAGAAAAGCACGCCTGGCAGCAGAATTCTTATCAATCTCATATGAATGATCCTTCCGACTTGGTTTTTCGATGCCTTTACAAGATCAGGAAATATAGGCAATGAACCACTTTAATGCTCCTGGTGTGGATCACCAAATGCAATTGATCCGAGCTGGCGTACAGTAAGAACCCGGTTTCATCTGACGTGCTATCGAAGCAGCGCAATTCGCATCACGGCAAAATTTCCGGAAGAGGTTCTACCCCGCACAAGGTAGATCCCGGATGACCAGGAATGTCCGTCAATTGTCAAAGGGAAGTCTCCGGGACCAGCGGAACCATCGTATAGAATCGCAACCTGCTGCCCCAATGTATTGACCACATCCACGGTGAGGTGCGTTCCCTGTGGCAATTGGAGACGAATGGTCGTCATTGGATTAAACGGATTCGGATAGGCTGGACTCATGGTGAAGCGCGACGGAAGTGCATGGCTGACTTCCACGGCAACCGACGATAGCCCCTCCCAGAACACGTCAAAGGGTTGGCTTTCCAATAATAGATCATCATCAATCGTCAGGGCATACCTGTAAAAACCACCAACGTCCAATGTATCGCTCCATGCGAGATTTATTGTCGAGGCGAGCAGGGCATCGTTGCGATAAACGTTGTAAAGGGTGCCTCCGGGATTTGAGGTGTCGTAGGGTTCCCAGGCGAGAGAGACGATACCGGTCATTGCATCAAAGGTTGCCTCGGAAAGGATGGGAGCAGAGGGTGTTGTAACATTGATGTTGAAATTCATTATGTCAGCCGAATCACTAAAATCGCTGAGGGCGACATACGTGGCTTCCCCGGCATAAGACTTTGAGGCGGGAGTGGTGAACTGGTTGAAGGTGTGGACGTTCAATGATCCGGGATAGGGATCGCTGGTGTCCGCATTGCCGTTCTTCTCGAGCTCATAAAGTCCGTCCGCCTGTTCCAGCGCGACGAGATAGTGACCGCTTGCGGTATGTCCGGGGTACCACTGGTGATCATTGCCGAAATACACCGATTCATCCACATGGTAGACAAGCAATCCTTCACCCGGAAGCGTGCTGTCGTAACTGGTCTTCCTTCGGTTCTCCACGAGGAAATACTCCTGGCTGGATCCTCCGTCTGTCCAGAGCCGGAGCGCGTTCGGGCCGCTTTGAATAGATGCCAGGGCGAACGAATCGACATCTTCCGTCACATTGATCGGGGTGACAAAACCCATCTTGGTGAGGCACCAGATATCCGGGTGCGCCGGACTGTCGCCGAGAAAACCGTTCCAGGAACCACTGGCCATCAAACTCCAGCTGCCAAGTCCTTCAGAATCGTAATCATAATCGTAAAGATCCGGAAGGCCAAAGATTGAGTGTCCCATCTCATGGACAAAAACACCAAGTGTCATGTCGAAGCTGATTGGGCCGAACTCCCAGAATTCAGGCTGCATCGCGTAACTGCTGATAAAAATACCGTCCACAGGCATCCTGTATTTCGGCATGCCAAGATGAGAACCGTATACATACCAAGCGTGAGAATGGATATCGTTCACATCGCCGGACAATTCATAGCCGGTGCCGGAGTGAACAACCATCAATCCATCGACATAACCATCACCGTCATTGTCGTAACGTGTGAAATCAACGAAAGGATTGGCTGCGGTTACGGCGTCCTCGACCAGCTTCTGAGCGTTATTGGGATAGGTACCAAAGCCCTTTTGACCGTCCACGTAATAGGTGTAGGGGTTTGGCATCCGCAGCCATCCAATGGTGTTGCAGGAGTCATTGGTGGAGATCTCGAGGGCCTGATAGGAGACTTCACGGTAGAAATCCCGGACCGCGCCATGACTGCTACCGAACATCAGCGAGTCAAAGAAGGCTGCGTCGGTGGTTGCCGGATGGTCAGAGAAATCCACGAGAAGAACGATCACGCGAAATGAATCCGGCGCCGAGTCGGTCTTCATCGCACCGTTTAAAGGGATCTCGCGATAGACCGGTGGAACCGGCCACAGGGCCGGGTTATCGATACCGCGGGATTCGAGCATCCGCTGGTTCAGTGCGGCAGCCTGACGGGTTTTCGCATCCATTTTAGAGATGAGATTCGGATGCAGCGGCATTGAAACGGCTGAGAATACGAAACCTAAAACGAGAAGTACTGCAGCACTGTAGCGGGTCATGTCCTCTCCTGAACCATCAACAACGTGCCGTAAGTTCCCAAACACCTTTACGAAAGATGATTCCGGCGGGGGAAAGGCGAGTTGATCGCGATCACGTCGGGCTCGTTCGCTAAGAACGCAATAATATAAAATAAATGCCCCGGAAGGAATCTATTACCTTTCAAGGCATGATTCATTCTCGTGGAGTTAATGTCAGCAACCGCCCGATTTCTTTTTCTTTGTTGTGGGAACCACGGGCGTGACCGCCACCGGGGAAGGTGGGGGTGGCGCCGACCCCACCGAGGCGCCGTTGCCGAGGAATTTTTCTTTCAGCGCATAGACTTTCGCCGCGAGGTCGGGATCCTGCACATCCTTTCCTTCGAGCACCTGGCTGACCCAGCCCTCAAGGCCGCCGTCGAGAATGTAGGCTTCATACCCCATGCCCCGCAGAACCACCCACGCCTGTGCCGCTTCGACTCCATCCCTGCTGACAAGGATGTGCGGACCCTTTGGCGACAACCGTGCGATCCCCGCTTTTGTCAGAAGTTCAGCAAGCGGAATGTTCTCCGAACCGTCGATCGCGTAGCGGGTAAAATTGGCGGCATCACGGACGTCGATGATCCGCATTCCGGGGCGCTTCTCGACAATCCATTCGCCGAGTTCGATGGGGGAGATCTGATCGGAGTGGGAGGCGACGATCCTGCCCCAATCCTCGACATGTTTCACCGGCAACTGGTAGGTTGGAGTGCCCATCAGGGCCAGCGAGCCCGCCAGCACGATCAGCACGGTTCCACCCACTTTCGGCCACCAGGAATTCTTCATCGTTTATCCTCCGCGAGAATGAAGGAGACACAATTTGTGATCGGTCTTCCTCATTCCGTTTTTTCGTTCAGTTCTCGCTGCCCAACGGCATCACGATCTGATTCTTCCTGCGTTCGACGACTGTCGCCAGGGTGAATGCGCCGACGGCCATCAGCACCGCGGTCAGGACGACCACACCGGGAGAAACGCCTAGCCATTGCCAGACGAAGAACTCACCCATCGGCATCGCGTTCATCAGGCCATCGAAGAGCGGTTCGGCGAGGCTGTAGACAAGGATGCCGAACACCACGCCGCCGAGGTACATCAAACCGTCGAGACGTCCGGTGGCCGCGGCGACGCAGCTCGTGCCGGGGCAGTAGCCACCGACTGAAAATCCGATTCCCATGATCAGGCCGCCGATGATCTGCGCGAGCAGGAACGTCGGATTGATGAAGGTGACGGTTAGGTCGAGCATCCCGAGGGCGACGAACCACCAGAAACCGACCGCCGCGACGACGACCGCGGTGAACATCACCTTGAGCACCGCCCAATCGTTCAGGTAGAACTGGGCGGTGAGCTTGCGGGCCGAACCGAAACCGGCACGTTCCAGAGAAAAACCAAATCCGATGCCGGCGAAAAAGGCCACCAGCAGCCCGATGTAAGGGCTGAAGCCCGGCTGAGCGTTGATCGGGAAGTTCATCGCCACTGTCTCCTTACGAAATAAGCCGCTGTAAATCCGCCGGCAAAGAACGCAAACATGAACGCCCAACTGCCGAGCGCGAGGGTTGCGCCCCCGGAGAGAGCCTGGCCGCTGGTGCATCCACGGGCAAGGCGAGCCGCAAATCCCATCAGGGCGCCGCCGGCGAAGGCGAAAAGCATCCTGCCACGAACCGTGATCCTCGGACCTTTCTCGACGGCTTTGCGGACACGTCCCGCGAGCAGGCCGCTGATCAGCCCGCCGACAAAAACCCCGAGTACCACGAAAACGAGTCCGTTGTTGAGCGGGTTGGCGCCGTTATCGAAGTAGTGGCCCATGTAGGGATTGCTCTCGACCGCCCTGGGAGCGAAGACATGCATCACGCTGTAAAGCATCCGGGCAAAAGCGCCGGAAGCCCCGAGTCCGGTGCCCAGCAGGAGGTAGGAAAGCAGCAGCACCAGCCCCAGCATGGTTCCAGCCAGATAGGGTGACCAGTAGGGCTGCGGTTTGCGAAGTTCGCTCATTTCTTCCTCGCTTCTGTATCGTTTCTGGAATTGTTGTTTCAATGGCACATCGCCGTGACTTCGGCGATGTGGCTTACCTGTCCGGCCACCACCAGCACATAGCGCAGCGCGAATCCACCGATCAACACCAGGGTCGGTGCAAGCCATGACGGCGTCGGTTTGCGGGTGATCTCTCGCATCTCGAGCCACAGAGGCATCAACGCCCCGAGGATCACCACAAAGATCCAGAATGAAGGTGTGAAAGCTCCGCCAAGCAGCAGCGAGGCCGCCTGCTGTTGCGGTTCGAGACCGGTGGCGAGGTTCACCAGGACCAGCGACAGGAAGGCGATTTCTGCTATCAACAGGCCGGCATCCCAGCGTGCGGCGGAATGCGCTTCGAGTTCAGTCGGTTTCGCCAGCATCACAAACGCACTGCCCGCCGAGAGCCCTGAAATCAGGAAGAGCGGTCCGAGCAGTCCAGTGTTCCAGAGGGGACGGGCGACGTTCACACTGAGCAGAATTCCCGTGTAGACGCCGAGTCCGACACCGAGAATCACCGCCAGCCAGAGGACCGGGCGTTCGACCTTCAAGGCAAATCTTTTGATCCATTCCCACACCCGGTTGAGGAACGTCAGTCTTCCACCGAACTGTTCCAGACCGCCCGGGAGAGCGAGCAGCAGGATTTGTACCGGATAGACGGCGATCAGGATCCATGCACCCCAGGACATCGGGCTGGAGGGACGAAACACCATGTAGAAGCGGAAAACATTCTCCCGATTGGACAGGTCGAGGAAGAGAAAGAGCATCCCCAGCGAGAGCAGGACGGGAGCGGCGATCGCACCGTATAGTGTCACGGCACGACCCTGTGCGGTGCGTCCCTGCATCCGCCACAAGGCGTTGAGGATCATCAGTCCGGCGACAAGTCCGCCGAGGAAGAGATAGGCGGGAATCTGCCACTCCCACACTTCCAGGTGCGGGTTCACGAGGGGTACGTGACGCCAGGTGGTGACTTCGGTGTACATGGTCGTTTCCTATCGTTGATCGCTTACGCGGTGTTCACTCTAACCGAGGTAGTAGACTTTCGGCTTTGTGCCGGCTTCCGGTTTCAGTGTCTTGATCTTACGACCATGCATCACACGGTTTACCTCGCTGCCGGGATCGTCGAGATCGCCGACGACAACCGCTGAGGTCGGACAGGTTTGCGCGCAGGCGGTCGTTTCGCCGTTCGTGATTCGGTGTATACACAGGGTGCACTTGCTCGCGTACCCCTCGGGATGAACGAATCGCGCGTCATAGGGGCAAGCGGCGATGCACGCTTTGCAACCTGTGCATTTGCTGGCGTCGATCTGCACCGTGCCGGTTTTCTCGTCGATGTAGGAAGCGCCGGTGGGACAGACCTCCACGCAAGGTGCGTCATCGCAATGATTGCACCGCTGCGAGTGGATCTCCGCGGTCAGTTCGGGAAACTCCCCGGTGACCGTTTCGGTGATCCATGCCCGGGTGTATCCTTCAGGGACATCGTTCTCCATGAAACAGGAGATCACGCAAGCGTGGCAGCCGACGCACCGCTTTGTATCTATCGCCATTCCATAGCGTGCCATGATTCCGGATCTCCTCTTAGACGATGAAGGTGACGAAGTTGACGTTTATGCCCGTGCCGCCCATGATCGGGTCCGTCTTGTAATTGGTAATCAGCTCGCTGTCGTTGGCCCCTTTGTGGTTGTACAACCGCTTTGACGTGTGGCCGAATCCGTGAACCATGAACACCGCGTCGGAACGGATCCGCTCGGTGACCTTGACACGGATCGGGGCGGATAGGACGCCGTCCTGATTCTGTAACCTCACCATCTGGCCGCCGCTGAGACGCCACTTCGCCGCTTCCTTGCGGTTCACCCAGATTTCGTTCTCGTCCATGATCCGGTTGAGCACCCGGTTATTCGTCGTGCGGCCGAAGGTGTGCATCGGGGCGCGTCCGAACAGAAGCCGGTAATAGCCGTCGGGTGGGTCTCCATGGTTGGTGTAGGTCGGCATCGGGTCGTGGCCTTGGCGTGCCAGTTTGCTGCTGTACAACTCGATCTTGCCCGACTCCGTCCAGAATTCCGGTTGAATGCCGTCCTCGAAATAGAGAGGCTGTTTCGGGAAGGTCACAGCGCCCTCCGCCTTGAGCCGTTCGAGGGTGATTCCTGTCGGTGCGAGCCGCTGGCGGAGGTAGTCCTCGATGTCATTCCACGGGAAGTACTCTTCAAGGCCGAGGCGTTTGCCCAACTCCTTAGCCACCCACCACGGCGGGCGGGTGTCGTAGAGACGATCGATTACCGGCTGGCGCAGGCTGATGAAGGGCTCGCGCCACGCGCCGACGTGCAGATCGTCATAGCGCTCGAGGAAGGTGTCGTCGGGCAAAATCACATCTGCCCAACCGGTGATCTCCATCGGCAGCACGTCCGATACCGCGACAAATTCCAGGTTTTCCAGCGCCTGCCGGGTCTGTTCGGGTTTCGGGAGGCTGTTCAACAGATTGGTGCCGTAAACGAACCAGCTTTTGATCTGGCACTGCCTGTTGGGAACGGGGAAGGTGGCGTCGCAGAGGCCGCTCGCCAGTACGTGGGAGGCGAGGGGATATTCCTTGACCATCAGGTCCGCACGGCTGCGGTTTGGTTTCGGGTAGTCGGGAATCGGGAATCCGGGGACGTCCACGCTGCCGGGGTAAAAGTAACCGCCCTTGCGGCCCCAGGCTCCGAGCAGCGCCGTCAGCATCGCAATGGCGCGGACGCGCTGTGTATCGTCGCCGTACCAGGTGACATGCCGTCCCGGGTGGATCAGCACACCCGGTTTCTGGTGGCCCATCTCACGGGCCGTGGCACGGATCAGCTCCGGCTTGATTCCGGTGATCGTCCACACTCGTTCCGGTGTGTAGGGCTGCACATGAGCGCGGAGCTGGTCGAAGCCGATGGTGTACTGCGCGACATACTCCTTGTCGTAGAGTCCCTCGTTGATGATCACATGCATCCACGCCAGCAGCAGGGCCATGTCGGTGCCCGGCTTGATCGGCAGGTAATAGTGCGCTTTTCCGGCTGCTGTGGAGAAACGCGGGTCGACAACGACGATCTTCGCGCCGTTGGCGACCGCGTGGGCGAATTCCTGCACCTGGGTGTTGTGCATGTTCTCGCCCAGGTGGCTGCCCAAAAGGACGAGCATCCGTGTGTTCGCAATGTCCACACGCTCCGGACTGCCGATCTCTTCGCCGTAAGTGAGGTCAAAACCAACCTCGCGCGGACCACGGCACTGGGCGTAGGAGGGTGCCGCGATGTTGGGACTTCCGAAGGCCTTCCAGAGATGCTGGAACTGGCTGGCGCCGTAGCCGTGGTTGAACAGCGCAATGCACTCGGGACCGTATTGCCGGCGAATCTGGTCCATCTTTTCAGCGGTGAAATCGAGCGCTTTGTCCCAGGTCTCTGGACGGAATTCGTCGCCTCCGCGCTTGGAGACGCGGATCATCGGCTGCCTGATCCGGTTTGGATCATAGGTAAGCCCGGTCGCGCCGTTGCCTCGGGGACAGAGTTTGCCGTTTGAGAGCGGGTGACGGGGATTGCCTTCGAGTTTGACAACTTTTCCGTCGCGTACCTTCGCGATCATCCCGCATTTCCAGAAGCACAGCTCGCAGAAGGTCGGTATTTCGCGGACCTCGCTCTTGCCCCTGGTTTCCACCAGGGCCGCCTGCAGCACCGTACCCCCGAGACCGTACGTCATCGCGGCTCCAGCGGCCGCGCCTCCGGCGAGTTTGATGAATGTCCTTCGCCGCATCTGAATGGCCATCGTTTCCTCGATAAGCTTTATCCGGGTTCGGATCGGTCAGATATTGTTCATTTCGTCACAAGAGAGGCTAAAGAAAAATCAACGCATTCGCCTTCGTTCGAAGCCAGTTTCTGTTCGTGGTGAAGGGGCCCCTCGCCATCCCACATCTCCATCGCGATGTGCACATCCCGCTCGTCGAGCGCGAGTCGGCGGATTTTGAACGCCGCGTCACGGAGGGTTCCGTAAAGAACGCCGCACCCCGTGTCGACACGTTCCTCGTCCCCCCGTTCAGCGAGGTCGAGCATCGTCTGCGTCAACCGCAGCACTTCGAGCAGGTTCTGGTTGTGCTTTTCCATCATCGAGCTGTCCTGAAACAGGAACGTTATCATGTGAATCATGGTACATAATGGCAATGGGTATGCCAGTTTGCACGATGCTTCACAAACGGTATTTTAAGTTGAGTAAAACGAAGAAGTTCAACAGGCGGATGTTAAAATAACTCGGTTTCGGAAGCCCAAACGATCAGGACAATTACAGGACACTTTTCCCAGCGGGTGTCGCGAAAGATTTGTGGGATTTGTAACAATATTTACTTATGATAAACAATGAGTTAATTGAAAAAGTAGAGGAGAGTTCGAATGTCCTGTAATAATTATCGGACACACATGTATTGAAAGACAACACATGTTTTCAGGACGATTTGGTAAGGCGAGTCGTCGCGTCAGGCAACGATTGTTTGAGATATATTTCACAGAAAAATGTACCAGGTACATTTTAAAATCAGGATTTAAGCGATAGTCAGGTTGTTGAATAAATGTACCTGGTACATTTTTCTGAAGCAGGCAGATGAATATCACATTGTTCAGCTGATTGAGCTCGCGACATGCAATCGCGCAACATTGCCTATGATTCAGTGCACTGGTTCTCTTGGCCATGGAAAGTCAGTTGATCTCGAGTTCTTTCAGGTAACGGTAGAACGTCGAGCGGGCGACGCCCAAGTCACGGGCGGCTTTGGCGCGGTTGCCCTGGTTTTTCTTCAGGGCGTCCTTAACCTCCTGTGGGTCGAGTTTAGGCGGTCGCCCAGCCTGCCTTGACCGGATCGACGGGGTGTTGTCGAGCAGTTCGGGTGGGAGGTGATCGCGCTCGATCTGTCCACCCCGGCATTTGATCAGGGCATACTGCACCGCGTTCGCCAGTTGGCGAACGTTTCCCGGCCACGTGCAGTGAATGAGCAGATCGAGGGCACCATCGCTGATCCCTGAGGACCGCCGCCCTGTTTCGTTGGAAAACTGTTCCATGAAATGTTCAACGAGCAACGGAATATCGTCGGTTCGATCCCTTAGCGGGGGAAGCTGAATCGGCACCACTGCGAGGCGGTAGTAGAGATCTTCGCGGAACCTGCCCTGATCAACCATCTCCTTCAGGTTCCGGTTGGTCGCACAGATCACACGGACATCGGTCTGTACCGGCTTTTCTCCTCCGACCGGAGTGAAGGACTTTTCTTCGAGCACACGCAGCAGCTTGACCTGGATCGGCAGGCTGATCTCGCCGATCTCGTCGAGGAACAGGGTTCCCTCGTCGGCCAGTTCGAACCGGCCTTTCTTGTCACGAATCGCTCCGGTGAATGCGCCGCGCACATGGCCGAAGAGTTCGGACTCGATGATGGTTTCCGGCAATGCTCCGGTGTTGACCGGCACGAACGGTTTGTCCCTGCGTGGACTGAGCCGGTGCAGCGCCTCAGCGACGAGCTCTTTGCCCGTTCCCGACTCCCCCAGGACAAGAACGGGTACTGTTTCCGGCGCGAGTTCCTGGATCGACTGAAACACCCGGGCCATCTTTTCGCTGCGCCCGACGATTCCGTGCAGACCCTTTGACCGTTGCAGGCTGCGGCGGAGACGGTTGACTTCTGTCAGATCCCTCACGATGACCAGCGTTCCCGCCGCTCGACGGTCCGGTGTACGAATGGGAATCGCCGAGACTTCTAGGTCGAGCATCGATCCGTCCTTGGTAACAAAACGCACCGGATGACGCAGCAGGGAAGTGGTGGTATCCTCCGCGAGCTCCACGCGAACAGTGTTGCTCAATTCGGGAAACAGCATCTGGCAATCCCGGCCGATCACCTCGGAGTTTCGGTAGCCGGTGATTTCCTCGACCGCGCTGTTGAATACAAAAACTTTCCCTTCCTGGTCGATGGCGAAAACGCCGTCGGTCAGGTGGTCAATCAGGGTGGTGAAGGTCTCACGAAGTTGGGTGACGACGGCAAGTGCATTGTACTCGAAAATGGCTCGCACCCGTTCTTCGAGGTGGAGCATCAGTTCACTCATGCACTCTGGTGTGGGATTGCCGCCGCAATCGACGAGGTGGTCCAGTGGCCAGTGGAATCGTGCGGGAAGACCCGAGAAGGTAGGACAGATCTGGATGGACGACTCACAGAAGGTGATGACTGCGTCATAGGCAACGGTCTGCAGATCATCCAGGTGCAGCGGCAGGGCGGTCGGGGGATCGTACCCCCTGGCGCGAAGGAGTTGCGCGGCTTCATCCATCATCGGACGAGTGACATCGCAGGCGTACTCCGCCTCCCACTCATCCCCCGTGTAACGGTGGGCGATGGCGGTGGCGAACATACCCGGTTCGGGCATCGGCGAACTGACGAAGAGAAGTTTGTGCACCTTTCCAATCCGCCTTTCCACGGGAAGACTGTTCGTTTTCAAAGTACGGTGAAGTCGATAAGAAGCCCAAACGGACCGGGCGGTTTTCTCCTGGATTGGGAAAAATGTCGGCGTGTCGTCAGCATCTTGGATCAGTAAAATAAGATAGTTACATTTATTAAATACCCGTTTGACGGCAGGACACAGTGTCGTGCACTCTATCGGGTGCTAAATTCAACCTTGCCGTTTTAACGGGCGCTTTTATTTCGGAACAGCATCAGCGTGGGGGAGCATGTCATTTCTTGTGTGAGGTCTGTGCCATGAACAAGTTGACTCGAAGCACCCTCCTCGCATTTCTCCTGATTTTCACTGGGTGTGCCGCACAAACGAGCCTCGAACCGCTCGGAAAAGGAAACACTCACGCGAACGTTGGGTTCGGCGGACCGATCATCGAAGTGTTCGGCACCCATCTCCCCGTGCCCTATCTGACGGCGGGAGTCGTCACGGGGGTGAGCGAACGGGTCAACGGCGCCGCGACCCTGCATCTGCTCCCACTCGCTTATGAAGTCGCCGGACTCGATCTCTCCACATCCTGGTTTCCAATCCTGCAGGAACAGCGGAAACCCACCATTGGCCTTCAGGCAAGGTTGATGGGATTCGTCAGCCTGCGTTCGGGAATCGGTGACCGTTTCCGTATCTACCCGATGGTGACGCCGACCCTCGCCTGGAGAAAGGGGAGCCGTCTGTATTACGGCGGCAGTGATCTTGTTCTCCCGATGACACTGCCGGACTACGACAGCCAATCCGTGAAAGCGATTTTCTCGCCCTTCCTCGGAGTGAAATGGCGGCTTGGCTCCAACCTGTGGCTCTCCACGGAAATGAAATGGCAGGGGGCAAACGCGCAGAGCGATCAACTCGCGGTGAAATACCTGCCGGTTGCAGGACACGGCGCGATCTCGACACTCGTTGCCCTGGAATGGGGGCTGAGATGAAAACGATTCGAACCTTCCCGGCAGCCTGCGCGCTGCTGTCCCTGCTGCTGCTCTCCGGTCTGCTGACCGGCTGTTCGCTGGATGGATTTCTCTACAGTGCCCTGGAGCTCGACCGTTATGAACTGCCGGATAACACCATTCCAGACAGTCTGCTTGAGCAGGTGACCTTCAACAGCGGAGGCAACACCCTCTACGGTTACTGGGTCGCCTCCTCCGGCGAACGGCCCGGGATCACCCTCCTCTACTGCCACGGCAACTACCACCATATCGATTACTATTGGGATCGGGTGATGATGTTGCACGACCTCGGGGTCAACGTGTTCATCTTCGACTATCGGGGGTACGGCCGTTCCGAGGGAACGTCGAAATCCGAGGATGGTCTGATCGAGGATGGACGGCAGGCGCTGAACGTTGTCCTCTCCCGCTCCGAGGTGGATCCGGACTCGCTGGTGATTTACGGTTTTTCGCTCGGCAACGTTGTCTCGATCGCTCTCGCGGCGGAGTCGATCGACCCGCTGACTCTGATCGCGGAAGCGCCTTTCGCTTCGGCAACCTCACTCCAGCAGGGAAGTACGCTGCTCGACCTCCCGGGCGGCTGGCTGACCGAGGGAACGTTTGACAACGCGGAGAGGATCAAACACATCCACACGCCGCTGCTTCATCTGCACGGCGACGCGGACGCCAAGGTTCGCTGGCGTGACAACGGCAGGATTGTGTTCGATAATGCTCCACAGCCGAAACGGTTGATTCTCGTTCCGGGGGCCGAGCACAGCACAATTCCACAGACCATGGGGATTGCAGTGTATGAGCAGACGTTGATTGACTGGATCGATCAGGCAATCGCGTACTGAGTTTCTAAAAGACAAATAAAAAATTGTGGGTGGCCCGGCCAGCTTGATAGCCGGGTTTCAAGTAGACGGGTGGCCCGGCTGCCCCGCCAGCCGGGAAGCTGTCAAGTGTTTCCGAACCGAACTAACGAGCGAACACCTCGAAGGTTTCGACGTCGCTCTTCATCGGCACCTGCTTACCCTCCTGGCGGGCTTTGTTCATGTCCCCGAAGCCCCGGCTGTGGCCTTTCATGAACGCGCCGGTCTCGACCCAGCGGTTGAAATCCTCCTCGGTCTCCCAGTAGGTCATGATGATGTAGGGAAGGTTCTCCTTCCGGGGGCGGAGGATCTGCGCCTCGAGGAAGCCTTTTTCGCTGTCGACCTCTTTGGCACGGGTGGAGAACAGGTATTCGAATCGCTCGACATAATCGGGCTGAACGGTTATCCGGTTCATCGCTACAAACATCGGGTACTCCCTCTATTCGGTATGGGGTGACTTTTCAATAACGTGAGAGCGCGATGTTTTCCCGTTCAGGAAAACACCGCGCCCCCAGAACATTGCCGGAATCTACGCGTAAAAGTTTGGCCTGTCAAACTCCTGGTCTCACCGGGAGTTCGGGAGTTGAGTTACAGTTACCTAATTCTACCAATTAGGTAAATGTCACTCAACTCGACCCGACGGATCGGGACAAGCGCGGGGGTGACATACCCGATGCAAGTGCAGTCGATGGAGACTGAGGCAAAAGATCATCCATTGCATCTTGACCTTCCAAAAATGCGTACATTGATCTCACACGGACAAGCGGACTTCAGCGCCATGCTATCTTGTTGTTAATCAACCGCTTGAATCCGTGATTTTACTCTATTCTCCGAATCCGGCGGCGGGATCGCCTCGGGGCGTCGTGCTGCTGTCCCGTTTGATCAGAGCAGCGCGTGTTTGTGGTGACTATGGGCAAGTTGCTGCGCCTGGATATCCAGAAGCAGCCGGACGACACTACCTGTGGGCCGACCTGTCTGCACGCCGTGTACGCCTGGTACGGCGATTCCATTCCCCTTGAAGCAGTGATTGCAACGACACCTCAACTGACCGCTGGAGGAACCCTGGCGGTCCAGTTGGCATTGCATGCCCTTCGGCGCGGATATCGCGCCACGATGTACACCTTTGACCTGCGGATGTTCGATCCCACCTGGTTTCGTTCGAGCGTCACAACGGAAATTCTGAAACAGCGACTGAACGCTCAGGCGAAGGCAAAATCGGACCAGAAACTCCACACGGCGTCAAAAGCGTTCATGGAATACCTTGACCGTGGAGGAAAGCTGCGCTGGCGTGATCTGACTCCGGGACTGATCGAGGAACATCTTTCCAAAGGCAATCCCATTCTGACAGGATTGTCCGCTACCTTCCTCTATGGTACGGCGCGTGAGCGCGGTTGGGATGACCAGCACGATGACATTCTGGGAACTTCTGCTGGTCATTTTGTTGTTCTCTGCGGACTGGATCAGGTGCGCCAAAGGGTGCTCGTTGCAGACCCACTCCGTAAAATGAAGGGGAGCCGTGAACGCCGTTACTGGGTGGGCATGCACCGTCTCATCGGCGCAATCCTGCTCGGCGTACTCACCTATGACGGAAACCTCTTGGTGCTGGAGAATACGAAAATGACACCACCGTCCGTGCGAAAAGGAAAGGACTTCTGAGCGATGGATACACTTGTCGTCGTGACACATCGCAAGGATTGGCCGTTGGACGTTCGCGGGGTGAAAGTTGTCACTGCCCGTGATTATCTGACCGATCCTCTCTACAGTAAAAACCGTCGTTTGCGTGTTGTCAATCTCTGCCGCCAGTACAAGTATCAGAGCCTCGGTTACTATGTCAGTCTTCTGGCGGAGGCGAGGGGCCAGCGCGCCCTGCCGAGTGTCATGACCCTGCAGGATCTTCGCAGTCCGGTGGTGCTGCGTCTCGCCTCCGATGAACTGGAAGAGTTGATTCAGCGGAGTTTGCGGCGGATCGGGTCCGACCGGTTCAAGTTGTCCGTTTATTTCGGTCGCAACCTCGCGCAGCGGCACGGCGCGCTGGCGTTGGCTCTGTTCAAGCTGTTTCCGGCACCGTTGCTTCGGGCCAAATTCGTTCGCGACAACGAAGGGGACTGGGTTCTCCGCGGTCTGTCGGCGATGGCGGCATCCGCGATTCCTGAGGAGCACCGTGCATTCGCCATCGACGCGGCGGAGTCCTGGATCGCGGGAAGGATCCACCGCGCGCGGCCTTCGATGTCCCGATTCGACCTGGCGATCCTCTGGAACGAGAACGATCCGACCAAGCCAAGCAACGAGAAAGCAGTCAGAAAGTTCGAGAAGGCGGCGCAGGCCCTCCAGATATCCACCGAACGGATCACTAAGGACGATTACGGCCGACTCTCCGAATTTGACGGCCTGTTTATTCGCGTGACCACTGCAGTCAACCATTATTCCTATCGTTTCGCCCGACGCGCGGAAGCGGAAGGGTTGGTCGTGATCGACGATCCGAGCTCGATCCTCCGCTGTACGAACAAGGTCTACCTCGCTGAACTCCTCGAACGAAATCACGTCCCCACGCCGAAAACGAGAATCATCACCAAGGAAAATCTTTTGAACTCTTACATCCCGATTGGGTTGCCGCTGATTCTGAAGAAACCGGACAGCTCGACATCCCTTGGGGTGATCAAGGCGGACTCCCAGGAGGAGTTGGTCGAGGAGGCGACGAAGCTTCTCGAGGGAAGCGACCTGCTGATCGCCCAGGAATTTCTGCCGACTGATTTCGACTGGCGCATCGGTGTTCTCGACGGCCGGGCAATTTATGTTGCGAAGTATTTCATGGCTGCGGGTCACTGGCAGATCGTCAACTATGGGGCGAAAAAACTCGACGATCTGTACGGCGAATCAGAATGCATTCCGCTGGACGATACTCCATTGGAGGTTTTGAAACTGGCGGAGAAGGCGTCGGGATTGATCGGGCACGGTTTCTACGGCGTCGACGTCAAACAGACAGCAAAGAAGTTCTACGTCATCGAGGTGAACGACAACCCCAGCGTGGATCGAGGTATTGAGGATCAGTTGCTTGGCGACTCCCTGTACCGTGCGGTGATGGAAGTCTTCCTGAAACGGATGGAAGCGCGCCGTGAAGGACGCAATGGAAAGGGTGAAGCATGAGCCATGATGTACCCGCCTCGCTGCATCTCTTTGAAGGGTACGGGGTGGAGCTGGAATACATGATCGTTGACCGTGAGACGCTGAACGTTTTTCCGTTGGCGGAAGAGTTGATTGACCATGTCGCGGGAAAGGGAGCGAGCGAATGGAATCCCCCCGTGGGTCCCGTTGCCTGGTCGAATGAACTGGCGATGCATGTCATCGAGATCAAGAGCAATGGTCCATCGCCAAGTCTTTACGGTCTCGCCAAATCGTTTCAGGAACATGTCAATAAAATCACCGACCTGCTCGAAGCGCACAGTGCGACTCTTCTCTCGTCAGGGATGCACCCCTGGATGGACCCGCTCACCCAGACAATACTCTGGCCGCACGAACAGAACAATATCTACCTGGCCTACGACAGGATTTTCGGTTGCCGGGGACACGGCTGGTCCAATCTGCAGAGCAACCATATCAATCTGTCTTTCCACGGCGACGATGAATTCATGCGTCTCCACGCGGCGGTTCGTGCGGTGCTGCCTCTGATCCCTGCGTTGGCGGCGTCATCCCCAGCCGTAGATGGAGTGCTGACCGGCATTGCCGATACTCGTCTCGAGGTCTATCGCAAGAATCAACCGGGTGTACGTCTCGCCATTGGAGATGTCATCCCGGAGGATGTCGGTTCCATTCCGGAATACCACGAACGGGTCCTGCGGCCGATGTACGAGGAGATTGCTCCCCTCGACCCGGATGGGGTCCTGCAGCAGGAGTGGCTGAACAGTCACGGTGCGATCGCCCGTTTCGAGCGTATGGCCATCGAGATTCGACTCGTGGATATCCAGGAGAGTCCCCTCGCGGATATCGCCCTCACCGCGTTGATCAGCGAGACCGTCCGCGCGCTGACGGAAGAACGGTGGGGGTCGATAGAGACACTTCGTTCCCTGAAGACGAAATCACTTGCGGATCTTCTGTTTCGCACGATAGTCACAGCGGAGAATACGCCTGTCTCGGAACCGGCGTTGCTCAACCTTCTCGGATGGAACGTCGACAGAATTCCGCGAGCGGGCGAGCTCTGGTCTCACCTCGCGGAGCAACTGATCGACCCGGACACCGCCCGCCAGGAAGGGTGGCAACAGTTTTACGATCTCTACCGGGAAGCCGGCACACTTTCCAGCCGCGTCTCACTCGCCGCCTCTCGTGATGGAAAGATTGAACTGCAGCGAGTCTACCACAAGATCGCACACGCTCTGCAGGAGGGGGGACTCTTCCGGGATGGTTCATAGATCCCTGCTCATCAGCTGTGAACATGCCGGCAATGAAGTGCCCGAGGAATGGGTGTCCCTCTTCCGGGGAAAACAGCGTTTGCTGCAGAGCCACCGCGGATGGGACCCCGGTGCTCTCGAAACGGCTGAAACCTTTGCCCGGGTCTTCGGAGTGCTGGAGGTGCACACCTGCAGGGTCACCCGTCTGCTTGCGGACCCCAACCGATCCCTGCACAATCCCGCTATCTGGTCGGAGATCACGCGCGGACTCGCCGCGAACGAAAAGGAGCGGATTCTTTCTGAACACTGGAGGCCCTATCGGATTGGGTTGCAAGCCGCGGCGGAAGAGGAAATCGAGCGCCGGGGCTGGATGCTCCATCTTTCCGTGCACACGTTCACTCCGGTTCTGAATGGGGTGCGTAGGACGGTGGACGTCGGTTTTCTCTACGATCCCGCGGACGGGGCCTCAGCCGCTTTCTGCAAAGCGTGGCGCCGCGAACTGGCGCTTGTCGCGCCGGAGTTGCGCGCACGATTCAACGCACCTTACCGGGGAACCGGTGACGGCGTCGTCACCGCATTCCGGCGGATCTTTGGTTTGCAGCGCTACCTGGGCATCGAGCTCGAGATCAACCAACGATTCACGAAAACGACGAATGAGCAATGGAAACGGGTGCGGGAGTCTCTCGCCGTCAGCTTTGATCAGGTTTATCATGATTTTAACAGAACCCCAAAATCACGAAATTCAACCGACTCTCCACGAGCATAAGTACGGTCATCCAAATTTCAGCCCTTCACTTTTCGCAACATGGACAGCTATGTACATTGCGAACATAATGCGGCGCATGCGAACGGTCGCCAGGGTATCATCAGCAGAAAGACGAGTGACGTATGAAGGGGAAGGTGAAGTGGTTCGACACCAAGAAAGGTTTCGGATTTATCGAAACCGATGGCGGTCCTGATGTCTTTGTTCACTACAGCAGCATCGATAGCCAGGGTTTCCGGAACTTGGAAGAAGGGGATGAGGTCGAATTCGAGATTGAAGACGGCCCCAAGGGACCGGCTGCTCGTGGTGTACGAAAGGCGAATCAAGTTCCAGGCGAATAACGCACCACAACTCGACCGTTTTCAACGGCGCCTTTCAGCGAGCGGCGCCGCGGCTCGCTTTCAGTCCATGCTTTGCAGACGGATCGGCTGAAGAGGACGTTTCCCGATCGCTTCAATCGCCCCCAGCGCAGCGTTTGCCGCTGACAGGGTAGTGATCAGGGGAATCCCCATTCGATACGCCGTCTCCCCGACGATCCGCTCGTCGTAATGGGACTCTTTGCCAAGAGGCGTGTTGATCAACAGGCTGATCTCGCCGTTCTTCATCAGGTCAACAACCGTCGGTCTCCCCTCGTGAACTTTGAACAGGTGTCCTGCCGGAATCTCATTCTCCTCGAGGTAGGACGCCGTGCCACGGGTGGCGACGATGGCGAAACCCATTTCATGAAGACGGCGGGCGATCTCGAGGACACGTGGCTTGTCACGGTCGTTGACCGAGAGGAAGACCTTTCCCGTTCCCGGTTCCGGGAGGTAGGTGCCCGCCGCGTACAACGCTTTTGAGTAGGCTTCGCTGAAGGTCGACGCGATTCCCATCACCTCGCCCGTCGAACGCATCTCCGGCCCCAGAAAGACCCGCACCCCCTCGAAGCGGTTGAAGGGGAATACCACCTCCTTGACCGCGTATCGACCGGGATCGAGGTTTTCTCGCATCTTCTGCTCGGCGAGGCTTCTCCCGACAATGCACCGTGTTGCCACCTCCGCCCAGTTGACACCCGTGGCTTTGCTGACAAAGGGAATCGTCCGGCTCGCCCGGGGGTTCACCTCGAGGACGAACAGCTCTCCGTCACGGAAGGCGAACTGAATGTTCATTAGTCCGACGACGTTCAATGCACGTGAAAGCTTCCGGGTGATCGCCACCATCTCGTCGCGCTGTTGCGGCGAGAGGACGAAGGGGGGAAGCACGCAGGCGGAGTCGCCGCTGTGAATCCCGGCCTCCTCGATGTGCTGCATGATACCGCAGATCAGCGTTTCCCTGCCGTCAGATACGGCGTCCACGTCGAACTCGAAAGCATCCTCGAGGTAACGGTCGATCAGTACTGGATGGTCCGGGGTAACCTCGCCCGCCGACTCACGCAGGTAGTGCTCCAGCGCATCGTTGTCGTAAACGATTTCCATCGCACGTCCGCCGAGAACGAAGCTTGGACGAACGAGCACGGGGTAACCGACGCTGAGGGCAATGTCGTGAGCTTCGGTGAAGTGTTTTGCGATGCCATACGCAGGATGGGGGATGCCAAGCCGGCGAAGCAGTGCGCCGAATTTTTCGCGGTCCTCCGCGTCCGCGATGCTCGAGGGGGGCGTTCCCAGAATGGTGATGCCGTGCTCCTGCAACGATTCGGCGATTTTCAACGGGGTCTGTCCCCCGAACTGCACGATCACTCCGTCCGGTTTTTCCACCTCGCAGATTGCCAGGACATCCTCGAGGGTGATCGGTTCGAAATAGAGGCGGCTGGAGATGTCGTAGTCCGTCGAAACCGTCTCCGGGTTGCAGTTGACCATTACCCCGTCGTATCCCTCGTCGATCAGTGTGCGGCTGGAGTGCACGCAGCAGTAATCGAATTCGATTCCCTGACCGATACGGTTGGGTCCGGAGCCGAGGACGATTACGCTCGGTTTCTTCTCTTCGCGCCGGACCTCGCCCGCTCCTGTCTCGTAGGAGGAGTAGTAATAGGGCGTGTACGCCTCGAACTCCGCCGCGCAGGTGTCCACCGGCAGGTGAACCGGTTGAATCTCGTGCACCTGGCGCAGTTGACGGATCGCATCGCTGTCGGTGTGAAGCAGGTGGGCAAGCTGTTCGTCGGAAAAACCGTCCCGTTTCGCCCGGCGGAGAAGGTCGACGGAGACACTCTTGCGCAAGGTGGTCAAATCGCCGTGGCCTCGGGGTGCGGCGGCGGATATCCGCTTCTCTGTTTCGACGATCCGCGCGATCTGATCGAGGAACCACGGGTCGATACCGGTTGTCTTCGCGATTTCCTCGACGGGCAAACCGAGTTTCAGCGCATGGCGCAGGTAAAAGATGTTTTCGGCTCGGGGGGTCGCCAGTTTGGCACGGACCATTTCTCGCCATTGCGAGAGAAGATGCGGTTCGACGTTGTCGCTGGCGATCACATCCCGTCCGTCTGCGCCGAGGCCATGACGGTCCTGCTCAAGAGAGCGGAGCGCCTTCTGCAACGCTTCGGGGAAGGTTCGACCGATCGCCATCACCTCGCCGACCGATTTCATCTGGCTGCCGAGGGTCTGGTTCACGGTCGGGAATTTTTCGAAGGCCCACCGTGGGATCTTGACGACAACGTAGTCCAGCGCCGGCTCGAAACAGGCGGGAGTCACCTTGGTGATGGCGTTGTCGATCTCGTCGAGACGGTAGCCGATGGCGAGCTTCGCCGCGATCCGTGCGATGGGGAAACCGGTGGCCTTGGAGGCGAGTGCGGAGGAGCGGGAGACACGCGGATTCATTTCGATGATCACCATCCGCCCCGTTCCGGGATGGACTCCGAACTGGATATTGCTGCCACCGGTCTCGACGCCCACCTCGCGGATCACCGCGAAGGCGGCGTCACGCATCACCTGGTATTCCTTGTCGGTCAGGGTTTGCTGCGGGGCGACGGTGATGCTGTCGCCGGTGTGCACACCGAGCGGGTCCATGTTCTCGATGGAGCAGACAATCACTACCTGGTCGGCGGCGTCACGCATCACCTCGAGCTCGAATTCCTTCCAGCCGGTCAGCGCCTCTTCGATCAGAATTTCGGAGACCGGGCTGCGCGAAAGGCCCCAGCGTGCCCGCTCCTCGAACTCCTCATGGTTGTAGACGACCGATCCGCCGACTCCGCCGAGTGTGAAGGAGGGCCGGATGATCGCGGGAAAGCCGGTCATTTCGACGACCGCGAGCGCCTCTTCGAGCGTTCTCGCGAATCCTCCCCGAGGCACCTCGAGCCCGATCCGCAACATCGCGTCGTGGAATTTCTCGCGGTCCTCAGCGAGTTCGATGGCCTCCACGGATGCCCCGATCAGACGAACGCCGTATTTGTCGAGGACGCCCTGTTCGTGGAGTTTAAGGGCGAGGTTCAGCGCGGTCTGGCCGCCCATCGTTGGCAGGATGGCGTCAGGCTGTTCCCGGGCGATGATCCGCTCGACCATGTCCGCTTCGAGCGCCTCGATGTAGGTGGCGTCGGCGAGGCTGGGATCGGTCATGATCGTCGCCGGATTGCTGTTGACGAGGATGACACGAATGCCTTCCTCGCGCAGCGCCCGCACCGCCTGCGTCCCGGAGTAGTCGAACTCGCAGGCCTGCCCGATCACAATCGGGCCCGACCCGAGCACCATCACGCTTTGTATGTCGTCACGACGTGGCATTCTTCACCATTTTGACTGGGTGGCCCGATCCTGGCAGGGTGGCCCGACTTGCTCGTCAAGTCGGGTCTCACCATCCAACTCAACCCCTACTTCTCCCATACGCTTTCTCTCTTGATGCCGCCCCGCCCCCCGTCATCCTGACGGCTATGTGCCCCTGTTTGCTCGCAAACAGGGTTTATTCTAATTCGTCCTCACTCGGGTGGTCCGATCCTGTCAGGGTGGCCCGGGACTTTAGTCCCGGGTTTCATATGCCTTTGACCCTTTAGTCATCCTGACGGCGCAGCAGGAAGGATCTTTGAGTTGAAGTTTTCCCAGAACTCAGACAAACTCATAGATCCTTCACTTTGTTCAGGATGACTACAAAATCGTCATTTGGTTTGATCCCGACCGTTCGGGACCGGGTTTCACCTTAAAGTCCCCCCCGTCATCCTGACGGCTATGTGCCCCTGTTTGCTCGCAAACAGGGTTTATTCTAATTCGTCCTCACTCGGGTGGTCCGATCCTGTCAGGGTGGCCCGGGACTTTAGTCCCGGGTTTCATAATTTACCAATGCACAGACCAAAGTCACCCAACTTTACTTTCCCTTTCAGTCATCCTGACGGCGCAGCCAGAAGGATCTTTGAGTTGATGTTGTATTTTTTCAAGAAACAAACTCATAGATCCTTCATCCGCCGAGTGGCGGATTCAGGATGACTGCCTCCTGCACATCTCCATGAACCTGTCGAAATAGACCCACCCCTCATGCGGGCCGGGGCTCGCCTCGGGGTGGTACTGGATCGAAAAGGCGGGCAGCTCCCTGTGCGCCAGACCCTCAACTGTTCCGTCGTTGAGGTTGATGTGCGTGATCACCCACAGCCCGGTGTTTGTCTCGAATGTGTCATTGCGAGGAGTCCGCCAGCTGGCGGACGACGAAGCAATCTCGCTGTCCTTGTTCCCCGCTTGCCAAGTCGTAGCATCGCGAAGACTGGCCAGTCGGTTCGAGATTGCTTCGTCATCCGTCGGCTGACGGATTGCACGTCCTTCGGACATGCGAGCTTGTACCTTCGGTGCTGCGGTTCCTCGCAATGACAACTTTTCCATGTGGCCCGGCTGTCCCGTCAGCCGGGTTTCTGACGTGTGGCCCAGTTGTTCCGTCAGCCGGGTTTCCGCTACTACCGCAAACCCGTGATTTTGGCTGGTGATCTCGACCGTTTTGTCTTCCTCCCGCCGCACCGGGTGGTTCGCTCCACGGTGCCCGAAACGGAGCTTGAAGGTATCGAGTCCCGCCGCGAGGGAGAGGATCTGGTGCCCGAGGCAGATGCCGAACAGCGGCAGTTTGCCGAGCAGCGCCCGCGTTGTCTCGATGCCATAGGTCACCGCCGCCGGATCTCCCGGACCGTTGGAAAGCAGCACGCCGTGGCAACCTCTTTTCAGGATATCCTCCGCCGAGGTCATCGCGGGAAGAATCTCGACCGTCGCCCTGCGCCGTGCGAGTTCGCGGAGAATGTTTCGTTTCACCCCGAAATCGACTACCGCAATGCGCAGCCCCTCACCGAGTTTCAGCTTCGGGTGCCACCGTTCGTCGAGGTCCGCTCCGTTATAAGTCCATGCGGATTCCGTCGTGACCTCCCGCGCGAGATCGGTCCCTGCCATCTCGGGCAAACCCTTGACCTGTTCGAGAGCCTCATCAACGGGTGTGGACGACGGAAAGATTCCAGCGCGCTGGGAGCCGTGTTCGCGCAGGTGGAGTGTTATCGCCCGTGTCTCCGCACCCGAGAGCAGGCAGCGGCCGTGGGCGGAGAGCCAGTCGGCGAGACCGCCCTCCGACCGCCAGTTGCTCGGCCGTGGTGCCAGGGAACGGACGACCGCCCCCGCAGCGTGCACCTTCTCCGATTCCACATCCTGCGCGTTGATTCCCACGTTGCCGATGTGCGGTGCGGTGAAGGTTATGATCTGGCGGTGGTAGCTCGGATCGGTGAGGATTTCCTGGTAACCGGTGTGCGAGGTGTTGAATACCGCTTCGCCGAGGGAAGGAGCCTCCCCGTGCAGCGCCTCGCCGTCAAAACGGGCGCCGTCCTCGAGCAGGAGGTAGCCGGCGGGTGGTTGAGCCAATCAGGTCTCCATCTGGATAAACCGGGCGTAAGGTAGCGGCGGTGTCCAAGGCCGTCAACGGCAAACGGTGAAAAACAGCAGACAATTCGAGACCGATGCGCTGTCCATGGCATAGAGGCACGAAAACGCGTCCGGGAACCATCCAGAGGTATCTGGCGAAAAGACAGCGGCTATCCGGCGACGAGGGTTTCGCTGATAGAGATCGCGTATTCTTTCTGCAGAACGTACAGATCCCCGCTGCCGCCAACGTCATTCCCCGAGGCATCCTTGATAATTCGTACCGTCGGCAGCAGGGGGGTGGAGAAGTTCTGTTCAATGACCACGGCGACTTCATTGTTCGTCAACCTGACCTGGGTGCCCAGCGGGTAGGGCACGGCGATCTGGTTGAACACTTCCAGCGAACGGAGGTCGAGCTTGGTCTTCATCTCTTCGCTGTTAAGCAGGGAGAGCACCTTGTCCGCGGGCCATCCCTTCTTGTAGGGGCGGTTGGAGCGGAGCGCATCCCAGATGTCGGCGACGGCGACAATCTTCGCCCAGGGGTGCATATCCGAATCCATCCTTCCGTCCGGATAACCACGACCGTCAAGGGTCTCGTGATGCTGGCGGGCGACAGCCCATTCATGAGGTGTGCCGCAGCTTTTCTCTGAAAGTAGTTGAAATCCCCACGCCGGATGCCGTTCGACCATAAGGCGTTCTTCCCGGTCAAGACGGCCCTCCTTGCGCAGCACATCGTGCGGCAGTTTCATCTTGCCGATGTCGTGCATCAACGCACCGGCGGCGAGGGAACGCAGGTCGCGTGCGTCCCAGTTCAGCAGTTTCGCGATGGACACTGAGAGTGCGGTGACGTTTACCGAGTGGCGATAGGTGTATTCGTCGTGGGATCGCAGGTCGTGTGCCTGGATCTTCAGATCCTTCATCGAGAGAATATCGTCCACAATCTTTTCTGCGATGTAACGGACCTTTTCGAATTTCTTGGGTGTCAGGTTCTCGAAATCGTTGAGAACGTCGGTGACGACGCTGACGGCTTCTTCACGCGTTTCTTCGCCGATCGTGCCGGTAGTGTGCGTACCGCCGTCCTTGTCGCTGACTGGAAGAGAGCGGAGTCCAATCTGCCGGAGGAAGTCGATATCCCGTTTCAGAAGCTTGTGCCCCCGACGGTACAGCACTTTTCCCCTGGCGTTGATATTGGTCGCCAGAATCGCGCCGGGTTTGATTTCCTTGATCGATACCTGTTGCATCGCAGCGTTCCTGCTCGGAGGATGTACGTAAATTGGAAGGGAAATGTAAGAAGGACAAAAGGGATGAAATGAAAGTGTCGTCTTAAAAAGGAGCACATCGAGAGCAACCCTTGTGTTTTTTACCACATAGAAATGCTGCGAGAGCCATCTTGCCAGAGTTTCCTGACGGTGCGTACACTGTCAGCCCACGGATGACCCGTGTCGATCCTGTCGGATGTTCGGATGACCATGATCCAGCTTCGAGAGGCTGGAGATTTCGTAAGGAGATGGGCGATGGGAGTGCCGCTTCTCGATCTGAAGGCGCAATACCGTACGATTCGGGAGGAGATCGAACATGAGATCGCCGAGGTGTTGGAAAGCCAGTATTTCATCCTCGGTCCAAAAGTTGTGGAACTGGAAGGGCAGATCGCCAAATACTGCCACGCAAATCACGCCGTGGGCGTAAGTTCGGGGACGGATGCACTGATCATTGCGCTGATGTCCGAGGGGCTCGGTGCCGGGGACGAAGTGGTCACGGCTCCCTTCACGTTCTTTGCAACAGCCGGCTCAATCCACCGTGTCGGCGCCCGTCCGGTGTTCGTCGATATCGATCCAGTTACCTTCAACATTGACCCGTCCGGCATCGAGGCTGCAATCACCGGCAAAACCCGTGTGATCATACCGATCCATCTCTTCGGACAGATGGCGGACATGGACCCGATCCTCGAGCTCGCCGGAGCCCGCAACCTTGCGGTGATCGAGGATGCGGCGCAGGCGATAGGCTCCGAGGACAAGGGGCGTCGCGCCGGATCTCTCGGTGCCTATGGCTGTTTCAGTTTCTTTCCGTCGAAGAACCTCGGTGGCGCGGGCGATGGCGGCATTGTCACGACCCAGGACGATGCACGACACGAAAAACTCGTGAAAATGCGTGTGCACGGCGGTGTGCAGATGTACCACCACGAATTTGTCGGTGGGAATTTCCGTATCGACGCCCTGCAGGCGGCTGTGGTCAAGGTGAAACTGAAGTATCTCGACTCCTGGACCGAGGGACGCCGGAAGAACGCCATGATTTACGACCGGCTCCTGACCGATGCCGGGCTCCTTGAGAAAGGGGTGGTTTTGCCCAGGGTCGTCGGCAGCCGTCACATCTTCAATCAGTATACCCTGCGCGTCCCCAACCGTGACGGCCTCGTCTCTCACATGAAAGAGAAGGGTGTCGGTTGTTCGGTGTATTATCCCGTGCCGATGCACCTCCAGGAATGTTTCGGCTACCTCGGATACAAAGAGGGCGACTTCCCGGAGTCGGAGAAGGCCGCAAGGGAAGTGATCTCGTTGCCAATCTATCCTGAATTGACGGAGGCGCAGCTCGAGGAAGTGGTGGTAACAGTAACGGAGTTCTACGCCTGATTCAGGGCGAAAATGAGCAGGAGAAAAGCCCGCCGCTGTTTCCGGCGGGCTCTTTTTTCCCTATCCTTCCGGTGAACGAACAAACGGGAGAGGAGAGGTGAACGGTTTCATCGGTTCGCGGCGGGGAGGTCTTGGCGAACGGTTGATCGTCGGCAGTTTCTGGAACCTCGTGGCGATGTCCTTCAACCAGGGGACAACGCTGCTGGTGAACATCCTGCTCGCCCGAATTCTCGGAAAGACAGTCTTCGGTGAATATGCCATCGTGCAGAACACCCTGCTGATGGCGGCCACCTTTGCCGAACTCTCCCTCGGATTCACGGCGATGAAACACTTCGCCACAACACGGGATTCGGACGCGGAACGAGCGGGACGGCTGGTCGTGCTTTTAAACCGGATCAGCTTCACCCTCGGATTGCTCGCCGCCGTCCTGGTTGTGGTTCTCGCACCGTGGATCGCGGGCACGCTGCTGAATGCGGGGTATCTCGCGTTAATGCTCGCTCTCGGTGCTCCCTTCCTGCTGTTCCAGACCGTGAACGGCTACCAGATCGGTGCGCTCAACGGACTCGAATCCTACCGCCCGCTCGCCTGGGCGGGAATTGCCAGCGGGATTGGCTCGATCATCTTCGTCTGCGCCGGAGGGTACTACGGAGGACGGGAAGGCGCCATTATCGGCCTCTCGGTAGCTGGGTTCGTACGCTGGACCGCACACCGCTTCGCCCTCTCTTACTCCTTGAAAAAACGGGGCATCGTGGCCGTCTCCAAGGGCATTTCCCGTGAGATGTCACTGCTCATCTCGTTCACTCTGCCAGCGGCGCTCGCCGCTTATGTAACCGTGTTCAGCACCTGGTTCGGCAATTTCTATCTCGTCCGGCAGACGGACGGCTTCTCGATGATGGGAATCTACGCCGCTGCCAGCAACCTTCGTTTTCTTGTCATGTTCGTTCCGATTGTGATCGGGCGCGTCGGCTTCTCCCTGCTGAGCAACCAGATCGGGCTCGGCGAACGGTCCGGGTACCGGCGGGTATTTCGCCTGAACATGCTGATGATGGTTGGGGCCACCGCGGTCGCGGCTGGACTGCTGATGCTGCTGCGCAAACCCGTCCTGCACCTCTTCGGACGCGAGTTCATCTCCGGCGCGCCGGTGTTGATGATCCTCCTCGTCTCGACCCTCTTCGAGGTGACAAGGAACGCCCTTGTGCAACACCTGCAGTCCAACGAACGGATCTGGCGTTTCTTCCTGGCGATCACGCTGCCCCGCGATCTGATCTTCATCTTCGCTGTCTTGTGGGCGGTGCCGCATTGGGGCGCTGAAGGGTTGGCGGCGGTTTACCTTGCGTCGAGAACGATCGAGTTGCTGTTCGCTGCGATCCAGGTGTGGAGAATCGGTTCGCCGGAGATGCCGCGGGAGGTTGCGCCGTGAAAATCCTCTTCAACGCAACCAACTTGAAAATCGGCGGCGGAATCCAGAAGGCCTTCGAATTCGTTCATGCGATTCGTCGATGGGGTGGAGAACACACCTGGCGACTGCTGCTTTCCAACGAAATCGCCGTGAATCTCACGGCAGAGGACAGGGCTGATCATCTCGAGGTGGAAATCTTCGACATCTCCCCGGCGAGACGGCTACGTGGGCGTCGGGGACGTGCTCGTATCCGTGAGATCGAGCGGACATTTCAGCCGGACCTCGTTTTCACTCTCCTCGGTCCCGCGTATGTTCGCTTTCGAGCACCGCATGTCACCGGCTACGCCGTTCTCCTGGTGACGCAGACCGCCGATAAGGAAGCCTGGAAGCGCTCCTATCCCGGATGGAAGGCTCTCCGTATGCGCCTCTGGCTGTTGTGGCAGTGGATGTGGATTCGCGGTCACGCCGCGTATATCAGCGAGACGGAGGTGGATGCGCAGGGGTTGGCAAGGGTGCTGGGGCGGTCTCGCGAGGAGATCCATGTCATCCCCAATTCCTGCTCGAGCATTTACCTGTCAGCGGACTCGCGCAAGACCCCACCTCACCCAATGCTGAACGCCCTGCCCGCCGATGCGAAGGTTCTGTTGACCTTCGCCGGTCCACATCCGCACAAGAATCACGCCGTTTTGCCGGAGGTCGCAAAAGCCCTTCAAACCAAATCGCCCGAGACCGTCTGGCGTTTTGTGATAACACTTCCCGAGGGGCCGTGGGGTGAGTTAAAGACAAAAGCAGATGCTTTGGGCGTGGGAAAGATGCTGGTTAACATCGGTCCGGTGAGACCTGTCGAGGGGCCTTCTCTCTATACTCGGGCGGACGTCATGCTCCTGCCCACCCTGATGGAGGTGTTCTCCGCATCCTATCCGGAAGCGATGGCGATGGGAGTACCCATCGTGACCTCCGACCGCCCCTTCGCCCACGACGTTTGCGGGGATGCTGCTCTCTACGCGGATCCATTCGACGGAGAGGCCCTGGCCGAGGCTGTTCTGAGGTTGATGGGCGATCAGACGTTGAGGAGACAGCAGATTCGACATGGCGAAAAGCGTCTAACGATGTTCGGAACTGCGGAGGAGAGGTTTCGCGCCCACCTTGCGATCTTCGAAAGAATCCACCTCGGGCGGTAAAGGTTATCCTGCTTGCTGGAACCATCACCTCAACTCGCCGTGGGAACATTTCCACGGTAAGCGGTTGCGATGCCTTTCAGGTAAACGGACAGATTCAACAGGGCGCCGAACGCCAGCGGAATCCATAACGGATCTTTCCAGACGAAGAGAGGGAGGAAAAACCACCAGAGACCGGTGTCGGTGAATTGTCCAACCGTTTTGACAAGGGGATTCTCGGAGAGAGAAGCCATCGGACCTTTTGTTTCTGGCTTCATGAATTGAGCCGAGTAACTCAAAGCCCGTGTGACAAAAAAGGCGACCGCACTCCAGAGGATAAAGCTGTGCGATGGAATGTGCACTACGATGTATCTCGAGTAGCCGATTCCAATCACAGCGAGGGAAAAGAAATCGATCAGGCGGTCAAGGTATGCGCCGGGTCCGGACGCCGCGCCGGTTGCCCGAGCAACCGGGCCATCCGCACAATCCACGATGTAGCTGAGCTGAATGGCGACGAGGAATCCCACAAGGTTCCAGGGATGGGGAAAAACGAGCAGGGAATACGCGCCGAAGAGAACCGGAATGGCGGTCAGCACCGTGAGAATCCGTGCACCGATGCCCAGGCGAAGGCTGAGCCACGCCAGCAGGACGCCGGGCGGATGATCGATGTACCTCGTCCAGAGATAGGTGGGACGCACCATTCCCCAGAGCCGGCTCAGTGTCAATGCTCTCGCGTCCGTCTTTGATGTTTCTTCCTGCTGATCGATCATCCGAAATGTTCCTAAGATGTAGTGACGTTGTCAGGCTGAGGGTCTGTGCGACGCCGTCCATGGACACCGGCAAAAGTACGATCATGCGTCGAGTTCTCAAAGTGGGGTGGCGGAAACCGGTGCTTTCCCGCAGACACAGGAGAAGTTGGTTTGGTGAAAGGGATGCAGTACGTTTGTGCGGAGGCAAATCACGGAACGGGGCTCCATTGCCATAGGTTGAAAAGTGGGAGGAATCGTTGCCGGACTGGGGATGGATCGCGATTGTCGTTGTGACGTTCATTGTTGTTGTCACCGTCAGTTCCTGGCTCGCGGGGCGGATACGTTCCTTGGCGGTTCAGAGCAAATTGCTTGATGTCCCCAACGAACGCAGCAGCCATGCGGTGCCGGTTCCACGCATCGGTGGACTGGCGATTGTCACTGTCGTCCTCACCGGAATCCTGGCGCTCGCCCTCGCGATCCCGCTTCAGGTTCCCTGGCTGTGGACACTCGTGATCTCGGGTTCCATGATCGTTGGGATCGGCCTCGTCGAAGACCTGTTCGGGGTGCGCAAACGGGTGCGGTTGCTGATCCACGTCCTTGCCGGATTTGTCATCGTCCTCTACATCGGCAGTCACCTGGAAATCATCTTTCCGAAATCCCTCGAATTGACAGGCGCACCGGCTTTGGCATTGATCACGCTCTACGTCGTCTGGAACATCAACAGCTACAACTTCATGGACGGGATTGACGGTCTTGCGGGCGGACAGGCGGTTTTCATCGGCCTCTCCGCGGGCACCATCGCCGCGATCAACGGCAACCTTCCACTCGCGGCGGTCTACCTGCTGATCGCCGCCGCCAGCACCGGCTACCTGCGTTGGAACTGGCATCCCGCGAAGATATTTATGGGCGACCTTTGCAGCGGTTTCCTCGGGGTAACCTTCGCGGTGACGAGCCTCTGGGGAAAACTCACCGAAACCGTCCCCCTCGGCGCGTTCCTGATCCTGATGGCGGTGTTTTACACCGATAGTACCTGGACGACCTTTCGTCGGCTGCTCGTGGGCGAAAACATTACCCTGGCGCATCGGGACTTCGCGTTTCATCACGCAATCCGGGCGGGGCATTCCCATGCCCGGGTGACAACCGCGATCATGTTGATCGATGTTTTCTGGCTGCTTCCCCTGGCGGTGATCGCCGTGGTGCTTGGAGACAACCGTTCGATTCCGGTGCTGATCGGCGCATACCTGCCGGTCTTCGCTGCGGTGCTCTACTGGAAGGCGGGAAAACGTCTGGAACAGGCGGACAGCCGCAACGTTCCTCCGAAACGCCCCGACGACGCTGAGGATCAGGCTTGAAAATCCTGATGATGACAACAGCCTATCCGCCCGAGAATCTCCCCTGGGGGGTGAAATTCGCGGAATTGGCGGCAGCCTGGAAGCAGCGGGGGCATGACGTTACCGTACTGACCGGCTATCCCCACTGGCCGGAGGGGAAACTGCACACCGGGTACCGCCGTCGATGGGTCTATGTCGAGGAGATCGACAGCATCCGGGTGGTTCGGGCATGGCACTTTATTCCCAGCCGCAACTCGTTTTTCCACAGAACGTTGGCGTTCCTGACGCTGGGCCTGTCGATGCGTCTGGCGGGCCGCAGGCACGGCCCGTTCGATCTCGTTTACGCCGCGATTCCCCCACCCACAGTTGCCACCGCCGCGATTTCCATTGCAGGACGGTTCCACTGCCCGAGCGTCCTCGACATCGAGGACATGCACCCGGACGCTTCCATTGACAGCGGATTTATCACCAATCCCCTGCTGATCGCGTTGCTGCGAAGGCAGGAACGGTGGATCTACCGCCATGCCACCCTTCTCTGTCCGCTGGGGAACCATTTCTTCGAGCGCCTGAAAGAGAAAGGTGTGCCGGAGAAGAGACTCCACCGCATCTGGAACTGGATTGACACCGACGAGGTGCGCCCGCTGCCAAGGGTGAATGGTTTGCGCCGCGAGTGGAACATTCCGGAGGAGACATTTGTCGTCCTCTACGCCGGAACGATGGGACGCCAGCACGGTACACGGGTGTTGATTGATGCGGCAAACAGAATGCGTGAAGATCGTAATATCCTGTTTCTTATGGTTGGAATGGGGGTGGAACGGGAACAGAACGAGCAACTCGCCGGTGAGCTGAAGCTGCACAACGTTCAATTCCACGACTTCGTTCCCCGTAGCCGTCTGGCGGAATTGCAAGCGCTTGCAGACGTTTCCGTGGTCACTCTGCTCCCGGGGCGCGGTCACTCCTCGAATCCCTCAAAGCTGCTCGGTTATCTCGCTGCGGAACGACCCGTGATCGCGGCGGTTCAGGACGACTGCGACACGGCATCGATCATGTACGAAGCGGAGTGTGGGATAATCGTCGCGCCATCTGACGATGAAAATCTCGCAAATTTGATCGATTCTGTTCGAAATTCGCCAGAAAAGATGAAAAACTGGGGAAAAAATGGGCGAAAATGGGTAAAAAAGAACGCCAGTCTATCCGGCCTGGGTGAGATGGCCGAGGGAATCCTCGCCGCAGCTATTGATTTGCACGAATGAAAAGCGGCCCATTTTCAGGAGAAATGGACCGTTTTCATCAAATTCTGGACGAAATTACGTAAAATTCGCCTGATCTGCCGAATATTATGCCGCCTTTTTAATGTTTACTGTCAGGATGCTGCCCTCAAGGAGAACTCACTGTTGATAAACAGGAATTAACGATTACCATATTGTTTTTCATAGTATTCCAGATACGCTCCTGATCTTACCCTGTCTGACCATTCCCGATGCTCAAGGTACCACTGGATCGTCAGCGGCAACGCCTCTTCGAAGGTCCGTGACGGCGTCCAGCCTAATTCCTGTTCGATTTTCGATGCGTCGATGGCGTACCGCCGGTCATGTCCCGGCCTGTCGGCGACAAATTGGATGAGCTTGTCCGATTTACCCAAATGCTTCAGGATCAGTTTGACTATTTTGATATTCGGCCACTCGTTATGGCCACCGATGTTGTACACTTCGCCCGCTTTGCCCTTTTCGAGCGCGGTCAGCAGGGCTCTGCAGTGGTCCTCGACGTACAGCCAGTCCCTCACATTCATTCCATCGCCATACACCGGCAGCGGCTTGTCCTCGAGAGCGTTGGCGATCATCAGCGGAATCAGTTTTTCCGGGAATTGGAAGGGTCCGTAGTTGTTCGAGCAACGTGTGGTCACGACGTCCATTTTGTGGGTGTGAAATGATGCGCGGACGAGCATATCGGACGCGGCTTTGGACGCGGAATAGGGGCTGTTCGGCGAAAGAGGGGTTTCCTCGGTGAAATACCCTTCGGGGCCGAGGCTGCCGTATACCTCGTCGGTGGAAACGTGCAGGAATCGGATCGGGCGTCCCGAGGCCCGCACCGCGTCGAGGAGAACCTCCGTGCCGAGCACGTTTGTGTGGATGAACGCGGTGGCGTCGAGGATACTCCGGTCCACGTGCGATTCCGCCGCCAGGTGCATCACCGCATCCGGCTTGAATTCCTCGAGAGCGGCGTCGACCGCCTTGCGGTCTGTGATGTCCGCGTGAGCAAACCGGTACCGGGGATTCTTTTCCGCTGCGGCCAGGTTTTCCAGGTTGCCCGCATAGGTCAGCGCATCAAGGTTGAGCACATTCCATTCGGGACGTTGGCGCAGCAGAAAGTGCACGAGGTTGGATCCGATAAAACCTGCACCGCCGGTGACGAGGACATTCATGATACCCTTCCCACGAATTGGTGGACGCGGACAAGATAGGATTGTCCCGCCCACTGCGCCAGTGTCTTTTCCTGTTGCTGTCCACCCTGATACGTGAAAAACCGTCGAGATTTATTGGAGACCGGGAGCGGTTTCTCTATTTTACCCGCACCCGGTTGTTATGTTCCGTATTTCCATTGCTGGAATGTGTACTTCCGAATGTGGAGGCGCTTTGAAATTCAGCGAAACGGATCTGTCTGGAGCGTACATCATCGCACTGGAGGCCCATGAGGATCAACGGGGCTATTTCGCGCGTGCCTTCTGTGAGCGGGAATTCTCGGAACACGGGCTTGTCAGCAGGTTTGTGCAATGCAACATGTCGGGAAATCCGAAACGGGGTACCTTGCGCGGCATGCATTATCAGCTCCCTCCCCACGAGGAGGTGAAACTGATCCGTTGTATTCAAGGGGCGATCTGGGACTGTATCGTTGACCTTCGCCCGGACAGTTCGACCTTCAGACGGTGGCAGGGATTTGAGCTGAGCGCGGATAATCGGGAGATGTTGTACGTTCCCACCGGCTTTGCACACAGCTATCTGACTCTCACCGATGATTCGGCGGTTTTCTACATGGTTTCGGCGTTTTATGCGCCCGGTTCCGAGCGGGGGATACGCTATAACGATCCGGCGTTCGACATCGAGTGGCCGATTCCTGTTGAAATCATCTCCGAAAAGGACGCCGAACACGCGGATTGGAGCGAATGATCCGATGAATGTCCTGGTTACAGGGGGGTGCGGGTTTATAGGGTCAGCCGTCGTGCGCGCTTTCGCCGGACGGGGTAACGATGTTACCGTGGCGGACATTCCCGGAGCCAATCGCGACCGTATCGGGCAGGTGGCAGACCGCGTCCGCATGGTGGATCTGGACGTCACCGATCACACGGCTGCCAGCGCGCTTGTCAAGGCGGCCAAACCCGACACCGTTGTCCATCTCGCTTGGTACGCGGTTCCCGGCAAGTATCCCTCGTCCACTGAAAATGTGCCTTTTATCGGTGCGACCTTGAACCTGATGCAAGCCTCCGCTGAGGCGGGCGTGAAGAAGTTCGTCGGCATTGGAACCTGTTTCGAGTATGATTTCGAGACCAACATCATGCGGGAGGACAGCCCGACAAAACCCTCCAGCCTTTACGCCGCCTGCAAACTCGCCACCTTCACCGCTGCGACAAAACTCGCGGAAATGATCGAGCTTCCGATGGCCTGGGTCCGGTTTTTCTATCAGTACGGTCCCTGGGAAGATGAGCGGCGGCTGGTGGCATCGGTGATCAGGAAGTTGCTGATGGGTGAAAAAGCTCAAGCTTCAACGGGTGAGCAGGTCCGTGATTTTCTGCATGTGGGCGACGATGCGTCCGGTGTGCTGGCGGTGCTCGACAGTGATCTGACCGGCGCGGTCAACGTCGGCAGTGGAGTGCCTGTCACCGTGCGGCAGATCGTGGAAACCATTGGCCGTTTGACGGGACGAGGGGAATTGATCGAACTCGGGGCGTACCAACCGAGAGTGGATGACCCACCAATGGTGGTGGCGGACAATGGCAGGCTTCGCGAAGCAACCGGCTGGTTGCCGCAGTACGATCTTGAGAGCGGACTGGCGGAAACCGTCGAATGGTGGGGGCGTCGCCTGAAGGAATCCGGGGAACTTCGCTGAGACATCAGGGGTGTATGCCGGGAGCCGTTCGGCCGAGCATCTGATGGCTGACAACGATTGTCACGTTAGACGGTAATAACTTTCCGGTGCAGGAACGGGGAGATAGTGATGAAAACGGTGATCCTCGCAGGTGGATTGGGTACCCGGCTCTCGGAAGAGACCGAGATCAGACCCAAGCCGATGGTTGAAATCGGTGGTCATCCGATGCTCTGGCACATCATGAACATTTATTCTGCCGCCGGGTTCAACGAATTCGTGATCGCGCTCGGTTATAAGGGCGAAGTCGTCAAGAGGTATTTCCTCGATTTTCACGCGCTGAACTCCAACCTCACCGTCAACCTTGGTTCAGGGAAATTGACCGTCCATGATGGCAACCGCCCAAGCTGGGGGGTGAACATGGTGGACACCGGTGCCGATGTCATGACCGGAGGACGGATCAAACGACTTGCGGACAAGCTTCGGGATGGCACTTTCATGCTCACTTACGGGGACGGCTTGGCTGACTTGGACATCCGCAAACTCGTCGAGTTCCATCGCTCCCACGGAAAACTCTGCACGGTTACCGCGGTCCATTTACCGTCGCGTTTTGGAACTTTTGAACTCACAACAGGTGACAAGGTCGAGAAATTCCGCGAAAAGAGCCGGGCGGGTGGAGATTGGATCAACGGTGGCTTCTTTGTATGCGAACCGGGAGTTCTTGACCTGATCGATGGCGATGAAACCGTGTGGGAGCGCGATCCCTTGGAAAATCTTGTCGAGGCCGGGGAATTGATGGCATATCGTCACGAAGGTTTCTGGTTCGCCATGGATTCCCTCCGCGAGAAGCGGGAGCTGGAAAAGATGTGGGCGGATGGATCTGCTCCCTGGAAGGTGTGGTAATCGGATGCGCGTTCTTGTTACGGGCAACCTTGGGTACGTCGGATCGGTACTGACGCCGATGCTGGCCGAGCGCGGACATGAAGTGTTCGGATACGACACCGGGTATTTTCGAGATTGCCTGCTCTATCACCCGGTCGAAGAACACCTTGCCGCACAGCACTTCGGAGACATTCGGGAGCTGAATGCCGGTCTGCTCGATGGAGTGGATGCTATCGTTCACCTGGCGGCTCTTTCCAACGACCCCCTCGGGGAGCTCGATCCCTTGCTGACTCACAGGATCAACACCGAAGCGACACAGCGGCTTGCGACTCTTGCTAAAGAACAGAATGTCCGGCGGTTTGTCTTCGCTTCATCCTGTTCCATCTACGGCGCCAGCGCGGAGACATCGCTGACGGAATCCTCTCCGATGAATCCGTTGACAGCCTATGCTCGCTCGAAAGTGGACGTCGAGCGGATCCTCAATGAAATGGCTGACGACGACTTCAGCCCCACCTCGTTGCGCAACGCTACTGCTTACGGGTTGAGTCCACGACTTCGCCTGGATATGGCGGTCAACAACCTTACGGGCTGGGGGTTTGCCACGGGCAAGGTTACGCTTCTCTCCGATGGGAGTGCATGGCGGCCGATGGTGCACGTCGAGGACATGGGTCTTGCGGTCTGCGAGACACTTGAGGCTCCGCGCGAACGTGTTCATGGCCAGGCGATGAATGTGGGCGACGAGACGGAAAACTACCAGATACGGACGGTTGCCGAGATTATTTCAGAATCGCTTGAGGGGACCGAGGTGACCTTTGCTGAAGGCGCCGCCGCCGACTCGCGCACCTATAACGTTTCCTTTGCGAAAATCCGCAGCGTGCTTCCGAATTTCCGGCCACGGTGGACGGTCAGGAGAGGGGTCGCTCAGCTCCTGGACGCTTTCCAGGAGAATGTGCTGACGGACGAGATGTTCCGGGGACGGTTGTTCACCCGCCTGAAACAACTGCGGTACCTGATGGAAGAGAAACGGATCGACAGGGATTTGCGCTGGACCTCGGGAGACTCGGAAGTCCATACCTGACGCCATCCTGACGGTCAGAAACTATATTTTGTGCTTCATGTCACGAAACCTGCACGGAGAAGATCATGCGTGTCGCTGTTATTGGAACAGGGTATGTCGGTCTCGTCGCGGGTGCATGCCTGGCGACGACGGGCAACCAGGTCACCTGTGTTGACATTGATGAAAGCAAGATCAAGAGGTTGAGTAAAGGTGAACTCCCCATCTACGAACCCGGCTTGGAGGAAATCGTCGAAGATGGCGTTAAAAAAGAGCGCCTTTTTTTTACCACCGATCTCTCGAAAGCAGTGAAAGAAAGTGAGATCATTTTCATCGCCGTCGGTACACCTCCCAACGAGGATGGCAGCGCGGACTTGCAGCACGTGATTGAAGTTGCGAAGGGTATCGGCAAGGCGATGAACGGTTTTAAGGTCGTTGTCGACAAATCCACGGTGCCCGTGGGAACAGCGGCAAAAGTGAAGGCGGAAATCCAAAAACATACAGTCCATGAGGTTGCCGTAGTCAGCAATCCGGAATTTCTCAAGGAAGGCGATGCGGTCAACGATTTTCTGAAACCGAACCGAGTGGTATTGGGAACGGATGATGAACGTGCGAAGGAAATGGTGGACCGGTTGTATCGCCCCTTTGTGCGTACGGGCGCTCCCGTCATCTATATGGACATTGTTTCGGCCGAGCTGACAAAGTACGCCGCCAACGCTTTTCTGGCGACAAAAATCAGCTTCATGAACGAGCTCTCCCGCCTCTGCGAAAAGGTGGGTGCGGACATCGAGTCGGTACGCATGGGAATCAGTACGGACGAGCGGATCGGCAGGCACTTCCTCTTTGCAGGCGCAGGGTATGGCGGTTCCTGCTTTCCAAAGGACGTCAAGGCGATTCTGCGTACCGCACATGAGTTTGAAAGTGATTTGAAGATCATCTCCTCCACGGAAAACGTCAACGACGAGCAGAAGTACGTTCTGTTCAAAAAAATATCCCGGCACTATAACGGAAACTTGACGGGGAGAACGATCGCCCTGTGGGGTTTGGCGTTTAAACCGCGTACGGATGATATGCGCGAGGCGCCTTCGATCGTTCTGATTAATGCACTTCTGGAGGCCGGGGCAAAGGTTCGCGCTCACGATCCCGAAGCGATGAAAGTTGCGAAAGAGGTCTTTGGCAGCCGCATCACCTTCTGTGCAACCGAGTACGAAGCCTGCAACGGTGCGGACGCTCTCGTGCTGGTGACCGAGTGGCAGGATTATCGTACCCCGGAATTCGATCGGCTTGCCTCGGTCTTGAAGGACAAGGTTGTCTTCGACGGCAGAAACATCTGGAATGTCAAGTACGTCGAGAAAGCCGAACTTACGTACTATGGGATCGGACGAAACATTGGGAAATAAATCCGCGTTCCCTTCCGAATCACCACCCGTCTCCCAATTTGGAGACGGGTTTTTCTTTGGTGATTACGACCGAATGCTCGATCCGGTGGGAAGTGGTCCATGGCTCGAGAAGGCGTAGGGGTAGATTAGAATCCAGATTATACTCGGAATATCAAGAAGTTAAGGATAACGAAGCAAGTGAGATTTCATCCCCGATTTGTCATTCTTTGTCGGGGAGAATCCGGAGATCCCATCTCAAACGATATTTTCCACATCACACACTTGGAAAACATTGGCTCTCCTTACAACCACTATTTTGTAAAAGGTGCGCTGCATCACTTCTTTTCCCTCTTGTTGAACGTTCTAATTGGGAATTAGGTTTAAGTTCTTCCTGACGATAGCTCCTGGTAACGTTAGGGGGTGCCGGGGAAACAACTCTCCCGGGTTGACGATCTTCCTGTATGGTTTCATACCTGTCGTAGAGATATTTCCTCCGCCTCGAGGGTGTTCCGAAAAGGGACAGATTTGAGGACGGGATGGCGTTTCGTGTATTGTCGTTTTTAGCACTGTTTGCGTTCTCCGCACTGAATGTCTATGCCGATGATGTGAGGTTAATCGTCGAAGGAACCTCTTACGCCGGCAGAGCGCATCCTGATTCTGCACGTGCGGACGCCCTCGTTGCATCACAAATCACAGCACTTCAGAAACTCGGTGTCCTTCTTGAACCTCTCGCTGTTCTTGAGGGTCCGCAGCGAACGGAATGGGTCAGTAAAAGGCTCGAATCTCGCCTGCTTACCGAGCCGGAATATATCGATCTCGGATTCACCTGAACGGACTCCTATTCCATGGTCCTGAAAGCCATGGGGCGTTCCGTTGGAACGGATGCGAAACCAAAAGAAAACGAGATGTATGCAAAGGCTCGCGCACTTTTCGATCAAAGCAAAAACCTTGAACGGGCACGCCTGTTACTCGAAAAAGTGGAGATAAAAAGTCGGGATCGGGATCTGGCGGCGGACGCATGCTATCTCCTGGTCCGATTGGCGAAGGATTCGATCGAGGCCAAACTTTGGGTGAACCGTCTACAAAAACAATACCCGGACCACCCGAATTTGTTGCCGGCAGAGATACTCTACAACCGTATTCAGCAGGATCTTGTGGAAATGTCCACGTACGATCCGATCCTTGGGGGATTTGTTCTGCTGCCGGGTGATTCAACCGCTGACTCCCCGGTTGAGATGCAGTCGCATGAAGTCACTCGCGAGGAGTGGGAAAGGATTCTCGGGAACGGCGGTGTCCTGGATGACCGTCATCCTCAATCCGCAGTGGATGTGAAAGAGATCAGCGAGTGGTTGGATAAGCTCAACCAGCGGAACGACTCGTGGCATTATCGTTTGCCGACAGTAAGCGAGTGGAGGCGCGCCCTGGGTGAGGGATGGCCGCCGTCCGGTGCGCTTCTGTCGGATTATGCCTGGCACCTTGGCAACTCCTGCGAGAAACTGCAGCGTGTTGCCGTCAAGCAATCGACTGCATCTGGGCTGCACGATCTGCTGGGCAACGTCGCGGAGTGGTGCCTCGATGAGCAGGCCGGGGAGTGGCGCCTTTGCGGTGGGTCCACGCTGATGGATTCGACGACGATGATCGCCATTCCCGTGGAAATACCGTCAGAACGCGGGACAGACAGCGACGTCGGATTTCGTCTTATCAGAGAGAAAAAACGGAACAACGGAAACAGGATGGAATGATCCGTCTTTCATCCCGAAACGTAGAACGGGAGAGGTCCTATGAAGCGTTTCATTGGTGTGTTGTTGATGCTGTCGTTCATCCTGCTGCTCGCAGGATGCGCCTCAACCGAGCAGCCGAAGAAAATTACCCCTGTGGCGAGCAACAAGATGATCAAAGAGGCGCCTAAATGGTTCCTTTCGCCACCCACCAAAAAGGGTTACCTGTTCGCACCCGGCACGGCGACTTCACGCGACATGCAGATGGCCAAGGACAAGGCTTCCCACACCGCCCGGTTGGAATTGGCACGGGGACTTGAAACCCACATGACGGCGCTGACCAAGCGTTTCCAGGAAGAGGTTGGAACGGATACCGAAGCGCAGTACCTCGATCAATTCACCCAGGCGACGAAAGAGGTCGTGGATGTCACCCTCAACGGCGTCACCCAGGAAGACCTCGAAATGGTCAATGAAAGCGGGGTGTTCCGTTGCTATGCGCTTCTGAAGCTTGATCTCAACTCCGCTAACCAGCAGCTCCTGAACAAGATCAAACAGCAGGAAGCGCTGCTGACACGGATGCGCTCGACGCAGGTTTTTCAGGAATTGGAGCAATCCGTCCCAGTTGAAGAACCTGCAATGGAAGAGCAGCTCCCAATGGAGGAAAAACAGCCAACTGAAGAATAACCTGCGGAAAAACCGATGGAGATGGAGGGACAGTAAACCTTGATCCGGTTGAAGAACAGAGGTCAAAATTGACCTCCGGCAGGAATCGTCGGGAGGCAATACTTCGTCTGGTGCCCTGGGCATCCGGCGGTGTCGTCGTACTCCTCATCGCCGTGCTTTATCTGATTGGGGTTGCGAATCGTTGGGATCGCGGCGCATGGGATCTTCTCAGCCGGGAGCTCGCGACGACTGAGCAGCCGGACAGCTCGATTCTCCTCGTCGCCGTGGATCAGGCCGGTCTTGATTTCTTCGCTGAAAACCAGGTTCTGTGGCCCTGGCCCCGGGATCTCTGGGGACACTTGGTGTATCTCGCTCAGAAGAACGGTGCGAAAGGGGTCCTCTTCGATGTCCTGTTCGATGACGCGGGGATCGATCGTTTGAACAGCGACGGTGCTTCAACCGATGCGGCGTTCGCCCGCTGGTTGGGCACGACCTTTCCAGTTGTGATCGCTGCACAGACGGTTTCGGGTGGTCTTCCCCTTGATTCACTGCCGGTCGGGTTGCGCTGGACTTCGGATAAATTGCGTCCTTTTGCCATAGAGATGGACGGCTTGCGATTGCCAAACGCTCGTTTCCGCCATGCGGAGATGGGGCTGACCAATGTCACCCCGGAAACGGACGGGGTGATCCGCTGGGTGCCGCTGGTTTTCAACACTGAAGGCGCTCAACTTCCCAGCCTCACGCTGAAGCTGCTCCACCTCGTTTATGGTGATTCCTGCCCGACGCCGGATCTTGACGATCAGGGACGGTTCTGGCTGCGGTACTACGGACCCGGCGGCAACCACGGAGTCTTTCCCTACATTTCGGCTGCGGCGATCATCACCGGACGCATTTCCGCCGAGAAGCTTCGCGGAAAGCTCCTGGTGGTGGGCGGTTTCGCCTCCGGTCTGCTCGACTACAAACCGACCCCCGTTGCGGCTCCACAGCACCCCTATCCAGGCTTCGAGATTCATGCGACAGTGCTCTCCAACATCCTCCAGGGTGATGAACTGAAACCCATTTCCCGACTCGGAGGTTTTTTCTATTTGCTGCTACTCGGAATTCTTTCCCTGGTCGGGATGCGCCTTGCCAAAAAAGCCTGGACGCAGCTCGCCCTGCTGCCGATCATCCTTCTGCTTACCGCCGGACTTGCGGTCTATGCCTACTTCGAATCCTGGCTGATTCCGGTTGTGCCCTCGATGATTGCCTCCTTCGGGGGGGTCGGAGCCCTTTGGTTTTCGGAATGGCGTCTGGAGGGGCAGCAACGGCGAAGACTACGTCAGTTATTCGGACGCTATCTCCACGATGGCGTGATCGATGAACTTCTCCATTCTGGGGAAGAGGTGGATCTCACCGGCCACGAGGCGGAAGTGGTGATCATGTTCGCAGATCTCGTCGGGTTCACATCGGCCAGTGAATCACTTACCCCGAAGCAGGTGGTCTCGATGCTGAACACCTATTATGAGAACATCGTCGAGATCATCCTTCGCCATCACGGTTTCCTTGACAAGTTCATCGGCGATGCAATCATGGTTCTTTTTGGCGCGCCGAAGGCGGATGACACTGCGTGTGAACGGGCTGCCGAGGCGGTGATTAGTGTGATGTCCAGGATGCGGGAAATGAACGAGGAACGCAGCCAGCAGGGATTGCCGACCCTCGAAATGAGATTCGGGCTGCACCTTGACAGCGTGATTGTTGGAAACATCGGACATCATAACCGGATGGACTACACCGCCATCGGTTCCGGAGTGAACATTGCCAGCCGCCTTGAGGGTGCGAACCGGATGCTGGGCACTGGTGCGTTGATCAGTTCTTCCTTCGAGCGCCGGCTTCCGGATCGTATCTCCCGGCGTCGTATTGGACGAGTCACCCTGAAGGGATTGACAACACCGCTGGAAATCTTTGAACTCCTCCCGGCCACCACCGCCCAGGGCGACGGTTGGATGAAAGAATGGAACGAGGCCTGGAGTGAGTGGCAGGAGGGACAGCGGAATGACGCGCAGCGCCGGTTCCAGGATCTGCTGAAGGATCGTTCCGACGATCAGGCGTTGAAACTCATGCTTGACAGGTTGGAACCGTTCGTACATAGCCACGGAGGCGAAGACGATGTCGTCAGCTTCAAGACAAAGTAAAACCACAGCGAAATTCTGGACACTGGCTTTGCTGCTGCTGGCGGCAACGGCGATGGCGGCGCCTGTGTCATTGAAACGTGGCGGCGTCCTCCTTCGTGAAGGACCGGGCAACTTCTATCCCGTGCTTGCCGTGCTGCAGTCGGGTGTTGCCGTGAACCCCTCCGGTGAACCTGAAATGGGATGGCAGAAAGTAAAGAGCCCCGCGGGCGAAGGATGGGTGTCCACAAACATCTTCAACGCCGAGGCGGAGGGGACGGTCACACCCATCGCGGAGATTTCGAAGAGAAGCGAACTTTCGGGTGCGGTCAAGAACGCAGCCGTCTCCGCCATGATCAAGGGTATGAAGGCGGGACCGGAGGGAGATGCGCTGGCGACCATGGCGCTCTATCCTCAGGTCGATCCCAACACGACGAAGACATTTCGCAAGGGCTTCGATGTCGAGGATGAACCAGCTCCCTTCTCCGCTTCCAACGTTGGGCTCAGCCTGCTGCCCGAGATTATGGCTGCCTCCCCGTTGATTGCGGACAACATTGCGCGTGAATGGGGCGGACGTGACAAACGGTTCGAGGGCTATCTCAATCAGGTCAACCTGTGGCTGGCGGAACGCGCCGGCGCGGATGCCATCGCACCGGTCGTTATTGTTTCCCGGCAGGGGGCAAACGCCCAGGCACTGCCCGGTGGATGGGTGGTTGTCGGCGGCGAACTGCTGGCGATGGCTCGGGATGAATCGGAGATGGCCGGGTTGCTCGCTCATGAAATGTCGCACGCCGTTCTGCATCACGCGGAGCGCTCGCTTCAGAAGGAGGGGTGGCGCAGCGGTGCGGAGAGTGTGTTCGAGGAGCTCGAACAGGAGACATCCGGGTCCACCGACACATCCGATCTCGAAGCGTGGGCAAAACAGGTGCAGGCGAGTGCGCGGCGGCGTTACAACCGAAACCAGGAATTTCAGGCGGATTCCCTCGCGGTTGTGATCACAGCCCGCGCCGGGTACGATCCCTCCGGTGTCCTCAGGGTGATCAAGCGCTTGTACGAGCAGGAGGGAGGCCGCCTGACAGGCCGTGGCCAGCTCTCCCTTTCCTGGTATGGATCGCGGCAGGAACTGGAACAGAGAATCTCACGGCTGGAAGAGCAGCTCAAGCATTACAGCAGGAAGATCAAGAAGGGGAAACGGAACGTCGAACGATTCAACATGGAGATGCGCGGGTGATCAAAACAAACGGACGTTGCGGGCACACACAAGGGTTCATCGTTACGCTGGCTCTGCTGATCATGCTGCCGGCAACTCTGCTTGGTGCACCGGATTGGGTGACGAGGCTTCAGGATCAGCCGGGGCTGCTCCAGGGGGTCGGCGCCGCCCAGGCTTCCGGCAACGAAGCGGATGACCGCGCCCGCGCGGACAACGCTGCCATTGCACAGATCGCCAGCCAGATCCACGTCGAGGTGACCAGCACGCTCAAAACGTTTTACAAGGAAGAGACGACGGAGTCCGGCGACGTCACGATGCAGGAAAACGTCGAGCGGATCAGTTCCCAGTACGCCCAGGAAACACTCGAAGGCGTAACTATTCGCGATCGCTGGTACGACAAGAAAAACAAGGTTTATTACTCCTATGCGGTGATCGAACGCTCCGAGGTGGACCGGCAGTTCCGCGAGAAGGCGCGCCGGGCGGTCCAGATGGCAGCGGACTATCACCGCTACGCGAAGAAAGCTGTCGGCGATGGCCTCGTTTACGCGGCAGTGGGGAATTACATCAGGGCGCTTGAGGAGCTGTTCCCGGCGCAGGCGTATCTGAAGAAGAAAATTGAGGGCGACCTTGACTCATCCGGCCGCAATGAAGCGGTCCAGGCCCGCCTCGAGAGCGAGCTCGCCGCGATCCTCGGACGGATCACCCTGCGACAGCTTTCCGGAATGGGGCAGAAAGCGGACCGTGTCAGCGGATTGCCGAATCCTCTCGTCGGCGAAGCCACTTACCGCACTTCATCGGGAGCGACGATTCCCGTCCGTTCGATGCCTCTGGGCGCACGACTGCTGAACGCCACCGGGCGGATCAGCGCCTCATCGTCGACCGACGACATGGGCCGGTTCGACGTCCGGGTGCTGGGGATCGACGAAGCCGGCGAGGAAGTGGTGCTGCTTCGTGTGGGTGTCGATCTCGGCGAACTGCAGGTGTTCCGCACCCAGCTTCCGGCGCTCTTCAGCCAACTCGAGCGGACCTCCTGCACCTTCGATTTCAAGGTGGATGTCGCCAGCTCGATCCGGATTTTCGTGGACATTCGTGAAACGGAGGGAGAACGTCCCGCGACGTCACCCTACACGAAAAATGTTCTCACGGGAGCGTTGGTCGAAGATCAGTTCCGGGTGATCGACGTCGCGGCTCTGGAACCGTCGGCGACTCGCAACCGGGTGGTTGCAGCGATCGACGCTCAGGATGACGGCAGTCTTGCGGACGCTGTCCGCGGGGCCGCCGATTACGCGGTCATTGGACAAATCCATTCCGTGGTCTCGGACTCGGTCAATGCCGGGTATTCAATGGTTTTTGCCCGTGCTGGTGCGGAAGTGCGAGTCATCGATCTCGCGACGGGGCGTGTTGTCGCAACCTCCACGGTCAGCGAGATCAAGGGAGCAGGCAACAACAGCCGCAAGGCGCACCGCAAGGCGATTGAGGGTTGCGCGAAACAGATGGTCGGCGATATTCGAGCCGATCTGAAAAGCGTCCTGAAATAGTCAAGATCGAGGAAAAACGATGCTGAGTGGAAACGTGAGCAGAAGGATGATTCGTGAGGGCGTTCTCATTGCCGGTTTGTTCTTCGGTTCGCTGATGCTGACCGGGAATGGAATCGCCGGACAGAATGGCGATGACAAGGGGTTGAACGTTGCCGTTGGGGATACCCTGTCGCCTTTCATGCTTCGTCTCTACGGAGGCCAGGGGGAGTATGTCGCTCTGCGCGACTATTGTGGCGAACCAAGGAAACCGTGGAACGCACCTCCTCGCAGACCCGTCGTCATCAGTTTCTTTGCGAATTGGTGCCAGCCATGCAGGAAAGAGATTCCTGAGCTCGAGAAGGTGTCGAAAACGTGGGGCGAGAACGTTTCGGTGTTCCTCGTCTCCGTGGGTGATAAACCCGAACAGATCGCCGGTTTTCTCGAAGAAGTGCCAACAGGTCTGCCGGTCTTGATGGATCCCTACAAGACAACCTCCACGGAACGGTATGGGGTCAGCGGATTGCCGACCGTTTT
>JAZDLX010000069.1:0-6360 GCA_043801585.1 bacterium | reverse complement strand
CCTCGAGGGTGCCGATCGAACCGGGCAGCGCGACGAAAGCGTCGCTGCGCTCGCCGATCAACGTCTTCCGTTCAGCCATGGTCTTCGTGACGATCATTTCGTCACAGACGTCGTGTGCAATTCCCCGTTTCACCAGGAACTCCGGCACGACGCCCACCACGGACGCTCCCGCCTTCCTGGCGGCATTGCCAAGTGCGTTCATCAGGCCGACCGATGCGCCGCCAAAAACTAGCCTCCAGCCGTTTTCGCCGATGATCCGGCCGAGCCGTTTGGCGCGCTCGAAGTGTTCGGGCGCGACGGCGTCGGATGAAGAACAGAACACGGCGACTGACCGGATCACGGATTCCATTTCAGTTCCCGTCCGGCGTATCAAGCATCACCCTCGCGAAGGCGGCGGCGGTTTCGCGTTTACGAGTGACGTCACTCTTTGTGAAATAGCTCTTGTCCAATCCCGACTTCTGTGAGAAGTGGTCGATCATCTCCTGAGTCGTCACCCCCTTCTTTGTCAAAGGATCGAGGACGAGGTCAAACTTCCGGCCCCAGATCTCACGCATGTTGCCCTCCTCAACAAAGGGGATGGCGTCGGTGGGGCAGGTCAGCGCGCAGGCGAGGCAGCCGATGCAGGCGTCCGTGTCGGGAACATCCACATACTTGTCCGGTCCGCGAGAAAGCGTTGCAATCGCGTTGGCGCCGATGGCCTCGCAGACCCGGACGCAGATGCCGCAGAGGATGCAGTTGTCGGCGTCTTCACGCTTGGTGTAACTGGTGTCGTGGATGCCGTACTCGGCCGCGAGCTGACGGATGACATCACTGTTCGGCACACGGGCGAGTTGCAGGTCGAGGACGACCTTGCGGTTCTCGATCACCTCCGGGCTTTGAGTCTCGACAATCAGTCCCTCTTCGACGGGGAAGAGGCAGGATGTGACGAGCTGCTTCCAGTTGGCATCCCAGCCGTGTTTGCGGATTTCGACAACGCAGAGACGGCACGCTCCGAACGGTTCGAGTCCCGGATGGTGGCAGAGGCTCGGGATGTCGATGTCGTGCTGGCGTGCGGTTTCGAGGATCGTCTGTGTCTCGGGGGCGTCGATGGAGCGCCCGTCGATGGTCACACGTACGGTTTTTGTTTTTTCCTGCTCGCTCATGCCTGCACCTTATGCTGATGTTCACTGGTTTGCAGTCTCAGGGCTGTTCCCCAGGTCGGGATGACCCTGGTCACTTTCCTGTGACCGTTTCTCCCGGATTCAAGAATCCGGGCTACATCTCCCGGGACGCGGTGGTCCCGGGCTACTTGAACTGCTCACTCATGCCTTCACCTTGTACTGTGGTTTTCAAGCTTGCTGTTTCCGGGGTAATCCGCCTGTCGGCGGACAACCCCGACCACCCTGCAACTTCGAGATTGCTTCGTCATCAGCCAGCTGGCTGATTCCTCGCAATGACATCCTATTTGCCGGGTTCCGCCAAAGGGCGGACAAATCGGTGACCCCCGATCAAGTCAGGGGCAGGCTCCCGGCCTATTCTATTTCAACGGACCATTCGATGATTGTTGACGTTCGTTCGATTCGCTCTTCGGTTCCAGAGTTCCCTGGTGATAGACCATCCACCAGTCATCGTCGCGTTTTTTCCAAACGGAACAGTGGCGCGATGAGGCTTTCATCTGATCCTCGATGAGCCGCAGGATTCGATAGGTCGCGAGAATGACATCCTCCGCGAGCACCGTCGCCTGGAACTCCTTCATGATCAGTTCCCGCCTTGATTCCGATACCAGTGTGTCGATAATCATCTGACGGTCGAAGAGTTGGCCGGATGTTCCGACCTCGTAGAAATCATCAGCCAGGATTTTTTCGAGTTCTTCGCGGGAATGACGAACCTCGCGAAGCAATACCCGCTGTTCAATGGCTCGAATCGTTTCAATGTCTTTTCTGTCAGCAGCCATTTTATTCCGCTTTCTGGCTTAAGCATCCTTTTACCAGCTCGTATCCAGCGCACTTCAACCACACAATTTCAGGCTACCGTCGTCGGTTCCGTACGGCTGACAACGATTCCCCCGGACTTTACATCCACCGCGTCGAACTTGCAAACCGACTGGCAGATGCCGCAGGAAATGCATGTATCCTGATCGATCACATGCAGTTTCTTCTTCTCGCCGGTGATCGCGTCGACCGGGCAATGACGCAGGCAGACAAGGCAGCCCGTGCACTTGTCGTTGATCTCGTAGGTGATCAGGTCCTTGCAGACACCCGCCGGGCACATCCTGTCGATGATATGCGCTTCGTATTCGTCCCGGAAATATTTGATCGTGCTCGTCACCGGGAATGGCGCGGACTTGCCCAGCGCGCAAAGGCTGGCGACCTCCATCGTGTGGCAGAGACGGTCGATCTTGTCCAGGTCGCTGATCTCGCCTTCACCGCGGGTGATCCTGCTGAGCAGATCGTACACCTGCCGCAACCCCTCGCGGCAGGGGACACATTTTCCGCAGGATTCGCCGATCAGGAACTTGATGAAGTACTTGGCAACGTCCACCATGCAGGTGCGGTCGTCCATGACGATCATCCCGCCGGAACCCATCATCGCGCCCGCTTTCGAGAGCGTGTCGAAATCCACCGGCAGATCGAGCTGGTCCGCGGGCAGGCAGCCACCGGACGGTCCGCCGGTCTGCACCGCCTTGAAGGGCCGGTCGTTCTGGATTCCGCCGCCGATATCGAAAATGATCTCGCGCAGGGTGCGGCCCATGGGGACTTCGATCAGCCCCGTATTCTTCACCTTGCCCACCAGCGAGAACGCCTTGGTCCCCTTGCTGCCGGGCGTTCCCATCGAGGCGAAATACTCCGATCCACGCGAGAGAATCAGCGGGATGCAGGTGAACGTCTCGACGTTGTTGAGGACGGTCGGTTCGTCGTACAGACCCTTCTCGACGGAACGCACGTATTTCGCGCGGGGTTCGCCAACCTTGCCCTCGAGGGAACGCATCAGTGCGCTCGACTCGCCGCAGACAAAGGCACCGCCGCCCCGGCTGATTTTCAGGTTGAAGGTCATGCCGGTGCCGAGGATATTCTCGCCGAGCAGTCCCACCCCGGTGAGGGTTTCGATTGCGGCCTGAAGGTGCTTGACCGCGAGCGGGTACTCGTGGCGGACATAGATGAACCCGTCCGTTGCGCCGAGGGCGTAGGCGCCGATCAGCATGCCCTCGATGACGCTGAAGGGGTCGCCCTCCATGATCGCGCGATCCATGAACGCCCCGGGGTCGCCCTCGTCGCCGTTGCAGATCAGCCACACACGGCCGGTGTCCGCGTTCTGTTTTGCTTTCAGCGCGCTTTTCCACTTTTGCCCGGTGGGGAATCCGGCTCCGCCACGTCCGCGCAGACCGGACGTGTCCACGTTGTCCACCACCTGCCCGGGTGTCATCGAGAGCGCCTTGAGGAATCCCCTGATGCCGCCGTGAGCAAGCCAGTCCCTGAAATCGAGCGGATCGACCACGCCGGTGTTGCGCAGGGCGATACGAGTCTGCAAGGCGTAGAAGGGGATGTCGCTGTATTTCTCCGCTACTTCGCCGCCTTTGCGGTCGTCGAGTTTGTAGAGCAGGTCGCTGAGAATTTGGCTGCCGACAAGAGTTGTTTCGACGATTGCTTTCGCGTGTTTCGGTTCGATGTGAACGTAGAACGTTTCATCCGGTTCAATCGTCACCAACGGACCGGCTTCGCACATGCCGTGGCAACCGGTACACTTCTCCGTCAGAGTAACGCCCAGCTCCAGACCCGCCGATTTCAGTTCGGACTTGTGGGCGTCGATCTCCCTGACGAGCTCTTCATGGATCGCTTTCGATCCACGCGCAAGGCAGCCCGGTCCGCAGCAGACACGGATCTCTTTCTTCAGAGTTTCATCGGTCTTCGCCATCTCGTCGGAAAGCGCAGAAAGGGCATCAATTGAGCCGAAGCGCTTCATCTTGACACTCATCAGGAGCGCTCCTTTTTCAACATCGCCGAAAGGTCGCCCGGCGTCATGTTCGCATAGTAGTTCTCCCCGACAACCACGGCGGGCGCCATCGCGCAGGCGCCGACACAGTTGACGGTTTCCATGGAGAAGTTGCCGTCCTCGGTAATCCCTTTGCCCGCCTTGACCTTCAGATCGCGTTCGAGCTCTTCGACAAGCATTCCCGCTCCGCGCACATGGCAGGCGGTGCCGAGGCAGACCTTGATCAGTTTCTCTCCACGCGGTTCGAGGGAAAAAGCCTTGTAGAAGGTGGCCACTCCCTGGACTTTCGCCACCGGCAGTTCAAGCTCCCGCGCAACCACCTTCAACGCTGACGGGGGCAGCCAGTTGAGCACATCCTGAATTTCCTGCAGAATCATGATCAGGCTCGGTTCGCCCTTGGCGTAGTGCGAAGCCACTTCGTGCACAACCTGCTCGACCGAACCGCCGGTCACTTTTCTTTTCGAGGGAGTTTTCGGAGTTTTCGCGCCGGTGTCGCCCGCCGTGGGTTCGAGGGTCTCACGGGAGTCGTTGGCGGGTTTCTTCTTCGCGGTCATGACACAGCCTCCAGCGCTTTGCGGGCAATTTCAGCGCCCGCTTTGACACAGGCGATGTTGGCTTCGACAAATTGCTGCTTGTGTGCGAACGCCTCGGGAATGTGTTCGAGAACCGTGTCGAGGCTGACGATGCCGGTCACAGCGACATAGGCGCCGAGGATCACCATGTTGGCGCCCTTGTTGTTGCCGAGCTTGATCGCGGTGTCATTCGCCGGGACGAGAATTTCGGTGACGTCCTTGCGCTGGACACGGTCCGGGATCAGCGAGGAGTTGATGAGGATGATACCGCCCTCTTTGACCGTCGGTTCGAATTTCTCGAGCGAGGGTCGGTTCATCGCCACCAGGTCCATGGGTGAGTTGACCACCGGACTGCCGATCGGATGGTCGGAAATGACCACGGTGCAATAGGCGGTGCCGCCCCGCATCTCGGGACCGTAGGAGGGCACCCACGCCACCTCTTTTCCTTCGGCGAGCGCGGCGTCGGCGAGGAACTTGCCCGCCGAAAGAATGCCCTGCCCGCCGAACCCGGCGAATTTCACTTCACGCTGCATGAGAAAACCCTCACGCTTCTGGACAAAACTGAAAGGAACAGGATGCACAGGATGAAAAGGAATCGTGTTTCCTGGCATCACTGACGTTTTTTTTCTGTTCCATCGATCCTTAATTCGCCAACAGACGTTGAAGATTCGATGGAACAATCAAACAACTGATAAACTCATAGATCCTTCACTGCGCCTGCCTGCGGCACGCTTGTTCAGGATGACTGAAAACTGCAACTGCGAGATTGCTTCGTCATCCGCCGGCTGGCGGATTCCTCGCAATGACAACATCAACATCTACTCATAGATCCTTCACTGCGCCTGCCTGCCGCAGGCTTGTTCAGGATGACTGCCTTTTATTGTCTTTAGCCAATCCTGTCTATCCTGTACATTCTGTTTCCGGTAGTGCGCTTTTCACTCGCGCAGCATCTTAGATACCACCTGATCCTCCTCGTCGGGGGTTTTCAGCTCGCCGAGCGGGTAGTAGGGGATCATCTTCTCCGCCAGCCACTTCGTCGCCTCGACCGGGGTCATTCCCCAGTTGGTCGGGCAGGTGGAGAGGACCTCCACCAGGCTGAAGCAGCGTTTTTCCTCCTGGTACTGGAACGCTTTCTTGATGTATTTCTTCGTACGGATCGTCCACTGGGGGCTGTGCACGCTGCCACGGGCGATGTAGGCCGGGGTGCGCAGGGTTGCCAGCAGTTCACGAATGCGGATCGGCCACCCGACGAGCTCGACATCACGGCCCATCGGGCTGGTGGTCGTGATCTGGCCGGGGAGGGTGGTCGGGGCCATCTGTCCGCCGGTCATCCCGTAGATCGCATTGTTGACGAAGATGACGGTGATCTTTTCGCCGCGGTTGGCAGCGTGAAGGATCTCGTTTGTGCCGATCGAGGCGAGATCGCCGTCTCCCTGGTAGGTGAACACGGTCAATTCGGGACTGACCCGTTTCAATCCGGTGGCGAACGCCGGTGCGCGGCCGTGCGCAGCTTCGAGGAAATCGCAGTTGAAGTAATTGTACGCGAGCACCGAGCAGCCAACCGGGGCAACACCCACCGCTTTTTCACGCAGCCCCAGTTCGTCAAGCGATTCCGCCACCAGCCGGTGTATCACGCCGTGGGTGCAACCCGGGCAGTAATGAGTTTCCACGTCGGTCATCGCCTCGGGGCGCTGAAAAATGGTTGTCGTCGCCATACTTGCCTCGTTGACTGCTCAAACGCCTGTTTACTTCACCAACTTCTTCACGACTTCTACAACCTCCTCGGGACTCGGGACGATGCCGCCCTGCCGCCCGAAGA
>JAZDLX010000052.1:0-14968 GCA_043801585.1 bacterium | reverse complement strand
TCCGGCATCCGCTCGAGGTACTGTTCGAGGCTGACCTTCTTCTCGGGATCGGCGGAGGAATCGTAGAGCAACAGTTTCGCCAGCTCGTTGCGGTTGTCGCCGTCGGTGGCCACCCCCTCCTTGAGGAAGACGCCGAAATTGCCATAGAACTCGCTGTACTTCTTCGGATCGCCCTTTGCCTCCTCGGCGAGGAATTTGATCAACCGTCCGGTCAGAACGCGCCGCAGTTTGGCGACCAGCGCACTGTCCTGCATCGTCTCACGGCTGATGTTCAACGGCAGGTCCTCGCTGTCGACCACGCCCCGGATAAAACGGAAATACTCCGGCAGCAGCTCCTCCACCTGGGACTGGATCAGCACCCGCTTGCAGTAGAGTGCGACCCCCGGCTCCATCCGCCCCAGCCCGAACCCTTCCACGTTCTGGCCGGGCACGAACAGCAGCGAGTGGATCGCCAGCGGAGCGTCCGCGGCGAAGTGAAAACTGTAAATGGGATCGTCAAAGGTGTTGGCGACGAAACGGTAGAACTCCTTCATCTCGTCGTTGCCGATCTCGCTTTTCGGTTTCGTCCACAGCGGCTGAACGGTGTTCACCTGCTCGCCGTTGACGCGGATGGGGAAGGGGACGAAATTACTGTACTGACGGATCAGCCTTTTAATCGTGTCTGTGTCCGCAAACTCTCCGGCGTCATCGCGAAGGTCCACAGTGACCGTTGTGCCACGCGGGAGTTCGGGGTCCGCGGAACGGATGCTGAACGATCCCGCTCCCTCGCTGCTCCAGATCACCGGTTCGGTGTCCGGCTGCCAGGAACGGGTCTGCACGGTTACCTTCTTCGCCGCCATGAAAGAGGAATAGAATCCGACACCGAACTGGCCGATCAGGTTCACGTCCACAGGCTGGCCTGACGCGATCTGCTGCAGAAAGGCGCGGGAGCCGGAATGAGCGATGGTTCCCAGATTCTCCGAGGCCTCGTCACGGGTCATTCCAATGCCGGTGTCGGTGATGGTAAAGGTTTTCGCCTCGTCGTCGAGGTCGATGCGGATCTCGAGGTCGCCCTCCTCGACGTGCACGGCCTCTTTCCGGGTCAGACTCAGGTGGCGCATTTTCTCCAGCGCATCGGACGCGTTGGAGATCAGCTCGCGCACGAAAATCTCCCGGTCGGTATAGAGGCTGTTGATGACGATGCTGAGCAGTTGAGCCACTTCCGCCTTGAATTTCAAAGTCTGGCTTTTCCCTTTGCCGGTGGACGTCTCGGCCATGATACCAACTCTCCCTGTGCTGTTCGTTTACTTTTCGTTTTCGAATTAAGGGGACACATTACTTAATTCGAGATTGCAAGGTAAATACAGATTTTAAGCGAGTAAAATGAATTAAGTAATGTGTCCCCTTAATTGCTTTTTCGTTCGCTTTTGTCTTCTTCGATGCGGACGCCCTGGTCGTCAGGGCCGGTGTCCTCCTGGACTTCATCCTCTTGGACGTATTGCACTTCCTCGATCGCATGCTTCCTCTCGGAACCACTCAAGCCATACATGCTGCTCTGCGAGGTGAACTGCATGCGGCCGAACATCCCGCGGCCATGCCGGGCGAGATAGGCCAGCCCGAGGATTGCGAGGGTGATGCCAGCGATGACGATGATGATTTCCACCATGGGACCTCCCGCAGATATCCTAAGCAATCCCCTTGCCAGAAAAAGGGGACGGCAAGGAGCAAGTAATTCATTATAAAACAAGTAAATCACAAAACCTGTCCGATGAATCTCTCCGGTCAATGCTGGCAGAAAATCCATTTCTGTCTGCCGGAATGGCAGATACATTTTAGGTGGATACGTTCCCTTATTTATTCTTCGTAAGTAACTTTTATATTTTCAGGATAATATCGAATGAAGTAATGTGTCTCCTTAAGGTTGTTCAGTCCCACGGTCGTGGCTTGAACGAGCTGCGGTCGGCGAGCATTTCGAACATCTCCTGTTCGTGTTTCGACATTTTGTCCGGCAGAACGATTGAGATTTCCGCGATCATGTCGCCCCGACCGCCGCCTTTTTTCGGTAGTCCATGCCCCGGGATGCGCAATTTCTGACCCGAAGACGAGCCCGGTTTGATATTCACACGGATTTTGCCATCCGGGGTGGGCACGGTCACCTTGGCGCCGAGGGCCGCTTCCCAGGGAGCGACGGGGAGATGCAGATGCAGGTTGTGCTCGTGCACGCGGAAGAGATCATGCGGCTTGAACTTGATTTTCAGGTACAGATCGCCCGCACCACCGCCCGGGCCACGGCCGCCCTGCCCGGGAACACGAATACGCATCCCCTCCCGGACGACGTCGGGAATTCTTACCTCGAGCGTGCGGCTGCTCGGATGCGGGTTTCCATCCGAGCCGATTTCGCTGGTGTTAATCGAGAAACGGGTTTTGCCCCCCTGGATCGCCTCCTCAATCGAGATTTCGAGGACGGCTTCGTGATCCTGTCCGCGCGCTGCGCCGCTCGAAAAACCTCCGAATCCACCGAAATCACCCTGTCCAAACGGACTGCGTGCGCCACCCCCCGCACGGGTCCCTCCACCGCCGAAGATGAAATCGAAGAAGTCGCTGAACCCGCCGAAAGCGAATCCATTTCCCGCACCGCTGGGTCGGGGACGAGATCCGCCCATGTGCTGCCAGCCGGGAGGAGGCGAAAAATCGTCGCCCATCTTCCAGTTCTGGCCGAGGGTGTCGTACCGTTTCCGTTTCTGCGCGTCCTTCAGCACTTCGTACGCTTCGCCGATCTCCTTGAACTTCTCTTCCGCGCCCGATTCCCTGTTCACGTCCGGATGGTATTTCCGGGCGAGTTTCCGGTACGCCTTGTGGATCACGTCGTCGCTGGCGTTGCGGTCCACGCTGAGGATCTTGTAGTAGTCCTTGTATTTCATGTGCAGATAGATCCTTTTAACCGTTGTTCGACCGTGGAATATACCAAGAATGCCACCCGTCAGTTCCACACACCTTCTTGCATGGTGAGTAGGACAGTTTGCTCACGGATTCGGCCTATAAAAGAACACCCCGTCTGGCGAACGGGGCGCTTGGAATCCTGCACACCCCCGGCGATCATACCGTGACGAGAATCAGCTCCTCCTGGTCCGTTCCTTCGGCGAGTTTCGGTGTGCCATCCGGCAGAATCATGACATTGTTCTCGCTGCGCACGCCGAACTCCGGCAGGTAGACACCCGGCTCGATTGAAAAGCAGGTGCGTGGGATGATCGGGCGGTCGTCATGGGTTTCCAAGTTGTCCATGTTCGCGCCGTTGCCGTGATCGGTCCAGGTGATGCTGTGACCGGTGCGGTGGAAGAAATACTCGCCGTAGCCTGCTTTTTCAATCACCGCGCGGCTGGCGTCGTCCACTTCGTAACCGTACACCGACTTGCCCGCGGCGATGCGGCCGGTCACCAGCGCATACCCGGCACGGCGGGCATCGCGAACCAGCTCCCAGATTTCCTTGACCTTCTCGGGCGGTTGGACACCGAAATAGCCCATCCACGTCTGGTCTGCGTACACCGCGCCTTTCTGCTTTCCCTTGGCCCAGAGGTCGATCAGCAGCACATCACCCGCTTTGATCTCGGTGGAATCGGTGGGGGATGGGGAGTAATGGGGATCGGAGCTGTGTCCGTTCACACCGATAATCGGATTGCTCTCCCAGATCAGGTCGACATCGTTGAAACGGCCGACGATCCACTGCTGAAGCTCGTACTCGGTCATGGGTTTACCGTCGCGGATACGTTTTCCAGCCTCCTCGAAGGCGTCCGCTGCGATCCGTTTGCAGAGTTCCGCCGCGCTGAAATGGCTGGCGATCTGCGCATCGTCGAGGGTCGCCTCGAAATACTGGACCAGCTCGGCGGAGCTGACCACTGACACACCGAGGGAACGGATCATCTCCACTGTTCCGGCATCCACCCAGGAGGCCGTGGGGATGTGGCATTCCGGGCTGTATTCCATCGCCACGGATGTGTACCCCTTGAGCATTGCCGCCAATTTCTCTTTCAGAACGACATACGAGGAATAGGACTCCTCGTTTCCGGGCAGCCCTTCGAGAGAGTGGGGTTCGATGACATGCAGCAGTTTTCGCGGCTCGCCCTTTGCCGGAATCAGGTAATAACAGCGGCGTGATCTCAGACCTTCCTCTTCCAGTCCGAGTGTTGTAATTGCCACGGGATTCACCGTGCGCCAGATGTAGAGGAGCCAGCCTTGCAGGTTCAGGACGCTCAGTTTCTCCTGGATCTGTTCGATGGTTGCCCTCACGATTGCTTCTCCTTTTCATTCGTTGCGCCGGTTGCGGAAAGGTCCGCGATGGTCGTTGCCGCAAGAAACTCGCGGACCGCACGGCCGTACGGTTGCCAGCGGAGGTGCAACTCGTCGAGCAATTCCGGAGCGGCATCCTCCAGTCCCGCGCCGTCCAGATCGAATTCCGTCCGGTCTTCGGTTAATGCCGCGATGTCATAGAGGCGGATCGTTGCTGGATCGCGAGCCAGACGGATCCCTCCACCGCGCCCCCGTGTGCTCTCGACAAGGCCCGCCGCAGTGAGTTGCTGCATCACTTTCGCCAGGAAGGAGGGTGGGAGTCCCGCCGCCTCCGCCAGCTCGTCACTGCTCCAGCGGCGCTTGGGATCGCCGTGCGTTCGCACCATCCACACCATCGCCCGCACCGCATAGCCCCAGGTTTTTGACAACATACCTCCTCCCAAAATCAGTCTTCCGCCTCGATCTCCACTAATGGGACATTCGCCTCGACCTGCTGCCCCTCAATGCAACGGATCTCGGAGATCTTTCCCGCCTTCGGTGCTCGCAGGGTGTGTTCCATTTTCATCGCCTCGACCACGATCACCGCCTCGCCCTCTTCTACGGTGTCGCCAACGGCCTTGAACAGCTTGATCACCTTGCCCGGCATCGGCGCGGCCACCATGTTCTCGGCGGCGACTGCGCCAGCCGGTGCGTTCGGGTCCACCAGTTCAAAACGGAACACCCGGCCGTCCACCGCCGCCCAGACCGTTCCCTTGTGCTCCACCGCCGCGACCGTATAACGGGCGCCGTTGACATTCCACACTCCGGTGGAGTCGCCAGTGCGAACAAACGCTCCCTCGATGTCCGCGTGGCCCTCAATGGTTGCAGTGAGATGGTCTCCGTTGATCTCCGCACGAACCGAAAGTTCACCCGTTTCGACTTTGAACACTCGCCGGCTCATCGTGCACCTCCCATTCGCCAGGCTCCGGTCGTCTGCCAGGGGGTACTACGGATTCCGGTGCCGTTGCCGGATTCAACGAGCCGCTGTCCTGCTGAACCTGACAGCGCCGCTGAGACGCCCATTGCAAGGTCGCGCAGTGTTTCCTCCTCACCCGACCACCCGTTAAAATACGTGGGGATGAAATCGGTGAAGGTCTCGCCCGCGATAAACGCTTCGTGCGCAAAGACGTCATGGAGAAAGGGCGCCGTCGTCGGGACGCCCAGCGCCACGTAATGCTCGAGTGCCTGAATCATCCGTCGCCGCGCCGCCTCACGGTCCGGGCCGTGGGTGATCACCTTGGCGAGGATCGGATCGTAGTGCACCGGGATATCGCGTCCTGCGACCACTCCGCTGTCGACGCGTACCCCCGGTCCCGTCGGTTCCTCCAGGTAGAGCAGAGGACCCGCCGCCGGGAGAAAACCGTTGGCGGGGTCTTCGGCGTAGATACGAGCCTCAATGGCGTGTCCGCGCTGGACCAGGTCATTCTGAGACCAGGAGAGTTTTTCTCCGCTGGCGACACGGAACTGTTCGCTGACGAGATCCACCCCGACAACTTCTTCGGTGATCGGATGCTCCACCTGGATGCGGGTGTTCACTTCGAGGAAATAAAATTCCTGCTGTGCGGAATCGAAAAGGAATTCAACTGTTCCCGCGTTGACGTAGTTCGCCGCCCTTGCCGCCTCGACAGCCGCTTTGCCCATCCGTCTGCGCAAATCGGGTGTCAATGCCGTCGAGGGTGTTTCTTCGACGACTTTCTGGTGACGGCGCTGGATCGAGCATTCACGCTCAAAGAGATGGACAACGTTGCCGTGGGTGTCGGCGAAGATCTGGAATTCGATGTGGCGCGGACGTTCGACGTAGCGCTCAAGGAAAACCCGGCTATCCCCGAACGCCGCTTTTGCCTCACGCATCGCCCCTTCGAGCGATTCGCCGAGTTCCTTTTCCTTGCGGACGACCCGCATTCCCTTGCCACCGCCTCCCGCGGCGGCTTTCACCAACAGCGGGTAACCAAGCTTCTTTGCGGCTTTGAGAAAGCTCTCCGCTTTCTGGTCGTCGCAGTCGAACCCTGGAGTGACCGGGACGCCGCTGGTTTCCATCAACCGGCGAGAGCGCACCTTGTCGCCGAGCAGGTCGATGGCGCTGGGAGGAGGTCCCACCCAGATCAGTCCGGCGTCGATCACCGCCTCGGCAAACGCCGCCCGTTCCGCGAGGAAACCATAGCCCGGATGCAATGCGTCGCAGCCGGTCCGTTTCGCAGTGTCAACCAACTTCCCGATGTCGAGGTAGGATTCGTTCGCTGGAGCAGGGCCGATCAGTACGCTCTGGTCGGCGAGACGGGTGTGCAGGGCTCCGTCGTCCGCTTCGGAGTGCACCGCAACGGTCTGGATTCCCAGTAACCGGGCAGCGCGAAGGATACGGACGGCGATTTCCCCACGGTTGGCTACCAGAACTCGCTGAATCATGGTTCTCCCTGACATTCAAAGATGACTGAAGAGGTTAAGCGAATGGAAGCCTTCTCGCAAGCGGGACGGGGAGCGCAAGCGTGGGAACCGATCAGGGGAGAGGGACTTTCCATTTACTCAAACAAGTTGCCGTCCCTCAGGTTCGTACATCATCCATGACAAAATCATTCTTATTCAGCCTGCAACAGAACGGCCCGACATAGCGCGACAGTGCGAGGTGAAATCACCCGGAATCCGGCCTCCCGTGCAGTTTGCATGGTTTTGGCATACCGTTTTCGTGAGACGTGCAACACAGGTTCAATGATCAGCAAGTTGCCCCCGGATTTCAGGCTGGCATGCACCTGACTGAGAAACGCGAGAGCGTCCGGCACTTCATGAATCATCAATGAGGCAAGGGCAAAGTCAACAGATTGAGGTTCCAGACCGATATTTTCTGGAGTGGAAAGATGCAGGTAAATACGGTCCTGTAAATCGAGTTTTGCAGCGCGGCGTACCAACCTGTTCAGCATTCTCTGCTGTACATCCACGGCGATCACTTTCCCATCCCCGCCCACCATTTGGGCCATCGCAATCGAAAAGATTCCACCGCCGCATCCAAGGTCGACGACAGTCATTCCCGGTTTGACGAGATCCCCGAGAAGTATTTCGGGATCATGCACGAGCTTGCGCAAGTGGTTGTCAGAGGTGCCTCCGACCCACGTAGGGCAAACGTAACCGGCATCGCCACGGAAGGTTTTCCACAGATTCACGAGACCCATCCAACATTCCCTCGTTCAGCGGAAGCATAAGGAAAAGTGTTCATTATTTAAATCCTTCTCAAGCGTTTTCCATCTCAGCGACTCCGTCGAAGGATTTTTTATCATTCTTCAGATGGGGCATGAGTTGAATGTTTTCCCGGTGATATTTTACGAAAAAAGTTTGAAAAAAACAGGGGGTACGATGGAAGATCTGAAACATTCTGTCGATGCAATCAGGCAAATCATGGCCGTTTGGGCTCTCGCCAGCGCGATCGCTTCCTATGAGATTGCACGGATTCATCTGAAGATTAAAAGATCCTGGTACGCCAGCCGTTATTTCTGGCTCGGCCTGCTGGGGAATATTCCGGCGCTGATCGGTTTCGCGGCGCATGTCCACTTTTCCCTGATGACGGGGAGAAAAGAACCGGGAACGGAGGAGACGCCGAAGGCGGAATAGGAAATAGAGGGCGCTGATATACTAGTTGATGATATTATGACCCTCGATGAAAACCCGGGACAGGATGCTAATAATTGAATGATGGCATACTGTCCCGGAATTGCGGGGTTTGTTAAGGATCAACGTGTGTCGATGCGCTGTTTCAAAACAGTGAGGCGCTCTGTCCAGTAGGCTTTCTTCTCCTCGCACTCGGCGGGTCCGGCGAGGTCGCGGTGGACCACGGTGATCGAGGCTTTCTTCGGTCCTTTGTTCTCGACAACGATCTGCAGAGTTGTTTTGCCGCCGGGCCAGGGGAAGGTGAAGAGCGGATTGCCGGAGAGCACCTTCCGCTCGGGTTTCGGGAGCTTGACGTCGATCCAGGAACCGCGCTTTCGTCCATCGGTGACGAAGGCGATCAGTTCTTCGTCGCTGACCGGGAAGGTTCTCAGGCGGCTGATTTCGTAATGGCCGGCGGAACGCTGGTGGATGTCACGAAGCCCTCGGGCACGCTCGTACTGAACGGTGATCTCCTGCTGCCACCAGCCGCTTTTTTCGCCCATAGCCTTGACCGTCGCGACGATGGATTTGTGGTCCTTGTCGCTCATCCCCGCCCGGTCAAGCAGGGAGAACCACTCATCCCAACCGCGTTCGGTAGCTTTTCGTACGGATTCATCGCTCGGTCTCGTTGCGCCCATTGAGCCGTCCTTTCTCCCCCGGCAGAATGTTCTCTTGGATGAAAGGTACCCGTAGAAGGAGACGTATGACAGTCGGAGTTGTATCGGATCATAAACACTCCTTTTGTGAAGGGTGGCCCGGGATGTGAACCAAAGGTTCATTTCCCGGGTTTCAAAAGGATGGAAAGTGTCGGATCTTGGTTGGCTGATGTGCGGCTTTATATAAGACCCGGGTAATCCGCCGGTTGGCGGACAACCCGGGCCACCCGCCGGGCCGAGTTTCACAGTAAACTGTCGAATACAAATAAACCCTGTCGGACAAGCCGACAGGGCCAAACAACTTTCACCATGCTGCGAATCGCTGGCGCGACATGAGTCCGCCGATCAGAACAGCACCTGCGTGAACATCAGGTAGAGCGCGAAGGCGACCATCATCAACCCCTCCCCGGCGATGAAACCGGAGGCCAGCGACGCGCCGTATTTGTCCACCCGCACCGGATGTTTCCTGTTGTAGGCATAGGTCAGCACCGCGCCGAGCCACATCCCGATGCTGTAAACCGCCGGAACCATGAAGGCGATCCCGAAGGCCACCGAACTGGGCAGCCACTTCTTCAGCCAGCCGGGACCGAATTTGCCAAGCAGCGGGAGGAGGATACCAATTCCGCCGCCGACCGCCGCGCCCCACAACGCTCCCGCGGGAAGCGCTTTGAGTCCGACGGCGAGGATCTCCGCCATCTTGTACCACGCGAACACCGCCGGTCCGGGGAACTCCGGTCCGGGGATCTCATAAACGATGGTCAGCACACGGTAGGTTGCCGCCGCCGCGAACACCCCGACGATCACACCGGTCAATTGGGTGAGCACCTGGCGGCGCACGGACACGCGGAGCATGTACCCCGCTTTCAGATCCTGCATCAGGTCGCCCGCCTGGGAGGCGCCCGCGCTGGTGATCGCCGCAGCCATCAGGTTGTGGACCATCCTGCCCGGGGCCAGGGCACCGTAGATCACCTGGGTGATTTTGCCCATCGCTCCGACCGGGTTGATATCCGTCTCTCCGGTGGCTCGCACCGCAATCGCCGCAATGAACATCGAGATGAAGACCGCCAGCAGCGATTCCCAGATCGGAATGCTGAAATAGATCCGGGCGAGGGTGACGGTCAGCGTTGTTGCCAGGGCCATGCCGATCACCCAGTATTTCATCGGGTAAGGATCGGGGGCGTCGGGCTCTTCCTCTTCGTCGGAATCGTTTTTGACTGCATCACCACCGTTTTTCCTCCGTACAGCAGCCCGCATGCTGCCGAACGTTCGCGCAATGGTTTTGTACTGCATTGCGAGGGTGGTGAACGACGATGTGATCATCAGGGCGACACCGGTCCACAGCACCCAGTTGAACCCGCTGCGGTAGGGGTTGGTAGTGGTCGGGGCGTTGGTGATCTCCGGCACGGGTTTCGCCTCGTCTTCAGGTACCATGCCCGCTTCACGGAGCAGTTCCGCCGGGGCGTTGTAGTGGCGAAGTACCTCTACCGTATTCACTCCCGAGCGGTGGCTGGCGATCGCCTCGGCCCGTGTCAACGCTTCATCGACCGCGATACCCAGGGCGTTACGGGCGTGGCGTGAATCGGGTCTTTCCGCGCTTCGTTCCAGCGCCGACGTGACAGCCCCGATGTTCGGCGATACCTCCACGGTGCCGTTGTTGATCAGGATCGGAGTCATGATGCCCCAGGCGATGATTGCACCCGCGAGCAAAGACCAGCCGACGCGCGGACCGATCAGCACTCCCGCGCCGAGCATCATCGGCGAGAGGTTGAATCCGATCTGAAGTTGGTACACCGGGATGCTGAGGATGGCGACGCTGGCGAGCCCGATATCGTTCAGTGAGAAATCCTCGAGGGTGCCGATGGTGTCCGGGAAAGCGAGGTAGAGCAGTTTCAGGGCGGCGGCGCCGACACCACACCAGATCAGCATCTTCGTTTTCTTCATTGCCTCAGCTCCGGAGGCATACATCGCCTTGATCGTCTCGGCGGTGGCGGTGCCGGTGGGATAGCGCAGCTTTTCGGTGACGACCATCTGTTTGCGGAGCGGAACCGCGAAATGGACGCCGAGGAAGGCAACAGCCATTCCCCAGATCACCAGGCTGTGGTAGGGCAGGGGCGGCTGACCGTTCGCCATGCGGATCATCTCGAGCGCTGGGATCGCGCTGACGAAGCCGCCCGCGCTTGCCATCGTTCCTGAGGAGGAGCCCGCGGTGGCCGCGATCAGGTTCTCGCGTTCGTCAAATGGACGGCGCATGCTCCGGAGGGTGGAGAAAATAGCGAAACTGATTACGGCGGCGGTGATGCCCGCTCCAAAGGTCCACCCGATCTTAAGGCCGATGGTGACATTGGATGCGCCGATCAGGCACCCAACGAAGAGACCTGAAAGGACGGCGCGGAGAGTCAGTTCTGAAACCGGTTTCTGGTCCATGGACTCCTCACCCTGGTTGGCTTTTTCAAGGATTCAGCAAGATATGCCAGCATGATCCCCCGGGCAATTCACCGGGAGGTGCGGATTCGATCGGTTTGATTGAAAGAGCGCGGGTTGTCACAATGGACTTGAAGCACCCCTCCGCTTTTGGTTATTCTGCACTCCCGGCCTGTTTGGGGGTGAGGGTGAGCAGGGTCCGAGGGACGTTTTGCTGCCTTGGAGGGCACAATGGCCGAGAAAGGGAATATCCGCAACCCGTTGAAGATCTACATGGGCGGTCCCTGGGCGCTGATCATCATGGCGCTTGTATCCGTGACGGGTGTGCTGGTGATGCTGGCGCTGCGAAGCCGGCGACGGTCCAGTGCGCCGGAACCGGTGGATGAACTGGACATGGAAGCGTATTCTGGAACCTGGTACGAAATCGCACGAATTCCCACGCGCCAGAATCTTGACTGTATCGGAAACGTGTCCGAATACACGTTGCAGGGAAGCCGGCTTCGCGTCCGGAATACCTGCACAATCGGTACCTTCGACGGCCCCCAGCGTGTGGCGAAAGGGTTGCTCTGGCGGGTCGATCCAAACAAAGCGGGGCGGATGAAAGTGCGTCTCGGACTGAATATCGCCGCCGATTACTGGGTGATCGACAAGGCGGCTGATTACTCCTGGTCCGTCGTACTGGGACCGGACCGGATGAGGCTTCGCATCTTTTGCCGGGAGCCTCAGATGCCCGAATCCCTTTACCAGACGATACTTAGAATACTCCGCGAACGAGGTGTCAACACAACGGAACTCGTTCCGACTCCGCAACCGGAAGGCGCAGGGCCTGAAATGGAGACAAGTCGTGGCGAGGAGTAGAGACAGACTCCCCAACAATCGAACGCGCATCAAGATCTGCTGCATTCAGAGTGCGGAGGAGGCGGCGCTTGCGATCCGTTACGGTGCGGATGCCCTTGGGCTGGTGTCCGCGATGCCGAGCGGACCGGGCCCGATTCCGGAGGCCAGGATCGCGGAGATCATCGCCACCGTGCCGCCCGGGATTTCCACGTTCCTGTTGACCAGCAAGACGAAGTTCGAGGATATCCTGGAACAACACGTTCGCACCGGGGCGAGCACCCTCCAGCTATGCAGTCGTGTCGATCCGGAAGTCCGGCGGGCGATTCACAAGGTGATTCCCTGGGTCAAGGTTGTGCAGGTAATCCACATGGCGGGAGAAGCCTCCGTGGAGGAAGCCCTCGAGGTTGCCGAAACAACGGATGCCATCCTGCTCGATTCGGGTAGGCCGGATGCTGACATCCCCACACTCGGCGGGACCGGAAAAGTCCATGACTGGAGTCTTTCCAGACGTATCGTGGACAATGTCGACGTGCCGGTGTTTCTCGCCGGGGGGTTGAATCCGAACAATGTCGCCGAGGCGATCCGAACGGTTCAACCCTTCGGGGTCGATATCTGCACCGGCATTCGCACCGATTATCATCTGGATGAATCGAAACTGGCGCCCTATGTAGCCGCCATCCACTCAACCCGTCAATAGCCTCCCTGAAGCAGGCGCCGATGAACGAATTCCTGTTCTTTGCTTTGATGCTCTTTTCATTTGCCATTACTCTCGCTGCAGCCCGTTTCGGGCGGGAGGGACTGATTGCGGCGAGTGTTGCCTTCACAATCATCAGCAGCGTCTATTTCGTCAAAATCGCGAGTGTTTTCGGATTTGTCGCCAGCATTGGGGCGCCGATCTACGCGGGGATTTTCCTGACCGGCAAAGTACTCGCGGATCAATACGGCGAGAAGGCGGCATACCGTGCGGTGAAACTCGGCTACCTTTCGCTGATTACACTGGTTGGAACAGGATTTTTTGTCATCGCTGCCAGACCCGCAGCGGATTTTGAAACGGCGAACGCGATGGACCGCCTGTTCCGCACGCTTCCACGGATCGTCGCGGGAGCGATGATCGCCTATCCGATCAGCCAGAGTCTGAACATCTTCCTCTTCCGCACCATCGAGCGGCTCACCCAGGGCAAATACCTGTGGCTTCGAAACATCGTTGCCACGACGGTTGCGCAGGGTGTCGATACGGTGATCTTCGTCTTCATTGGATTCTGGGGCAGGATGGAGGGGATCGGCCAGTTCATCCTTGTTTACTGGACCCTCAAGGTGACGATTTCGGTGCTCGACACCCCGATCGTCTATCTCGCCCGCAGGATGACGCCCTTCGAGGAGTGAAATTAAAAAGGGGACACGTACCTTTTAATTTCCGACGTCTCACTATGTTATTAGTAATGCTGATGATGAAATTAAAAGGTACGTGTCCCCTTTTTAATTTGTCATTGTTAAAACGTAATGCGCTCGATCCCCCAGTCGCTTTCCGCCAGCAGCGCTTTGCCCTGGGCCTCCGCAGCCGCAAAGGAGGCGTCGAGGATGATCCCGAGATCTCCCACCAACAGCGAGGTGTGCCAGAGCGACCGGGGTTGTTTGCTGGAGATCCGGTTCGCATAGAGATGTTCGCCGTCGCCGCTGATTGACGGCCGCAACGCCGCCTGCAGCATCGGAGTTCTCGTGGGGTTCACCACCAGCGGTAGATAGGTAACAACACTCTGGTTCTCGATGTCCAGAACGCTGACGTAGACGGATGCTCCGGTCGGACTGAAAATAACGTCGGTGCCAACCTCTGAAGCGATCTGCACCGCTGATGACCAGATCTCCCCGGATTCAGCCTGCCACATCAGACGCAGTCCCAATAAACCGGCGTTGCGATAATAGACGACGTTCGTGCCTGTCAGGTCGGTGACGGGTTGGATTCCGCTGTTGCTGATTTGCGTGATCGCTTCCGTGAGCAGGTTCACCGAAACGATCGCGCCCTCTTCGGTTTCAGCAATCAGGTCCTCGTCGCCTCTCCACGCCGGGTGGCGTCCGCCGGCGAGAAAAACGCTGCTGGCGCCGTCGGCGATGGTTACGACAACAAGTCCGTCGTCCAGACCGGGGACGCTGAACGCCACCATGCTTCCGTCCGGGGAGGGCACATAATCGTGGTTCTGAGAATTCTCCCATAACGACGTCGCATTCCCATCGAGGTCAGAGAGATAAATCCCCTCGGGTCCCTCACCCTGTTTGTAGGAAAAAAGAAACTGCTCATTCTGATCGCTCACCCAGACAGGCTGAGCGCCAGATTCAACCAGTCGAGTGCGTTGTGTGGAAATGATCGGCAGGTTGTTGCCATCATTATTCGAGTCTGGCGACCCGTCCCCGCAACCGAGGACAAGGATCATCGGGATTGAAAAGAACACGATCCATTGGATCAATCGCTTGCCAGTCATTGCGATTCTCCTGAAGATTTCGGGTCCAGAAAGATACAACCTGAATCGTCCGCTCACCCGAAGAGGGGTTCTTTCAGAACGAATTGGTTAATGGGAACTGAAACAGCTTCTTTCAAAGAAACTGCAATCGAAACGAGGAGGAGTAAATCTCCGTCAACGGATTCAGCGTCCCAATCAGCGTTGGGCAGAGCTCCAATCGGCAACTGCGGTTGGCTAAGGCTGCTGATGGAATGCGATGACACAAGCTGCGACGACGGTTCCCGTTTCGTCACGGACAGGGGACGCGGTTGCGCTGAGTTGGTGGACGGTTCCGTTGCGAGTGGTGAGGGACCAGGCGAAATCGACCGTTTGTCCGGTCCGGATCGCTTCGCTGGCCTTTCCGCCGATGGCGCGAGAGGGCTCGCCTGAAAAAACCTGAACGTGCTGCATGCCGACGACCTCTCTGGCATCCATCCCCAACAGGGAAAGACCCCCGAGGTTGATGTCGAGAAAACGCCCCTCGTTGTCGAGGAAGGCGACGAACACACCCGGCGAATCCATCAAGGCGTGGTAGCGTCCACGGATTACATTGAGCCGCTGGACGCTGTCACGCAGCATGCTGGTTTCACGTTTCAAGTGCTGGTAGTCATCCCAGAAATCAGTTTG
>JAZDLX010000031.1:0-2782 GCA_043801585.1 bacterium | reverse complement strand
TCGGCGAACGTTTCTTCGCCGCTACCGCAAAAGAAGCGCCCGAAGCAGCAGCTCGGGCGCGGAAATTGTCAACGATGGGCCCGCTTAGCCCCTGCTCCGTTTTTCCGGTCGGCGAAGATTCCATTCCACAAGAATCGGACTCGCCACGTAGATCGAAGAATACGTACCGACGACAACACCCGCGAGCATCGCGAAGGCGAAGTCGTGCAACACCGAGCCACCCAGGAAGTACAGCACCAGGAGCACGATCAACGTGGTTCCGGCGGTCAGGATCGTCCGTGAAAGCGTTTCGTTGATGGAGATGTTCACCTGCTCGGTGAATCCCACCGAGCGCAACTTTTTCACGTTCTCACGAATCCGGTCGAAGACGACAATCGTGTCGTTCAGCGAGTAGCCGACGATGGTAAGGAATGCCGCAACCACCGGAAGACTGATCTGCAGGTGGAGTATGCTGAAGAGGCCGAAAACGACCAGCACGTCATGTGCGAGGGCGACGATCGCCCCAATGGCATAACGGTATTGGAATCGCCAGGTGATGTAGATGACAATGAAGAACATCGAGGCGATGATCGACAGGAATGCGGCATTGCGCAACTCATGTCCGATCTTTGGACCCACCGATTCCACCGAAAGAATCATCATCGGGTTATCGGTAAAGGCTTCCTGGATTTTCGCTTCAAGGGTTTGCAGATCTTCCCCTTCTTCCTGGAGGGGAAGTCGGACAAGCAGGTCCTGTTCGCCACCGCCGACAACCTGCTTCACTTCAGCGTCGGAGTAACCGAGATTATTGACAGTCTGACGAACCGGACCTTCCGAAACGGGTTTCTCGAAACGCAGTACGAGCTGCAGGCCGCCGGTGAAGTCAATCGAAAGGGTCGGCCCTCCCCGCAGCACTGTGGCGACAAGGCCGATGAGGATCAATAGCGCGCTGACTGTGAAAGCGATCCGGCGCTTGCCCTGGAAATCGTAGTTGGCGTTTGTGAATATCTGAATCATGGCTCAGATGCTCAGCTTTTTAATGGTCCACGTGTGAGTAATCCAGTCGAAGATGGCCCGGCTGACTACGAGAGCCGTGAACATGCTCGACACGATACCGATTATCAACGTCAAGGCAAATCCGCGAATCGGGCCGGTACCGAACTGGTAGAGGACGACGCCCGCGATCAGGGTTGTAACGTTGGCGTCAAGAATCGTTACAAAGGCGCGATCAAATCCATTCTTGATCGCGTTCCAGACGGTCTTGCCGGCACGCAACTCCTCACGAACGCGTTCGTAGATCAGCACATTGGCATCCACCGCCATACCGATGGTCAGGATGACGCCTGCGATTCCCGGCAGGGTCAGGGTGAAGCCGAATCCAGCCAGGACAGCCATTATGAAGACGACGTTCAGCATCAGGGCGAGGTCCGCGATGATACCGCTGCCACGGTAGTAAAAGATCATGAACGCCACAACCAGCACAAACCCGATTAACGCGCTCGATGTTCCGGCGTGTATCGAGTCCGCACCGAGGGAGGGGCCGACCGTCCGCTCTTCAATGATCTCGACTGGCGCGGGCAGGGCTCCAGCGCGGAGCACGACGGCCAGGTCGCTTGCCTCTTCAACCGTCTCGGCGCCCTCGATGATCGCACGGCCGTCCGGAATGCGCGTTTTAAGCACCGGCGCCATGTGCACCTTGCTGTCAAGGACAATCGCCAGGAACCTGCCGATGTTGCTCTCGGTAATCCGGGAAAAACGGCGTGCCCCTTCGCGGTTCATCGTCAGGTTGACAATGGGAGCCCCTGCCTGCGCAGGATTGGAGCCTCCGCCAATCGTGAGCTGGGCATCCGTAAGAGCGCTGCCGGTGATCTCCGCACGGGATTTCAACAGGTAGAGACGCCAATATTTGCGGCCGTCCTGACCCGGGAAGGAAACGTGGCTCCAGGCAAATTCGTATTCCGGAGGAATGACCGTCTTCACATCCTGACGTCCGAGGAGTTGTTCAACAGTGATCCGGTCAACGGCCGGGACGACGATTTCGTGCTGATAGAGGCTCATCAGTCCGCTGAACGGGCGATCCTCATTCAGCTGCTGCTGAAGGTCGGATGCCGCTGCGGTATCCTGGCCGGCGCTTTCGCCGAAGAGCTGCGTAGTACTTGTCGTCGTCGAGTCGGATGTTCCAAGGGGTGTAATCGGAGTGGTTTTCTCCTGGCCGGTGAACGCGCCCTCTTCCTTCAGTTTCTTCGAAAGGAAGGTGTCGATGTCCTGGAGGACTTTGGCGGTCACCTCTTGCTGTGCGACCAGCTTGAACTCGAGCAGGGCTGTCCTGCCTATCAGCCGGCGGGCGCGGGCGGCATCCTGAATACCGGGAAGTTCGACTACGATCCGGCGAGCACCCTGCTTGGTGATGTTGGGTTCGGAGACACCGAATTCATCGACACGATTGCGCAGGGTCGTGAGCGTCAGGTTGACCGCCTCATCAGCCTGTTTGCGTAACGTGCGGAGGATTTCACGGTCCGACTGGCGCGGATCGCCGAAGTAACGGGCCATCGGAATGTCCCGCGTCTGAAAGGCGTTCAGCACAACCTGCTCGAAATCGGCATCCGGATTCTTTTCGAGTTCGCTGCGCACCTGGCTCACGATCTCGTCAAATGAGGCATCCTTGTTCTTTGCGAGGTCGTGCATCAACTCGACAAGGTTTACCTCGAGCACGAGGTGCATGCCGCCCTGCAGGTCCAGTCCGAGTTTTATCGCACCATCGGAAGCGCTGGCGACCTGGGGATAAATATCATCCCGCAGGGTT
>JAZDLX010000013.1:0-34233 GCA_043801585.1 bacterium | reverse complement strand
AAGGGTAAGTACGATGACCTCTCCGAGAATCTGCCAGCGCACCTGTGTTCGAGTCCCGCCAAAAGCTCTTCGCAAACCCAATTCCTCGACACGGCTGATCACCGCCTGCCAGAACACACCGACCATTCCGAGGACAACCATCACAAGGAGGAAGATCGCGATGATCGTTACAATTACAATGGGCATCAATCCGAACCGCATGGAAGAAGACCGCATGTTCTCCAATGAATTCACAGTAATCGACCAATCCGGCGCCAACGCCTGCATTTTCTTCAGCAAATCATATTCAAAGTCCGCCGGCACTTTCGCATCCGCATGCACAACCAATGCCACCAAGGGCCGAATGGAGTCCTCGCCTGGCACCGTTCTTTGATGTACGAAAATCACCGGAAGCCGGGCCGCCAATTCTCCATGAGGCCGAAAAGCGTCAATAACACCAACGACACGTAAAATTTCTCCTTCGTCGACACTTTTGCCCAACGGATCATCGTCACCGAACAGCTCCTCCGCCATTTGGCGAGTGATCACAACGGGATTCCAGTCAAGAGCATTATCAGCTTCCTCAAACCAACGCCCTTGTTCGACATGGATATCAAAAACATCTTTCAAGCCCACATCTGCTCGAGCAAATTCGCAGTTAATTTTGCGACCGTTGTATTCCAAACGTGTATAACTGTATCCAATTCCATACACGGGCGGATCCATCGCCCCTACAGCGAGCACACCGGGCATTGATTTCGCTTCACGCATCATTCGAACACCCAGTTCGAGCCTCTCTCGGGCCTGCTCCCTGCTCGCCTTTTCACTTTGCAACCAGTCCAGGTACACCACGTACCTGTCGTGATAGTCAAAACCTGTTGGGAGATTCCATCGCTGAACGCTGCCCATCGCCAGGTAGACCACGATGAAGAGCACGATGAACGAGAGTACGACCTCCACCAGAAGCATTCCGTTGACACGGCGCCGGACCCAGAACAATCTCCACAAGTGGCGAATCACAGGACACCCCCTTTCAATGCGTCGACTGGATGCATCCGTGACATCCTCCAGGCAGGAAGAACTCCAGACAACAATCCAAAAACAAATACGGCGAGAACACCCACCAGGAGCACGCGGTAGTTCACGCTGAACGTCCCATAAGGGATCAGTCCCGCGTTGACGACGAAATCGAGGAGCAGGTATGCAAATGCAAGCCCAAGAATTCCGCCCACAATTGTCAGCAGGATATTTTCCGCGAGAAACTGACCAACGAGCGTCAACGAGGAGGCGCCGAAGGCTTTTCGCACGCCGATTTCTCCAGAACGTTCAAGAATTCGGCTGGTATTCAGATTAATCAGATTGACAGCCGGGAGAATCATGAACATGACCGCAAGTCCGGCGAACAACAAATTCAGCAACCACGTCATGCTTTCGGTTGATTTACCAAAGCTTAAGAGTGTTCTTGCGACCATATCGACGACTGTTTCCGGACGGGCAAAGATATTGACATAGGTTGGTCGTGCAGCGAGATACTCTCCCAATCGCCTGACAAACTCCTCACGCATCAAGGGTATGTCTTCCTTGGAATTCACCCTGATGGTTGCTTCCCACAAGCCATCTACCTGATGCGGCTGATCGTAATCCGAAAGCAGGGTGTAGGGTAGATAGACTTCCGAAAAGGTAGTGACGGCACGAAGAATCGGAACATTTTCGACCACTCCCACAATGTGAATTCGATTTCCATCAATTTCTATCGTCCTACCAACAGCCTGTCCATTCCCGAAATACTTCTCTCGAACAGCACGGTTAATCACAGCCACCGGACTCGCGGAAGCAAATTCATCTTGTGTGAATGGCCGTCCTTCGAGAAAGTTGAACTGCATTAACTGCCAGTACTTGGCGTCCATGTATTTCACGAAAAGATCGGCACGGCGGTTGTCGAAAAAGACCTGTGCTTTCCACACGACCTTGTGGACAGAGTACCTTTCCACCCCGGGAAGGCCGGGCAGGAGTTCTTTCAGCAGATGAAAACTGGAAAACCCGCTGGAAGTGCCTATGCCTCCCTTGTCGCGTTTATATTCAGCCGTAACCCGATAGATTCCCACGGTGCGGTCACCGTGGATATCCGGCGGCGAACTGATAAAAACGTAATCAAAGATTGCAGTTACCGTGAGTAACACACCGAGTGTGAAGGTGATTGCAAAAATATTGACGAACGTGAAAAACTTTCGCCTCAGCAGCACCGCCAATGTCGTCTTCAAGTAATTCAGCAACATGGCAGCCTCCTTAATGGATTTGACGGCCGTCGAACAGATGCACCACGCGCATCGTCCGCTTCGCCAAGTCTCGGTCGTGGGTGACCATTACGATCGTCGTCCCGGATGCGTTCAGATCATGAAGAATCTTCATGATCTCGTCGCCCATGGTGCTGTCGAGGTTTCCCGTCGGCTCATCCGCCAGCAGAATTTTCGGCTGGCCAACGATCGCCCGTGCGATCGCCACACGCTGTTGTTGACCACCGGAGAGTTGTGTCGGCCGATGATGGATCCGCGAGCTTAAACCGACCTGTTCCAGGGCGTCGAGACACCGTTTCCGACGCTCCTTTCGTCCAACCCGCCGGTACAACAACGGTATTTCAACGTTGTCCAGAACGCTTAACTCGCGGATCAAATGGAACTGCTGGAAAACAAATCCGATGTACTCGTTGCGGTAGTGAGCTCGACGGATATCTCCGAGTCGAGAAACCTCTTGCCCGGCGATGTTAATGCGACCCTCCGTAGGAGCATCGAGCAGACCGATCATATTCAGCAGCGTGCTCTTTCCACATCCAGAAGGTCCCATTACCGACACAAATTCCCCATCTTTGACTTCAAGATCGATGTCGTCCAGAGCAAGGGTCAGGATTTTTTCGGTCTGATATACCTTGCGAACGTTCGAAAGTTGAATCATGTCAACTCCTCCCGGGTGCGCACTCCGGCGCAGCCCGCATTAACGTAGCCGTATCCGCTCCAGGTGCATGAAATCGCGCATGTCGGAAAGGACAACTCGATCCCCTTCGCTCAACCCTGAGACCACTTCGTACGTTTTCACCCCAGCCAGCCCGAGCGTCACTTTCGTCCGAACCAGCTCATTTCCCCGGAGAACAAACACCTCTTGCGTTCCCGACCCCTGTATACTGGCACCCTTGGACAGGCGAAGCGCATCGTGGACCACGTCATAAAGCACGTGGACATCCACTCGCAGATTCACTCTGAGCGCCTGATTTCGAGGATCATCCAATTCAATGTCAAAATTGACCTCCCCCCGTTCTACGGCCGGAGAGATGCTCGAGATGACACCCCCGAGAGTGTCCTGATAGGCGATGATCACCACCGGCATTCCGACTTTCAACCGGTTAATGTGGATGTCGGAAACAGACGCTTCCGCGCGAAACCGGCTAAGGTCCGCCACCCGGGCGAGAACATCCCCCGTCCGGACACTCGCGCCCGTTTCCTCAACGATCCACGTGAGCACGCCCCGGATTCCCGCATGGACAGTCGCCTCGTCAAGCTGAGTCTTCAGCTCCGATTGCTCCCCCGCAAGCAGTTTGATTTCGATCCCGGCGCCCTCAATCTGTTTTTCCAAACTGCGGGTTGTCCGTTCAAATTCCCGGTTGTGGTGCTCGACTTGCAGCCGGGCGATGTTCTCGTCGAGCTGTGCCTGCCTCAACGCCCAATCTGTCGCCGCCCCCATGTCATACAATTCCTGCTGCTGTTTCGTCTTGGCATCGAGGTACTCCACTTTCAGGTTCAGCTCTTCGCTGTCGCTTTTCATCCTGTCAAGCGTTCGTTCACGCTCGATCACGAGCTGGTCTTTCTGATTTCGCTTGAGAGCGATTTCGTCGCTGATCCGATCGTAGTGGTTGCGAAGTTCACGGTCGTCGAGAGTCAGCAGCGGAGTGCCCGGTTCCAGCGATTCACCGGTCTTGCAGAGAATGGAGGCAACCCGGCTGTCGAAAGGAGCGGCAAGTACGCGTTCCTCGCCGGGCTGTATCGTGCCGGTCGCTTCTATGGAGGCGCGAACATCGCCACGATCGATCGTCCCAAAGCGAAGCCGTTTCAGTGAAACAGAGGGGCTGACAAGGTGCCGAACAGCAAAGAAAAGGACAATTGCCGCCCCCACACACCCGGCGGCAATCAGCACCCGGCGCAGCCGTTGACGATCGATATCCTTCTTTTCTCGATCCAGGTCCATCCAGTCTCCCGCTCTTTGAGGAGAGGGGTACAAACCCCGTACCAATTCATAACTCTTTATATCACAAGCGAATAGCTACTTGACTTTCGATGAAATCCGTTGCAGTGTGGTACGGGTTGTCGCAATTTGGGACGATCAGGTTTGAAGTTGTCGATGGAGAACAAAAATGTGCGTTGCAAACACTTGTTGTTTGTGCGTTTCACTAGAGATCAGGGATTGATCTTTTGATTCCTTCAGGTCTTCAAACCTGAAGGACCCTGTGGATTTCCGGATGTTGGCAGACCACTGTATCGCGAAAACCTGCTAGAGCGGAGAAAATAGAAGTGGTGGGAGCGTGCGAAAATCAGTCTTTTTGTCGTCCATCAGTTATGCTGCTCATTCTCCCAACGTTTGATCGACTGGGGACTATGGCATGAAGCGCATGCGAGGTCCAGCGGCTTATAACGCACGTAGCTCTTTCCGTCCGCCCGCTCGACATCATGGTGGCAGTCGCTGCAGGCGACCCTTTCGTGCGCTCCGCGCAACGCAAAACGTGAATCCCCGTCATGGTCAAAGAGCAGATTGTTCCCATGCAAGTCCTCCGGGGAATGGCACCGTTCACATTGCACGCCCATCTCGGCACGGTGTACGTCAGCATAGCAGGTAGCACGGTTGGTGGGTGCGGTGGAAAAAGCGTGCTGTTTTTCCCGGCTTCCGCCCGGATGGCATGCCTGGCAGGAGGTCTTCTGGTGCTTACCCGGCAAAGGAAAAGCGGTTTTCTGGTGGTTGAAGCGCAACGGTTGTCGAAGCTGGGTCCAGTTATCCTCGACATGGCGTTGGGGGCAGTCGAGATCCGAAGACTCCGCACTCGGAGGACGCTGGTTAGCGCCTGCATTGACTTTTAAAAAGGACAGCAAGAAGCCGCTAATCAGTTGCAGCAGCAGGATTCTCCGTGCCGACATAGACTCCCCTGTCACTTAAATCCCAAATAATATCAATCGAAGAGAAAAATCTATGTGCCGAAAGTCAACTCGACTCTCTATCATACTCCCTAGTATTTTCTTGTTTTAACGTAATTTATGGGTCGCTTGTTGGTTCTTTCGAAAACCTTTTCTTTGCCAGAACAATCTCTGTGTCGTTCTCGCCGGAGAGGGCATAGGTGCACGACAAGCGGCCAAGTCAGATCCGGGGCTTCTCCCACCTTCAGATCATGTTCAGCAGAAATCTGCGAAACAGGATCCCTGTGTTTCCCCCTTGCAACCAACCGGATCGATTCACCACACTTCAGCAATGCAGACCCCTCTGCCCGCGTCATTCTGAAAGGAGGCTGAACTGTGGATGCGCTTCGCCGGTTTTTCCATCATACCGTCCATGGTTTCGTATTTCTTGCGGTGATCGTCACCGGATGCGAAAACATCTCCACACCTCCTCTCTCACGGCTGAAGGTTTCGGTGGACTCGCCGCTTTACACGACCTATGCCGCAACAAAAGAACGAAGCAGGTTCGTTCTTGACGAAGGGTACCACTTTCGATTCTACGATCGCGATTCCCCCGTGGAATTCACGACGGACAGTGCCGGAGAATGGGGATTGGCAGTATCGGATGGAGACCGCGAAGCTGTCACGTTGAAGCAGTGGAATGAAGCACCCCTGATAACGCTCTCTTACCCGGACATGATGGAATGGAAGGGCCGCCCGCTGTCCGACCTGGAGATTTCCGGCACATTTGTCGTGCATTCGAGCCAACTCGCCATGCAGGAGATTTCGCTTCGCAATCTGACTCGGTTTCCTCGCACTGTGAAGTTGCTTCTCTATCTCCGGTACGAAAAGGATGTCTTCCAAAAGATTCGATTCGAACCGGGTGGCATGACCATGCAGCACGAGGAATCTCCGGATCTCTGGACCCTTGAGCATGACGTTCCTGCTGTTTCCCCGGTCCACGACCTCGTGCTTGCGAATCCCGGTTTCATCTCTCGCCCCGCGACGCTGACCGCACAAGATGGCACGGCCGATGCTCTGTCGGTGCTGCTTCACAGTGTGGCTGATAAAGGGTTGGAAGAAAGAATAAGTGCGAGAACGGTCGCACTCCTGCTGGACATCGAAATGCTCCCCATGGCTCGCCGCCAGGTGCGCATCGTGCGTGGTGTGGCAGCCACTGAGTCCGAACGGCATGAACTTCGAGGCAAAGCCCGCATGCTACTGGCCAGCGACTTTGCACAAATGCAGCGCAACGACGAGGAGTTGTTCAGAAGGGTGCCGCCTCTGAAGTCAAACGACAAGAACCTCCAGCTTCTCTACTGGAGCTGCTGGGCGATGATGCGGCAGGTGATGCTCCCTCCGGAAGCTGACGCTCCGGTGAATTATTACGTCTTCAGCAGAGAGCCGAGCTGGGGGTGGGGACACGGCGGGCAGGTGTTTCACGAAAGCCTGACGATGATGGCGTACGCGCTGATGGATCCGGCCGGGGCCATGGACAGCCAGCGCTTTTTCGCGATGCGTCAGGACACGGATGGCTACATCCCGTACCGCATCGGTCCCTACCTGAACGAAACGATCGAAACGAACGGCCAGCGCACCACCTCCGCTCCCTGGTACGCGTGGACGAATTGGGAAGTGTACCGCATCACCCACGACCGTCCATTCCTCGAACAGATGTACGCATCCTCCAAGCGGCTATACCGCTGGTACACAGCCCACCGTGACAGGGATGGCGACGGTCTCTGCGAATGGGGAGGCAACGCGGTGCTGGAATCGGTGCGTGACGCTCGTGTCGCCGTTTGGGACGAGGTCGCCGACCCCACCGAAGTGGAGGCGCTCGACCTGAATTGCATACTTGTCATGGAGGCGAAGTCGCTTGCGGAGATGGCGCGGGAACTTGGCCTTTTCAACGATGCTGCCGATTTTCGAATGGAGGCAGAGGCGCGCGCGGAGAAAATCCGCGACACAATGTGGGATGAGGAGACAGGATTTTTTTACCACGTTTCTCTTAATCATCACAACTTCTCCGTACACCGTCCGGACGATCTGAAACGCAAGGAGATTATTGGATTTCTCCCCCTCTGGGCGGGGATCGCATCCGAACAGCAAGCGGCCCGGTTGATCGGCGAACACCTCACCAACAGGAATGAGTTCTGGAGACAATACGGAGTTCCGAGCCTGTCCGCCGATGACCCCTTTTACAACCCGAAAGGTTATTGGAACGGCCCTGTGTGGGTGGAGTGGAATTACCTTATCCAACGCGGTTTGTTCAACTATGGATACGATGACGACGCTCGCGAACTCGCTCACCGCGTAGCCCGGGGAATGATTCAGGTGTTGCGGGAGACCCACACGCTGTGGGAATTTTACAGTCCGGACGAGGCGTGGGGAGGCTGGCACACGACCTACGTCTGGGCGGGGTTGGTCAATCGCATGCTTCTTGATGCCAGTTCACCTCCCACCGCGTTGCGTTAGTTTTCATCGAGGAGACGGTGGCAACAAGCCTACGAAAAAGGGATCATCGACAACCTGGCCGGGGAAACCGCCTCGCCGTGCAGCTCTTTGGAGCCGGCGCGGTGCTGATTCTGGTGGCCGCGGTCGTCCTCGCAGCAATCGGGACAAACCAGGCGCACGAGGCGATTCTTTCGATGGCGCGAAACCATGTGATGGGCGTGGTTCGGGAACGACAAGCCCGCCTCGAATTCTTCCTCTTTCATCATGTACGATCCATCGAAGCGATCACGGCTCCGACGAACGTACGCAGCCTTCTCGCTCACCCGCCAGTCGCGAAAAATGATCGCACGGAATTGCAGACAGCTCTTGACCGCGGAGAGTGGCGGGAGGATGTCTTCGGTATTCGAGAGGTTGCCCTCCTTGATATATCCGGAACGTTGATTGCAAGCTCCTCGGATTGGACATCGCACATCCAGTTGTTCCACACCCCGGAAACGGCAGGCGTCGATTCCAATCCTGTCTATGGCCCCGTGCACCTTTCCGAATGGAAAGAGCCCGTGCTGGATATCGCCCAACCTTTGCAACAGGACAACGGAAAACCATCCGGTTTCCTTTTGCTCCGCCTCGCCACACGACCTGTTCTCGAAAAAATACTCACGGATACCGCCGGACTCGGAACGTCCGGAGAGGTGTACCTGGTGGGGCCGGACACGGTGATGCTGACCCCGTCACGAATGCGCAACCACCCCGACCCACTCACACATAAAATGCCAATCCCGACGGTGCTCGCCGCGTTGAAGGGAAAGCAGGGGACCGAAGTGTACAGGGGATTCCTCGGCAACGAAGTAGTTGGTGCGTATGCGTATCTCCCGGGGCCACGCTGGGCGTTGATTGGCGAGATGAACGTCAGCGAGGCTCTCACTCCACTGCGGATGATCGTCATCAACAGCCTGTTTGCAACCGTTGGTGTGATGATCGTTTTGCTGTTGGCCGCTGTCGCAATGGCCCGCACCTGGAGCCGCCCGATGGTCGAGCTGGCGGAGGCGAGCCGCAGGGTTGCCGAGGGTGATGTCACCGTGCGGGTTCGGGAACGCAGAAGTGGCGACGAAATTGGATTACTCCTTCGCTCATTCAACCAGATGGTCGACGCCCTTCAACATTCCCGGGAAGTGGTGCGTGAAAGCCAGCAACGGGTTGTTCAATCGGAGAAAATGGCCGCCATCGGACAACTCGTTGCGAGTATCGTTCACGAAATGCGCAACCCGCTCTCTTCCGTGAAAATGAATCTCCGTCTGCTCCAGCGCCGACTTGACAATGAACCGGCGAACATTGAACACCTTGAACTCGCTGTCAGCCAGGCAACGCGACTCGAAACGATGCTCAGTGAATTACTCACTTACAGCAAGCCGACCGATTTTGTCCACGAGGAGTGCAACTCTCATGACCTCGCGCGCCGGGCGGTGGGAGCGTTAAGCGAGCGAGCAAAAAAGGCGGGAATCCAGATCGAGATCAGTGTCCAGCCGGAGAACTTGCCATCCTTTCAAACGGACGCGGAGCAGCTTCTGAGGGCGTTGATCAACCTGCTGTTGAACGCCATCGAATCCTGCGAGCCTGGCGGGAAGGTGTCTCTTCGTTTCAGTACGGATGACAGCTCTCATCTGCTGATTCAGGTTTCCGACACAGGACGTGGAATTCATGCTTCGGTGATCCCCCGCATCTTCGATCCATTCTTCACGACGAAAGAGGAGGGAACCGGATTGGGGCTGGCAAACGTGCGAAAATTCGTTGACCTTCAGGGTGGAACCGTTTCCGTTCACAGCGAGGAGGGCTCCGGCAGCACGTTCACGGTCACCCTGCCGATGGAGAGAGGTTATGGCGAAACTCCTGATCATTGACGACGATCGCGCCGCCCGCCGAACGCTCGAACTGGCTTTTGGCGATGCCGGTCATGATGTTTCCTCGGCAGGCTCTGTAGAGAGCGGTCTCAACGCGTGGAGAAACCAAAGGCCCGACCTCGTGCTGCTCGACCTGATGCTTCCGGATGGGGATGGCATCAGCGTGCTCACAACCGCCAGTCAGGAAGGACTCGGCGGCGTGGTGATCATGATCACTGGACACCAAGACCTTGACAAGGCGATCGCCGCGATGCGGGCGGGCGCCTTCGACTACATCCATAAACCGCTGAATATCGACGAGCTCGAGATTGCTGTGGAGAAAGGGCTCAACCTTCGCGAAAGCCAGCGCCATCTCGCCCTCGTCGCCGACCTCGCCAGCGAGCGCAGCGGTGACAAGATCGTCGGGCAGAGCCGAAGCATGGTGGAGGTGCACAAACAAATCGGTCTTGCCAGCCGCGGCGCCACAAACGTTCTGATTACCGGAGAATCAGGCACCGGGAAGGAACTCGTCGCCCGGGCGATCCACCGCTTCACCAACGCCGACGCTCCCTTTATTCCACTCAACTGTTCCGCTCTCGTCCCGACGCTGCTCGAATCGGAACTTTTCGGCCACGTCAAAGGAGCATTCACCGGTGCCAATGAGAACCGTCCCGGCCGGCTTGAACTCGCGGGAGAGGGTACCCTCTTTCTGGACGAAATCGGCGACCTCGACCCATCGCTCCAGATCAAACTGCTTCGTGTCCTGCAGGAACGCACCTACGAACGTGTCGGGTCCAACGTCCCGAAGAAGTTCAACGCCCGTGTCATCGCGGCAACCCACCGTGACCTTGCCGCGCTCGTCCGCGAGGGCGGCTTCCGCGAGGACCTCTACTACCGTCTCAAGGTGATCGAGATTCACCTGCAACCGCTTCGCGAACGGCCCGAGGACATTGAACCGCTGATCGAGCACCTCCTCGGACGGATCGACCAGCAGTTGCGCCGGAATGTCGGCCAGGTACCCACGGACGTACTCGCCCGGATGAAACGATACCCCTGGCCGGGTAACGTTCGGGAACTTGAGAACCGTCTTACCGCGGGAGTCATCAGCAGTCCCGATGACACCCTTCGGATTGATCTCCCCACAGTGGAAAACCCGCCGGAGCAGGAGTCCGCCAGCGATTTGCAGCACTGGAACCAGACGCTGGAGTCCGTGGAAAAAAGCCACATCGAACGGGTGCTCGCCGCCACGAAAGGCAACCTCGGCCGGGCCTGTGAAATCCTCGGGATCAGCCGTCCCACCCTGCGCAGAAAGATGCTTCTGTACGGTTTCCATCGCGATTGAACGTTTTGTTCAATCGTTGAACGAATCGTTCTCCAAAACGCCGCGTTTGTTTCGTCGCATCTATTTATTTATTCAACACTTCCACTAAAGTGCGGATTGGCATGCCTGTTGCCCTGTAGAAGCTGAACGATCGATGGGTAAACCTTGATCTAATCAGCTTTGGAAACACAGCATGTTCAACATAAACATCAGGAAAACAGGTTCTGGTACCAAATGGCTGGCGGCTGGCGCACTTGCGTTAATTCTCGCCTTCCCGGCCCGGGCACAGCAGGCACCGGCGTTCCTGCCGTTCGATCCAGTTCTTGCCTCTCTGATCGCCCAGGGGCAGGCCAACAACCCGGCGCTGCTCGCAGCACGTGAACAGGTTCAAGCTTCTGACCAACGCGTTCCCCAGGCGGGAGCCTGGGCGGACCCGACACTCGTTTTCGGTGCCACGAACCTTCCCGTCAACACCTTCTCCTTCAACCAGGAACCGATGACCGCCACCTGGATCACTGTGGGACAGGCCATCCCGTTGACACACCGTTACGGAGCGAACAAGGCAGCGGCGATGTCCCTCGCTGAAGCTTCACACCAGCGTTTGCTCGACAAAGAATTTGAACTCGGACGCCAGATCGCGGCAACAGCATGGGATTACGCCTATCTGCGCCGGTCGTTTAACGCAGTGGACAGCACTCTCGGCCTGCTCGATAACCTGATTTCCATCACGCAGACCAAATATGAAACCGGACGCGGCCTGCAGCAGGACATCCTCCGTCTGCAAACCGAACGCACGAAACTCGCCGACCGCCGCACCCTGCTCGCCCAACAGGCAGGCAGCACCGCGCGGCGGGTGATGGCACTCATCGGAGGCGATCCGGAGACTGTTGCAAAACAGCTCCCCGATTTGCCGGAACAGTTTCCCGCCCTGGACAGCGTTTGGGTTCGCCAGACGGTTCTCTCACGGAGCCCGAGGCTGGGAGTTGTGAAACTGACTGTGGAGGCGATGAGCGAGAGTGAACGGTCGGTTCGTGCGATGCGCGTGCCGGACCTGAAGCTTTCCGCCGGGTACGGATTTCGTCAGAACGCCCCCAACGGCACCCTGCGTCCCGACTTTCTGACAGTGACCGCCGGAATTTCCGTCCCCCTGTTTGCGGGATCAAAACAGAACCGCGCCATCGACGAATCTCGCGCCAACCTTCGCGAGGCGAACCAGAAACTGCACAACGAGGAGCTGAACGTTCGACTTGAAGCGGCCACCCTCCTCGATGAAGACAGACGCCTTGCGCAACAGGTGGATTACTACCAGCAGGGGGTGATTCCCCTGGCGTCCGCAACACTCGATGCGGCGATCTCATCCTATGCTGTCGGCAAGGTGGATGTGGAAGCAATGCTGACTGCGGAAGCCGCCTTGATTAATGCGCGCTTGGAACTTTACGCACGGTTTCGCGACCGCGCGAAAACACGGGCAGCCCTCGCCGCCTTGGCCGGAAGCCCTGAGTTGACGGATTCCGAGTCAACGATTTCGGAGTGAGACCATGAAACGAAAAACGATAACTCTGATGTCTACTGTGATCCTCTTCCTCCTGATTGTCGTAACTGCATACGTCTCGACAACGGATAGGAAAAGAGAAGCGGCGCGCACCCAACAGGCGCAGGTTCTTCAACAAATCCCCTACCAGGATCTCTACGTCTGCGCGATGCACCCCTGGGAAGCGAGTGACCAGCCCGGCACCTGCGAGCTCTGCAGAATGAAACTCTCGAAGGTCGAGGGGCACAAACCGGGAACGCCGTTGCCGGATGAAAGCGGCCTCTATGTACTGGCAAGCAATCCGATGAAGGTTTTCGAAGGAAAGCATGAGGGCACCATCCCGATCACCGAGTCTCCCTACTACGACCCTTCGAGCAAACCGGCCGAGACCGCCGGGACGCCTTTGACTGGGGAAATGAAAGGTGAAATTCCAAGCTCCAGCGAGACCTCGGAGAGCGGACTCTGGACCTGCGGCATGCACCCGCAAGTGATCCAGGACCACCCCGGCCTTTGCCCGATCTGCCACATGGAGCTGACCCCGCTGAAGACCTCGGCCCAGAGCGGTTCGAATATGACGGTGAGGATTGATCCGGTGACGATGCAGAACATCGGAGTCCGGACGGAATTCGTCGCTCGCCGTGATCTCTCCATTGATATCCGGTCGAACGGCACGGTGGGCGTTGCTGAAGACCGCGAAACAACGCTGAACGCTCGTGTCTCCGGGTGGGTGGAAGACCTGCATGTTTCCCGCACGGGTGACTTTGTCACGACCGGCGAACCGCTGCTCGACATCTACAGCCCCGAGCTCGTTGCCGCCCAGGAAGAGTATCTCCTGGCGTTGCGAAGCGGAGAGATGCTGAAAACCAGCGGGGTCACCTCTGTTGCAAGCGGCGGAGCGGATCTGCTTGCCGCGGCGAAGAAAAGGCTGCAACTCTGGGGCATCACGGATGACCAGATCGCCCGTCTCGAACAGACACGTAAAACGCGCAAAACGCTGACACTCGTCGCACCGATGGATGGTTACGTGTTGAAGAAAAACGTGATCGAAGGCGCGGCCGTCAAACCGGGCATGGATCTGTTCACCATCACGGACCTATCGCACGTCTGGGTGATCGCGCAGATCTACGAATATGAAACTCCCTGGGTTCACGTGGGCGATGAGGTGTCGATCGAATCGTCCTACCTGCCTGGCAAGGATTTTTCGGGACGCGTCGACTACATCTATCCGACGGTGGACTCAGTCACCCGCACCACCGACGTCCGCGTCGTACTCGCCAATCCGAACCTCGCCCTGAAACCGGACATGTATGTGGAAGTGAACCTCCACGCCCGTCCGGTCAGGGATGCCATCTCCATTTCGAAATCTGCAGTTATACGCAGCGGCACCCGCGACCTCGTGTTTATCGAAAAAGCACCCGGAATCTTCGAACCCCGGGAAGTTCACCTGGGGATTGAAACCGACCGCTATTACGAAGTCGAGCACAACCTGCAAGCCGGCGAAAAAGTCGTGATCTCCGCGCAATTCCTCCTCGACAGCGAAGCAAAACTGCAGGAGGCTATTCAGCGACGGATCGACCGAACCAGAGAGACCGGGTCCGCGGAAACCACCGTCGACGCGACTGCTCACGCCGGACACATTCACTGAACGAGAAGGTAGCCGCATAGCGTCCCGATCCGTCTACCCCCCCACGGCGGACGGGACGCGAAGCGGCTTTTACACGGTAGACCGATGAATCCTATTGAGAAAGTAATTGAAGGAAGCATCAAGCACAGGCTGCTTGTTCTGCTCCTGACCGCTGCGGTGGTCGGACTCGGAATCTGGGCGATGCTGACAATGCCGGTGGACGCTATCCCCGACCTGTCCGATGTCCAGGTGATCGTCCTCGCCGACTATCCCGGACAATCTCCCCAGGTCGTCGAAGACCAGGTGATCTATCCATTGACAACGGCGCTGCTCGCCGTGCCTTACGTGAAGGATGTTCGTGGCTATTCGTTCTTCAACTACGGTATGGTTTACCTGATTTTCGAGGACGGCACCGACCTCTACTGGGCGCGGAGCAGGGTCCTCGAATACCTCAACCAGGCGGCATCCCGGCTTCCATCCGGTGTCACCCCCCGCATCGGCCCGGACGCCACCGGGCTCGGTTGGGTATACGAATACACGTTGCAATCGAAAGATCACGATCTCTCGCAGCTTCGCTCCCTCCAGGACTGGTACTTGCGCTACGAGCTGCAGACGGTTCCCGGTGTTGCCGAGGTGGCGAGCGTCGGCGGTTACGTCAAGCAATACCAGATCGTCGTCGATCCGGACAAACTGGCCTCCCTTGGCATTTCACTGAAGCACGTCAAGATGCAAATCAAGGCCTCCAACACCGACGTCGGTGGACGGCTTGTTGAAATGGCGGAGACAGAATATTTTGTCCGCGGATTGGGATACCTGCGTGGAAAATCGGACCGCGACATCATCGATCAACTTGGAGCCATCGTCCTCGGCAGAGACCACAACGGACAACCCATCGTGCTCAACCAGGTGGCGGACATTCACGTCGGTCCCGAACTCCGCCGTGGAATAGTGGAATGGAATGGCGAGGGAGAAACGGTCGGTGGCGTCGTGATCATGCGCTTTGGCGAAAACGCCTTGAAAACTATCAACGCGGTCAAGGTCAAACTGGCAGAGCTGCAGAAGGGATTGCCCGAAGGCGTGAAGATTGTTCCGGCCTATGACCGCAGCGATCTGATCAAACGTGCCATCGATACCCTGCGCGGAAAGCTCACCGAGGAAATGATCGTCGTTGCGCTGATCACCATTCTCTTCCTGCTCCACGTTCGCAGCTCACTCGTCGCGATTTTCACGCTTCCGGCGGGAGTTCTGATCAGCCTGCTGATGATGAAGTGGATGGGGATCAACGCAAACATCATGTCGCTGGGAGGAATCGCTATCGCCATCGGCGTCATGGTGGACGCATCCGTGGTGATGGTCGAAAACGCCCACAAACACCTTGAGCGTGATGCAGGCAAGAAACCGCACGCACTCATCATCGCCGACGCGGCAAAAGAAGTCGGTCCTGCTCTCTTCTTCAGCCTGCTGATCATCACCGTCAGTTTTTTCCCGGTATTCAGCCTTCAAGCCCAGGAAGGCCGTCTGTTCCGGCCGTTGGCGTTCACCAAAACCTTCGCCATGGCCGCATCCGCGTTTCTCGCAATTACCATCATTCCCGTGCTGATGATTTTCTTCGTTCGCGGAAAAATCCTCAGCGAGGAACGCAACCCGATCAGCCGAATCGCGATCCACGCCTACCGTCCCTTCATCGTTTCCGTCCTGAAAAAACCGGCGCTTGTTATCGCCGGAGCAGGGATTCTGGTTCTCCTTACCCTGTGGCCCTGGTCGCAGCTCGGCAGCGAATTCATGCCTCCGTTGAACGAGGGCGACTTGCTCTATATGCCGACCACTCCACCAGGAATCAGTCCGGAGAAAGCCCGCGAGCTGCTCCAGCAGACGGATCGCATCATTGCCACCTTCCCCGAGGTTGAACATGTCTTTGGGAAGATCGGCCGTGCTGAAACCGCCACCGATCCGGCTCCGTTGTCGATGATCGAAACGACGATCATCCTGAAAAAGGATCACAGCCAGTGGCGTCCGGGGATGACCACCGACAAGCTGATTCGCCAGTTCGATGCAGCAATTCAAATTCCCGGCTTGACCAACGCCTGGACAATGCCGATCCGCACACGGATCGACATGCTGTCGACCGGAATCAAGACACCGGTCGGGATCAAGATCCTCGGGGATGATCTGCCCACTCTCGCCCGGCTGGGCGAGGAAATCGAGGGGACCCTGGCGGGACAGCCCGGCGTCACCAGTATCTATGCAGAACGTGTCGTCGGCGGGAAGTACATCGACATCGATATTCGCCGTGATGAAATTGCCCGCTACGGCCTCACTATTCAGGACGTTCAGGATGTGATTTCGACCGCCCTCGGCGGAATGAACGTCACTTGGACCGTTGAAGGCCAGGCTCGTTATCCTGTGAACGTCCGCTATCCTCGCGAGCGTCGAGACGGCCTTGCGATGATCTCTCGGGTTCGGGTTCCTTTGGACCGGGGTGGCTTCGTTCCATTGGCGCAACTCGCCGACATCAGGATCACCGACGGCCCGCCGATGATCAAGACGGAGAACGCGAGAAAAACTGTCTGGGTTTACGTGGACAGCCGTGACAGCGACATCGGCGGACTTGTCAAACGGCTGCGCCGCGTCGTCGACGAGAACGTTCAGTTGCCAATAGGTTACTCCATCGTCTGGTCCGGACAGTTCGAGTACATGGAACGCGCAAGTCAGCGCCTCCGTTTGATCGTCCCGCTGATACTGCTTGTGATCTTTCTGCTCCTCTACATCCACTTCGGGAATGTCACCGAAACGTTGATTGTCATGGGAAGCCTCCCCTTCGCGATGGTGGGTGGCGTCTGGTTGATGTACCTCCTCGGATTCAACATATCGGTGGCGGTGGCGGTAGGGTTCATCGCCCTGCTCGGCCTCGCGGCGGAGACCGGCGTGGTCATGCTTGTCTACCTCGACGAGGCCCATGCGCGCTACACAAACGAAGGGCGGATGAACACCACCGGCGATCTCAGGGCAGCAGTGATGGAAGGCGCTGTGGAGCGCGTTCGTCCGAAACTGATGACAGTGGCGACAACACTGATCGGTTTGCTTCCGATCATGTTCGGCATCGGAACCGGCTCGGAAATCATGAAACGGATCGCCGCCCCGATGGTCGGAGGGTTGATCTCCTCCACTCTGCTGACGCTGCTGATCCTTCCCGCGATTTACTACCTGGTGAAGCGGGGTTCTGTCCGGGCGGAGGTGACTGGCAGGGAATCCGAAGACAACGCTGTCCCAACAGTCGGAAAAGATACCGTTTGATGAACAAACAACACGCAACCATAAGCACGTGAAGGAGATCAGAATGAAACAGTTTTTCGTGATAGCAGCCGTCCTTGCGTTGTTCGCATTTCCCCTTTTAGCGCAACAGGGACAGATGCACGGCGACAAGGATTCTGGGATGATGATGCACAAGGACATGGGCTTCGTCTTCACCGCTGATTCTCTTTACAGTTGTCCGATGCATCCTTACATCGTCAGCGACAATCCCGACGCTCACTGCACCATTAACGCATGCGGCATGCCCCTGAAAAAGATGAGCGATGAGCAAGTCAAAACACTTCGGGAAGCGAAGCAGCTTTACGTCTGCCCGATGGCTTCGTGTTCTGTCGTGACAGCATCGGACACTCTTAAGAATTGCCCCGTCTGCGGCATGAAACTTGTCCCGCTCGAGAGAGGTGCAAAGGAAGGCAAGATGGGAAGCATGAAAAGCATGGATCACTCAGGACACAGGCATTAAGCACGGAAATTGCTGGTGTCCCATCCCCCCAGGGCACTCAGCACGAAGAAATCCCCGGGCGATTTACTCGTCCGGGGATTTCATTCTCTGGATTACAATGCGTGTGCCATTTCTTCATGAATCGGGCTCTTCCCAACGCAATGACCGCTCCACCGCACGATGCCACAATGCCATCAAACTTTCCGCTTGATCAACCGGCATCGCCGGTTCAAAAACGCGTTCCACCCGCCGGCGCTCAGCGACATCATCCGTGTCTTTCCATACACCGACAGCCAGCCCGGCCAGATAGGCAGCGCCGAGCGCCGTCGTCTCAAGCACGGCTGGACGAACCAGCGGTATCCCTGCGATATCCGCCTGAAACTGAAGAAGCGTATCGTCGACAGCCGCTCCACCGTCCACCCGAAGTTCTTCCACTGGCCGCCCGGCATCCTTCTCCATTGCACGCAGGACATCCAGCGTCTGGTACGCCATGCACTCCAGCGCCGCTCGAGCGATATGTCCCGCTTCAGTGCCGCGAGTCAAGCCAACGATGGTGCCTCTTGCGTACGGATCCCAATAAGGCGCCCCGAGTCCAGTGAATGCGGGTACAAAAAACACGCCTCCGTTGTCCTTCACAGTGTTGGCAAGCGGCTCCACCGACGACGACGAACGAATGATTCCAAGGCCATCCCGCAACCATTGTACCACCGCTCCGACGACATAGACACTCCCTTCGAGCGCATAACGGATACCCTCTCCAATGTCCCAGGCGACTGTCGTCAGCAGGTTGTTGCGCGATTGGACTGCGTCCGTTCCTGTGTTCAGTACGAGGAATCCCCCGGTGCCATAGGACATCTTGGAAAGGCCTGGCGTAAAACATGCCTGTCCAAAGAGCGCGGCCTGCTGATCCCCTGCGATCCCGGAAATCGAAACAGATCCGGGAAGAATGTCGTTGATCACTTCCCCCATAACTCCGCTCGAGGGATGAACGTCGGGCAGAAGCTCACGGGGAATATCCAGCAACGCGATCAGCTCCTCGTCCCACCTGCTTTCATGGATATTAAAGAGCATTGTCCGTGACGCATTCGTCACATCGGTGGCGTGAACCTGGCCGCCAGTGAGCTGCCAAATCAACCAGGTGTCCACCGTGCCGAACGCCAACTCTCCGCGTCGCGCCCGATCACGTGCTCCCTCTATATGATCGAGCAGCCATGCAAGTTTTGTCGCACTGAAATAGGCGTCAATGATCAATCCGGTTTTCGCACGAACCATCCCGCCATGCCCTTCCGAAATCAGCGTGTCACACATTCCGGCAGTTCGTCTATCCTGCCAGACAATGGCATTGTGGAGAGGTTGGCCCGTTTTTCGGTCCCAGAGGAGGGTTGTTTCCCGCTGGTTGGTGATTCCGACCGCTGCGATGTCCTTCAGCGAGACGCCCACGCCGTGAATCACTTCTGTGATGGTAAAAGCGGTGCTTGACCAGATGTCGCGCGGATCGTGCTCCACCTGTCCGGGTTCGGGATAGTGCTGCGTAAATTCCTTCTGTGCCCGGGAAACAACATGCCCCTCACCGTCAAACAGAATGGATCGGGAGGATGTTGTCCCCTGGTCAATGGCCATGACGAGCTTCACCACGCGAGCCTCCACGGTTGCTTGCCCCCAAGGTGCCAAGAGCAGGAGCAAATTCAAAGAGATCCGGCTTTGCTGTACGCTTTGCGTGAGAGCTGTGCCGGGAGTTGACACACGGCAGTCGTGGAATCTTTCAGCCTTTACCCGCTACCTTGAGTGTACCCGTTCAGACTAATGCATGTTTCCCTGATGAACAGAGGGCAACCACTCACCCGGAGAGGTTCATGAACCGCGAATCCATGCTTCGTCAGGTTATCGGAAACGACCGCCCCTGGGATATGGTTGTCGTTGGAGGCGGCGCCACGGGATCCGGCATCGCGCTCGACGCGGCCGCGCGCGGCTATCGCATCCTTCTGCTTGAACAGGACGATTTCAGCAAAGGCACTTCCAGCCGGTCCACCAAGCTCGCTCACGGCGGAGTTCGTTACCTGCAACAGGGAAATCTTACCCTCGTGCTGGAAGCGTTGCACGAACGCGGGCTGATGATCCGGAACGCCCCGCACCTCGTTCACAACCTCCCCTTTGTCGTCCCCAACTACGACTGGTGGGAGGCGCCTTTCTACGGTATCGGGCTCAAACTTTACAGCGTCCTTGCGGGCCGTCATAACCTGGGCGAAACCCGCCTCCTCTCGCGAGATGAAACTCTCGAACGCATCCCCACCATCGAAACGAATGGTCTTCGCGGCGGAGTGATCTACCATGACGGACAGTTCGATGATTCCCGTTTCGTCATCGCACTGTTGCAAACCGCGGTGGAACAGGGTGCCGTGGCGCTCAATTACATGAAGGTCACCGGATTGACGAAGACGGACGGTTTCGTTGATGGTGTCACCGTGCATGATGAAGAGAGCGGCGCAAACCATGAACTGCGCGCCCGCGCCGTGATCAACGCCACCGGTCCATTTTCCGATGCCCTGCGGCGCCTTGACGATCCCAACGCCAGCGCGTTCATCAGGCCGAGCCAGGGTGTTCACATTGTGATTGACAGGAGGTTTCTGCCCGGCGACAACGCCATTATGGTTCCCCACACGGATGACGGCCGGGTGATGTTTGCCATTCCCTGGCAGAACCGGGTGATTGTCGGAACAACCGACACGCCCGTGCATCAGATTCCGCTCGAACCGATACCGTTGAAAGAAGAGGTGGATTTCCTTGTCGGCCATGCGGCCCGCTATCTCTCGCAGGATCCAACCCACAGTGATGTACTCAGCGTCTTTGCGGGTATTCGCCCACTCGTTGGTCCCGCCGATGACAACGGCAACACCGCCGCGATTTCCCGGGATCATACAATCGCCATTTCCCATAGCGGGCTTGTGACCATTGCCGGTGGGAAGTGGACGACTTACCGGCGCATGGCGGAGGAAACCGTGGATCACGCAGCCGTCATTGCGCGTCTCGACGAACAACCATGTGTCACCAGCAACCTCAACATTCACGGCTACCATACCCATTCCCATGAATTCGGTGAACTCGCGGAATACGGCTCCGACGCACCCGACATTCTCGCCCTTGCGAAACAGGAGAAAAAACTCGGCGAACGACTGCACTCCAACCTGCCTGTGATCGGCGCCCAAATTGTCTGGGCGGTTCGCGAGGAAATGGCTCGTTCCTTGGAGGATGTTCTCGCGAGACGCACGCGCAGCCTTCTCCTCGACGCGAAAGCCAGCCTCGCTATCGCACCGAAAGTTGCGGAAATCATGTCGAAGGAAATGAAAACCGGAAAACGGTGGGCAAAAGAGCAGGTGTCCGCATACGAAAAACTGGTGGAAAACTATCTTCCTCCACGCTGAACAGAGTTCAACCCGAGGGCAACATGATTCTATCCTCTGAACTTCTCCGTTTTCACGGTCCCGATGTTGAAGGGCTGGATGTTTACAACCCCACCGCTCCCTTTGACGATCATGGAGTGCGAACCCTCGCCGCGCGGGTGGAGTCACGCACCTCCGAGACAGACTCCCACATATTCTTTTTCACAGAAACCAAAAAGGGGTGGGAACGGATCACCGGTTCGCCGTCATTTCCTCTCCAGGATCCTTTCATTTCCCGCGTTCATGGAGAGTTCGTGTTTGGCGGAGTACGTTATCCGGTGGAGAACAACTCGTGGAAGACGCTGTTCTACCGTGGCAACACCGTACACGATCTGAAACTTTTCGCTGAAGGACCCCTGACGATGAAAGACATCCGGCTGCTCGAACTGGACGACGGCCGGATCGGTGTTTTCACCCGTCCGATGGGAGAAATCGGTGGCAGGGGTAAAATTGGATTTACGATCCTCGCGCGGCTTGCTGACCTGGCGACGGCGGACCTTGTTCATGCGCCGCTGATCCCCGGGCAGTTTGGTGATGATACCTGGGGCGGCGCGAATGAGGTTCGACTGCTCGCCCCGGGGCTCGTCGGAGTTCTCGGCCATGCCGCCGAGTTTTCGACGGACGAACGTGAAAACCAACTCAAACATTACCGGGCGACGGCGTTTGTCTGGGATGTCGCTTCACGGAAAGCCACTCCGATGCGTGTGATTGCGGAGAGGAAAGACTTCCCCAAGGCCGTGGCGAAACGTGAGCCCGAGCTTCATGATGTGGTCATCAGCGGCGGGCTTGTCCCGCTCGCGGACGGCCGTGTTCAGTTCTATTGCGGTCTCTCGGACACCGTCTGCGGATGCGCGATCATGGATAACCCGTTTTGATAAGGGTTATTCAACGACGCTTCCCTCTTTCGCTTTCAAGGTCGATTCAGATGAATCCACTTTGGCAGGCGTTCTCCCCATGATCAGGCATATGGGTTGACGTTTCATTTCTTTCTGTAGAATCTGAAAGTCCGCGAATCCCACGGCAGCCATCGCCCGATGAATGTCTCGCCGGTAGCTTTCAAGCTGCTCGATGCTTTGCTTCGTTGGTGACTGGTGTGCAATGACCAGGGTCCCGCCCGGCTTCAGCTTCGCCTGAAGGCGATTGAGTCCCTCCGTAAGCTCCTGGTGCCTGCCCAGAGTATTCACCGAAAAGATCACGTCGAACAGTCCATCGTCATCCGTCATCTCCTCGACGGTACCGTGGATCAGTCGAACCCGCCCCTTGCGGATGTTGTCTGCGTTCCTGTGTGACGCCTGAGCGACCATAATGGCGGATGAATCGACACCGACGATCTCACCTTCTTCAACACGCTGCGCCAGACAACTCAACGCCACTCCGGGCCCGAATCCGATTTCCAATACGCGGCTGTCCTTCCTCACCGGCAGTTGTTTGACAACCCATTCGTTTCGCTCTTTATTCTCAATCGACATCGCCCAGCCGACGAGATGTCCGAGGATTCCATGGGGATGTCCAAACTGGGACCGCATCAGATTTTTCATCTCACGCTCCGTTTCCGGCCCACGATCTCTTTCAGGATTCCTTCAACCGCCGCTTTTTTTCGTCCTGTTCCAACGCTTTCGTTCCCACTCCACGCATGAAAATCTCAAGGATCAGGTCGTTGTACAGCATGTCGGTGTTTTTTCGCTCCTCGCGCTGCAGCATCTCGGTATAGCGCTCCCTGATAAGCGGCCAGAGCAGGATTATACCTGCGAGCATCGCCGCAAGGTGCGGCAGGGAAATCTCCTCTCGAATCAGTCCTTCCGACTCCGCTCGCTGCAACCACTCAATGATCTTTTCCCGAACACGAACCATGTCCGGCGATTCCTCGTCCATGTCCTCAAGCGCCGACCAAAGAACAATTTTTGCTCGTGCGGGATTTTTCTGGTAGTAACGCAACCGGGCCGAAAGTCCATCCAGGAAGGAGTCCTCAAAGTCCGTATCCTCCTGCGACGGCATTTCGAGGGTTTCCTCACGCCCGCCCTTCATTTTGTCGAGGACCGCACGGTAAAGACCCATCTTGCTCCCGAAGTGGAAGTGGAGCAGCGCCTGGGACGCTCCGATTGCGTGGGCGAGCATGCGCATCGACGTTCCCGCAAAACCCTTCTCCGAGAACAGGGATGTTGCCGCCGTGAGGATGTCTTCACGCGTCCGCTCCCCCTGCTCCGCTCGGGAGAGCCCGTGTTCGTGCCATCGCCAGCCAAATTCTGTCAGACCGCGATGACGTTTTGGGTGCTCACCACCAGCAAAACGCCCGATTCCCCGGCCCAAGCCTTTGCCGTCTTGTCCACGGCCCCTGCCCGAGCCACCACCTTTGCCACCGCCCCCCGAGCCACCGCCTTTGCCGCTACCTCCGGATCCACGTCCTCCGTCATATCCAAACATTTGTTACTCCTCTCAAAGCAATTTTTCTGAGCTACCATAACCTGGCTCACCACAAACATACTTACTGATCGATCAGTAAGCAACAGTCTCGCGCAGGCTCGAGAGCCAGCGGCAACATCCATTCGTCCCACCTCTCCCGGTCATTGATGGCCTGCTTAACCTGGACTTGTGCAAAGCCCCCCTCTTACACCCTATTTTGCCGAATCGACCACAGCCCAGACGGAGAATCCGGCACATGAAGACGAAGATGAAAGCGATCGACACCGCCCTGTTGATGATCGGCCTGCTGGCGATTACCGCAATCCTCACCTGGATCATTCCCGGCGGAGAGTTCGACCGTGCCGTTGTGGATGGCCGCGAGATGGTTGTTGCCGGTTCCTTTCACCGTATCGCCAGCAATCCGCAGGGGATCAGTGGAATTCTCCTTGCGCCGATCAAAGGATTTGTCGACGCGGCGGAAATCATCGGCTTTGTGTTGATCGTCGGCGGTGCATTTTTCGTCCTGCAGAGAACCGGCGCCATCGACGCCGCCATCCGATCGCTGGTGCACGCCCACGACCACAGCTATTTCGTCCGCCTCGCCCTGATTCCACTGTTCATGGTCCTGTTCTCCCTCGGCGGCGCGGTGTTCGGAATGGCCGAGGAAACCATTCCTTTTGTTTTGCTCTTCATTCCACTCGCCATCCGACTCGGATATGACACGATCACGGGCGTGGCAATTCCTTTTGTCGGATCGGGCGCAGGATTCGCCGGGGCATTCTTCAACCCGTTCACCGTGGGCATCGCTCAGGGCATCGCCGATGTCCCGCTGTTCTCCGGGCTTCAGTACCGGATCGTTGTCTGGTTTGTGGTCACAACTGTAGCCACGGTGTATGTCCTCCGTCATGCGGCTCGTGTCAAGGCTCGTCCTGAACTTTCGCCAACCTTCGAGATGGACCAGGAGATCCGCGCTGAACACGAACAGGAGGAGGCTCATCTTGGCGCCCGGCTCGACCTCCGCCACCGTTTTACCCTGGCCGTTTTCGGGCTGGCGATGGTGCTGCTGGTGGTCGGTGTGCTCAAGTTCAGCTGGTACATCGAGGAGATCGCCGCGCTGTTTTTCGGCACGGGCATCGCGGTGGGAATCGTCGGTGGACTGAAAGGCAACGAAATTTCACAGTCGTTTTTCAGAGGAGCCCGTGAACTCGTCGGCACGGCGCTGATCATCGCCCTTGCCCGTGGTATCCTGATCATCGCCCGAGACGGCAGGATCATCGACACCGTGCTCGCCGGACTTTCGGGCCTGATCGGCGGACTGCATCCAATCTTCTCGAGTTGGGCGATGTTCCTCGTGCAGACGGTGATCAACTTCTTTGTCCCCAGTGGAAGCGGTCAGGCGGCGCTGACAATGCCGGTGATGGCCCCGCTCTCGGACCTGCTCGGCGTCAGCCGCCAGTGGGCGGTTCTCGCCTACCAGTTCGGCGACGGATTCACCAACCTGATCATCCCGACCAGCGCGGTGCTGATGGGGATTCTTTCGGTGGCGAAGGTTCCCTGGGACCGCTGGGCACGCTGGCAACTGCCGTTGCAGGTCATCCTGATCGGCGTCGGTTTCGCCCTGCTGGTCCCACCCTTCTTCATCGGGTGGCATTAATCCTCAAGGCTGCTAACATCGGGGGAATCAGCTTTTCTACGCAGCAAAATGGTCATCCCGTGTGTTCTCTTCCGGTACATCTCCCGTTCATTTCTGGACATGCGGGATTTTTCCGCCGACCCCGGAAAAGTCTAGTGCTCATACTTTCAATGAGTTACAGTTCTGGCATCAAGGTTGCTCATCTACTTGGTGGGTGTTGTTCGGCTTGAATCACCGGACACACCCAGCGCAACAAGCATTGGGGGGCATTCACGGCTTGCCTCCCTCGCTCGCCCACCCGTGACGTCGCCAAACGTCACGGGTTCTTTTTGATACCATCCTTCACTATTATCCTTTGCAGAGAAATGGAACCTCATGTAGTTTCATGAAAAGGCCAATGGAGGCATGCCATGGATGGAATAGGTCCGTTTCCCCTGCACCCGGACGCAAAACGTTTGAAGCCCCAGTTTGCGAAACTGGTGGCACCCGTGTTCGCGGTCATCCTGTTCATCATGCAGGGTCCGTTGAAAAACATCGATTACCAAAAATATATCTCCAGTCCGCTCGACTGGCCGATGCTGGTTGCCATGGGCGTCATCGCCCTGATGATTCTGTACATTCTCGGCGAGCTGGTTCTGAAAAAGATCTATTACAGCCCATCCGGAATCGGCATCGCCCGATCCGGCTCCACGCCGATCTGGTATCCCTTCGATGAACTGCGAGAGGTCAAGGTTTCCCGCGCGGCACGAAACATGAAAAGCAGGCAGAGGAGATCCTCAAGGATCAGACTTGTCTTTCAGACGGGAAAAATCTCCATCTCCGGCGGCCTCTACAGCTCCACACAAGTTCAGGAACTTGTCGAGATCGTTGAGACTCGCACACCGCGCGCGATCAAAACCGAGTACAATTCCCAATTCGCACTGAAGCGAGACGGCACCCCTCGGAACCCCACTCTTTCCTGAGCGTGTGCAGAGCAGATCGTGCACTCGAGGAAACAACAGCGATGATACCTGGCGGCGGATCAATGACCCGGTTGACGGATAACGGAATGAGAGACATGGGGCAGGCGTCGATTCGGCATTTGCTTCTTTTTCTCTTCGCCGCCGTGCTCCTCCTCGCCCTGCCCCGGACCACTTTAGCGGACCACTTGCTGATTCCGATGGACCTGACCCAGAGCGATCATCTGCGTGCCTACGGGATCACCTACAACGCCCTCGCCGCTGGCGCCGAGGCGGAATGGCTGCTGAACTGGCGGGGCGGATCCTTCCTGCTTCCCGACAACGAGAACATTGAACGGCTCGCCCGGCTAAGGGGAGTTCGCACCGAACGGGTCTCGGACGCCGCCGTTGCCCAGATCTACGCGGAAATCGATGCCGGCAACATGGAGCGGATCAAACTCGAGAAGGCTCCCAAAATCGCGGTCTACGTCCCTCCGGACAACGAGCCGTGGGATGACGCCGTTACCCTCGTGCTCGAGTACGCGGAGATTTCCTACGACAAGGTGTACGATCCGGAGGTGCTGGCGGGACGGCTTGCCGATTACGACTGGCTCCATCTGCACCACGAGGACTTCACCGGACAGTATGGAAAATTCTGGGCGACCTACCGCAATGCCGACTGGTACCGGCAACGGCAGCTCTCGCAGGAAGCCCTCGCCCGTTCCCTCGGATTTAAAAAAGTATCCCAGATGAAATCCGCCGTCGTGGAGTCCATTCGGCGGTATGTGGATAATGGCGGTTTCCTCTTTGCCATGTGCAGCGCCTCGGACAGCTATGACATTGCCCAGGCGGCGCTCGGCGTGGACATCGTCGACGCCCCCTTTGACGGCGACCCGCCCGATCCTCAAGCGCAGCAGAAACTCGATTTCAGCCGCACCTGGGCGTTCCAGAATTTCCACTTGAAAGCGAACCCCGCCGAATATGAATTCAGCGACATCGACGCTACGCCGTCCACGGGAATCAGCCCACGCGGCGACAGGGGTGACTACTTCACCCTTTTCGAATTCTCGGCGAAGCACGATCCCGTGCCAACGATGCTCACCCAATGCCACACCAGCGTGATCAAAGGATTCATGGGGCAAACGACAGCTTTCCGTGAGGAATTTTTGAAACCTGCCGTGATTGTGATGGGGCGCATGGAGGGGCTGGGGATCGCTAAGTACATCCACGGCACGTTCGGCAAAGGGACCTGGACATTCTACGGTGGTCACGACCCGGAGGACTACCGTCACCAGATCGGCGACCCGCCCACCGACCTGAACCTGCACAAAAACAGCCCCGGCTACCGCCTGATCCTCAACAACATTCTTTTCCCGGCAGCACGCAAGCAGGAACAAAAAACATGACAGCGCCCGGGAGTGTATGCTCGCCATGCTGAACAGTCAGCCTTGCGGGCGTACCCTCCCGGAAACAACATCCAACACTCACAGAATGGGAAAATTGTGAACCTGCCATTTACACCTGGGCAATTCTTTGGAGTCTTCGCCTGCTATAACCAGGCCGTGTGGCCGATGCAGATTGTGCTCTACCTCGTCGCCGCGGGCATCGCCGCGCTTGCGGTGTTCAAGGTCGGAAACGGAGCCCGGTGGGCATCCCTTGGCCTTGCGTTTCTCTGGGCGTGGTAAGGCGTCATGTATCACCTGGCCTATTTCGCACCCATCAATCCCGCCGCCCGTCTCTTTGGCGCGGTCTACCTGCTGGAAGCGATCCTCCTTCTCTATTTCGGACTGGTGAAGAACACGTTCTCTTTCGGCGAGCTGACAGATTCACGCGGTATTCCCGGATGGGTCTTTGTCCTCTTCGCAACCGTCATCTACCCCATCCTCAGCCCAATGACGGGTCACGCCTACCCCGCCATGCCGACCTTTGGGCTCCCCTGCCCGCTGACCATCTTCACCTTCGGAATCTTTCTCTGGTGGAAGGGCCGTGGCCGAATCGCCGTGGCGATTATACCGTTGCTCTGGTCGCTGATCGGTTTTATCGCCGCGTTGAAACTTGGGGTTTATCAAGATGTTACATTGCTGATTGCGGGAATTGTGGGATTCGTCCTCCTCTTTCAAAAGGATAAAGCGACTCCCAACGCGTAGCCTTGTGAAGAGAGGAGTATCCAGACGGTTCAGGGGATGCACCAGTGTTCTAAACTGTCTGGATACTCGCAGCAAGTGTAGCCCCCTGTCCCGAATGGTCGGGAGGGGTTCCCTGCACAAAAACAATCCTGGCTGCCGCCTGATCCTCAACGACATCCTCTTCCCCGCCGCGCGCAAGCTGGGACAGAATACCTGAGTTTGTGTCAGTTTCCCCGATTTTGCCGGTTTCTTCACCACCCTTGCAATCTTGTTTTATTTCGATTCCTCGGTTTTTCCTCCGATTTTTTGGCTCGAGCAGCGAGTTCGAAAGTGGAATATCTCGTTACTAATTGAACATTCTCTTTCTATCTTGCAAAAGTGAGAACTAAGAAAGGGAGGATACAGAGATGCGCGGATTGGGCAAAGTGATGCTTGTGATGGCGTTCTTCGCAATGGTCCTGTTTGTGGGATGCGCAGCGATCCAGAAGAAGACGGTGGAGAAGCAGGCTCCACCACCGGTTCAAAAGGTCGTGCAACCCCCGGCCACGATGGAAGCGGCACCGGCCAAAGAAGCGCCTAAAATGGAAACAGCGCCAAAAGACACTTCCAAGGCTAAGGCCATGATGCAAGCGGCACCAGCGGCCACGGTACCAGCAGCCACGGCACCAGCGGCCACGGCACCGGCGGCTACGGCACCGGCAGCCACGGCACCGGCAGCCACGGCACCGGCAGCCACGGCACCGGCGGCCACGGCACCGGCGGCTACAGCACCGGCAGCCACGGCACCGGCAGCCACGGCACCGGCAGCCACGGCACCGGCAGCCACGGCACCGGCAGCCACTATGCAGGCAGCGCCGAAAGACACTTCTAAAACCAAACCCGTGACGGAAGTGGCTCCGGCGGAAGAGATAACCAAACCTGCGGCAGAACCGGCGAAAGTAACACCTGCCGCGCAACCCACAGGGAAGTAATCTTTTTCGTTGACGTCCGAGCTGTTCAACCCCCGGTTCATGCCGGGGGTTTTTATGTGGTTATCTGTTTTTATGACCTTGATATGCTGTAGCAGTAACCGCTCTTAAGTCGCTAATGTGAGCAAGAAACGTGGCGGGGTGTCGTATTCCACTTCCGGCGTTGGCAATGCCAGGCCGCTCTCGCTGGCCGCCCTGGGATTCTTCAGTCATCCTCAACCACCGAAGATGAGTGAACCGCAGCACTGAAGGTGCAAGCTCGCATGTAACGAAGGGACGTGCAACACAGGATCTTTGTTTTCGGAAACCCACCTTGGGTCAGCATATCCAAATGCCATCAATGCGGCATTGGGGTATACTGTCTCAGAGCAACTGATGATGAATATCCAGACGGTTTAGGGTAGAATTGATTTTCCAAACTGTCTGGAAAACGAAGAGGGAACCGCCGAAGCGGTCCCCTCCTCGATCAGGCTCGGTTCCCGTGGAACCGGCCCCCCTCAGTCATCAAACGTCAGGCCTGACTGTCTCCATTGCCGGAGAAATCAAGCGACGCGAGTTGTTGATAGTAACGGAAACGGGCCTTGACATCCTTCTCGGCCATCGCCTCCAGCTTTGCGGCGAGTTCCGGCTTGCTCTTGTGCAGCATCCGGAAACGGGTCTCGCTGCCCATCCATTCACCAACAGAGATTTTCGGCGGCTTGCTGTCAAGCTGCATCGGATTCTTGCCCTCGGTTTTCAGCGTCGGGTTGTATCGGAAGAGAATCCACGCACCCGACTCCACGGCGGCCTTCTGGGCATCCAGACCCTTTTCCATGTCGATGCCATGCGCGATGCAGTGGCTGTAGGCGATGATGATCGACGGACCGTCATAAGCCTCCGCTTCAAGCATCGCCTTGATCAACTGTGCATCGCTGGCGCCCATCGCCACCTGTGCGACATACACGTAGCCGTAGGACATCGCCAGCATGCCAAGGTCCTTGCGGGCCACGGGCTTGCCGCTGGCGGCGAACTTGGCTACCGCGCCGAGCGGCGTCGCCTTGCTCGCCTGCCCGCCCGTGTTAGAATAGACCCCGGTATCCAGCACCAGCAGGTTGATATTGCGCCCGCTGGCGAGGACATGGTCGAGACCGCCGTAGCCGATGTCATACGCCCAGCCGTCACCGCCGATTGACCAGACGCTCTTCTTCACCAGCATGTCGGCGATGGAAAACAGGTTCTGTGCGTCAGCGGCCTTGTTGCCTCCCAGTTTTTTCTTCAACTCGGCGACACGTTCGCGCTGCTGAAAGATGCCCGGCTCATCGCTCTGGTCTGCATCAAGGATCGCGGCAGAGAGATCGGCGCCGATGGTGTCCTTCAGCTTAACTACCAGTTCGCGCGCCTGTTCGTTCTGTTTGTCCACAGTCAAACGGAAACCGAGTCCGAATTCAGCGGCATCCTCAAAGAGGCTGTTGTTCCATGCCGGTCCGCGGCCGTCCTTGTTGATCGTCCACGGTGTCGTCGGCAGGTTGCCGCCGTAAATCGAGGAGCAACCTGTGGCGTTCGCGATAATCGCGCGGTCACCGAAGAGTTGGCTGACGAGCTTCACATAGGGTGTTTCGCCGCACCCGGAGCAGGCGCCGCTGTATTCAAAGAGCGGCTCGAGGAACTGGCTGCCTTTTACGTTGCGCTTGACGAGGTTGCGGTCCACATTGGGAATCTCGTCGAGGAAGAATTTGAAGTTCTTCGCTTCCGGGGCGCGCAGTGGAATCCGGTCCGCCATCTCGAGCGCCCTCTTACCCGTCTGTTTATCCGCTGCGGGGCAGACCTCGACGCAGAGCTGACACCCGGTGCAATCCTCGGGCGCCACCTGGATTGAGTACTTCTTTCCTTCGCCGTATTCCTTGCCCTTGTAGTTGCAGGATTTGAAGGTCTCGGGTGCTTTCGCCAGCAGCTCGGCGTCGAACACCTTGGCGCGGATCGAGGCGTGCGGGCAGACGACAACGCACTTGCCGCACTGGATGCAGATGATCTCGTCCCAGACTGGAATCTCCAGCGCGATGTTCCGTTTCTCCCACCTCGTGGTCGCCGTGGAGAAAGTGCCATCTTCGGGGAATGCCGAAACGGGGAGGTCGTCGCCACGTCCGGCGATGATCTCGCCCAGCACTTTCTGCACGTATTCCGGAGCTTCAGCGGGGACAGCGGGCCGCAGCTCGATCGTGCTGGTCACCTTATCCGGAATTTTCACTTCAGACAGGTTCGCCAGGGTGTTGTCGACCGCTTTGTAGTTCATCTGGACGACCTGCTCGCCCTTCTTGCCGTAGGTCTTCTTGATCGCACTCTTGATCTTTTCGATCGCCTCTTCACGGGGAAGGATGTCGCTGATCGCGAAGAAACAGGTCTGCATGATCGTGTTGATCCGCACACCCATACCGTTGTCACGGGCCACCGTGTAGGCATCGATGACGAAGAATCTCAGTTTCCTGTCGATAATCGTCTGCTGCACCGGACGGGGCAGTTGATCCCAGATTTCATCCGGGCCATAGGGGGTGTTCAGCAGGAAGGTGCCACCCTCTCGAATACCTAACAGCATGTCGTATTTCTCGAGGAACACTGTCTGGTGGCAGGCGACAAACTGCGGGCTGTCGATCAGGTATGTCGAGTGAACCGGTCGGGGTCCGAACCGAAGGTGGCTGGTTGTAATCGCACCGGCCTTTTTGCTGTCATAAACGAAGTAACCCTGGGCGTAGTTTTCGGTCTCTTCGCCGATGATCTTGATGCTGTTCTTGTTCGCGCCGACCGTGCCGTCGCTCCCCAGGCCGAAAAATTTGCCACGGAAAACGTCATCCGCTTCAACGTTGAAGCTGGGATCGTAGTCGATACTGGTATGTGTCACATCGTCCTTGATGCCGACGGTAAAGTGATTCTTCGGTTTGTCTTGCTTCAACTCGTCATAAACACCCTTGATCATCGCGGGAGTGAACTCTTTTGACGAGAGGCCATAGCGACCACCGACAACCTTCGGCGCGAAATCGCCACCAAACTCATCGATGGAGCTGATCACATCCAGGTAAAGCGGTTCGCCCGTGGCGCCCGGTTCCTTGGTGCGGTCAAGAACAGAGATCCATTTCACGCTCTTCGGCAGCGCCTTGACAAACGCCTCCGCAGCGAAAGGACGATAGAGGCGCACCTTCAGAACACCAACTTTCTCGCCTTTGGCGACGAGGTAATCCACCGTTTCATGCACGGCTTCAGCACCCGAACCCATCAGGATAATCACACGCTCCGCGTCGGGAGCGCCGAGATACTCGTAAAGGTGGTATTGGCGGCCTGTCAGTTTCGCGAACGCATCCATTGACTCCTGAACAATTCCCGGCACCGCAGTGTAGTACTTGTTCACCGTCTCACGGGCCTGGAAGAACACGTCCGGATTCTGGCTCGAACCACGCAGCACCGGTTTCTCCGGCGTCATTCCACGGGCGCGGTGGGCACGCACGAAATTGTCATCGATCATCGCACGGATCACCGAGTCATCGAGCTGCTCGATCTTCTGCACTTCCGCACTCGTCCGGAATCCGTCGAAAAAGTGGACAAAGGGCACACGTGCCTTCAACGTCGCCGCCTGAGCAATCAGCGCGATGTCTTGAGCTTCCTGGGGGCTGTTCGAGGCGAGCAACGCCCATCCCGTGGTACGCACTGCGTTGATGTCGCTGTGGTCGCCAAAGATCGAGAGGGCATGGGTCGCGATAGTACGTGCCGAAACATGGAAAACTGTGCTGGTCAACTCCCCGGCGATCTTGAACATCGTCGGAATCATCAGCAACAGTCCCTGCGATGCAGTGAACGTTGTCGTCAGGGCTCCAGTCTGCAAAGCGCCGTGGACAGCAGCCGAAGCACCTCCCTCGGACTGCATTTCAACAACCTGGGGAACCGTGCCCCAGATGTTCTTTCGCCCCTGTGCCGACCATTCGTCAGCCCATTCACCCATGCTGGAAGAGGGGGTAATCGGATAGATCGCGCAGATTTCGTTTACCTTGTGGGCGACATAAGCCGTCGCTTCGTTCCCGTCGATGGTGACGAACTTGCCGGCCATCGTTTGACTCCTTACGGTTGGTTCTATCGCAAAAAAAGCCCGCTTCTGCATGCGCGAAGGCCGGGCCCGGCACGAGAGTGCTCCCCTTTTCAGGGCCGTGTCTTTCGATGTGACAAATATCGCATAGTGAGCACCTAATTGCAAGGAAAGTCAATGGGTTAGGGGTGGCTAACATGGTAGGTTGGGCATTATCAACGCGATCCATTTGCGTCTCCCGGAGACATGGACAATACGGCCTACACTATAGAGTGCAAGCATTGAACTCCGTTCGCCGCGAGATAACGAAAAACAACGAGATGACTCATTTTCTGGCCGCTCCGCCCCGCTTCCCCTCCCTCAGGGTGTCTGAGCATGGCGATTCCATCGATTGCATTCCCGGTTTCATCCAGGAGCGCAACCTCTGGGTCCGTCCAGCAGAGTAGACAAAACTCGCACAAACAGGCGGATACGAAAATTCGGCGGTGGTGTTCTGTTCCTTCACGGACGAGAAAAATCCGCAGGCGAACAGTCTATTCCCGGACGAATTTGTTGTACAGCCAGCCGAAAACCACACCGCCGATGAACCCGTCGATGAACCCCCAGATCAGGCCGATGATTCCACCGCCGAAACTAACGTGGTATCCCAGGTAGACGATCCCGAGTCTCGCCAACGTGCTACCGGGCGATCCGACGATCATGAACCACCAGGTGATGAGCATCAGGCCAACGCCCCAGAGAATCCCAAAAGCAAGGCCAAGCGCAACAGGTTTCAGCTTCATCTTCCACCTCCATTGCTGTCATCGAGCTGCAAACGGCAAGCCCCCCCGTGGGCCGGGGGCCAGAAAGCACAATTTGAGCAGGAGAAACCGTGGGCACAAGTGTCAGTCCGTCGCCCCTGCATCAATCCAGTTCGCGCCGCCCCTCCAGGGCTCGGGTCAGCGTCAGGTCGTCGGCGTTCTC
>JAZDLX010000010.1:0-2212 GCA_043801585.1 bacterium | reverse complement strand
AATCTCGTAGGCGTAGGCCGTACGCCAGTCTGTTGACAGTGGAGGTGAGACGTTGTTCAGCTTGAGCCACTGGTACTGCGCGTAAAGCTCCACATGGTCGAGCGGCCGGAAGCCAACTCCCGCTTCGGCGAACACACCGCTGTGTTTGTCCTTATCCGACGGACCCCGCCAGTAAGGGCTGTTCGTTCGATCCTCATTGCTTCTGGCGATTCCAGCGCCGAGCCACAGGCGAGTTGGCACGGCGGGGCGATAGGAGGCCCGCAGCCCGAGCCGGTAGATCCGTTCCGTCCATTGCATGTCGGGAAATTCATGCCCAGGCCAGGACTCCACTTGGCTGATGAATGCGCGTTCAACAAAGTCGTAGCCGAAGGTGACTGAGATCGCCAACCATTTTTTATTCGTGTCAAACAGCAATTCGCCATCCAGATTCCACATGCCCGGCGAGGTCTCCTTGTAGAAAATCGTTCCGGGGTGGGACTGGTGCGCCAGCAGGATGCCGAACGAGCCGCCGAGGCTGACGTGAGGGCGCCGACTCTCGACTGCAAAGGTGGGAGTTGAGAGGAACAGCGCCGCGAAAATCATCAACAACATTCTTCGATTCATCATGGTTCAATTCCCCTTTTATTCTTTTTCTCATGTCCTTTCGCCTACTTCTTCTCATTGACTTGTCCGTTGACAGATCTGACACACTTGTTAAAATCAGCGAAGCAGCACAAAGGATCGAGTCTTGGAATAGCCGGCAGCTTCAATTGTCAGCCAGTAACGCCCGCTGGTCAAACCGCTTAAATCCATCGAATACGTTTGCGTCCCCGGAATCAGCGAATATCCGTTCCTCTGATGAACCCGCCTACCAAGCAGATCGAATATTTCAAGACGCGCTTGGAAGGCTTCTGATGCAGTCAAACGCACCGAAATCATCGAATTGGTCGGATTAGGAAAGATGTTGGCAATGGTAAAACGATCCGGAAGCTGGACCGGTTTATTGCTGTCCCCCGGAAGGGTCACGTCATCCATCGTGTAGAGGGATAGGGTTGTCTCAGAGATGACAGCGAGCAGTGACTCATTGATTATTTTCAGGTGTGTGTAGTCAGGGGCTTGGATCGATGCGGTTTCAAACAGGCTGTCTCCCACCATGAGAAAACTTTTCAGATCGTCAGCTTCACTGGTGACAATCAGTTGTCGATCGATTGAAAAAGTCTTGCCGAATAAATTCCAATCATGGGGGATCCTTATCTCCATGGTTTTTCGCGAAGCAATTTCAGCCAGCCCGGACTGGGTAAACTTGAAAATGGCAAGCTCGTGAGGCGCGAGAACAAAAAGCGTGTCGTTGCGGACCGCCCAGTCGTATTCATAGCTCCCGATGATATGAGCGTGTCCAAGTTCACTGATGCTGGAAGGATCCGCGACGGAATACAGATAGAGGAGCCCTGAGGATGCGTCTGACACAATCGCAAACTCGCCGGCGACGATTACATTCCACGCCCAGATATCAGAGGTATATTCTCCGATTTCGATGATATTGTCCAAGTTTGAAATGTCGAAGATCTGTAATCCGTAACCGCCGTTTGAGACGTAAACGAGGGAGTCTTGGATCTCAACTCCTGTGACAACGGAGCTCAAAGGAATTCCGGCGAGCGAGTCGGGCGAAGAAGGATTGCTGATGTCCCAGATAGTGATGCCCGTAAATACTTGACCTGGATGGGGTTCGTGTGCGATCGCAAGCAGGGAGCCATCTTCTCCAATGTCATAAATACATGATCCTGTTGCTAACTCACTCAGGAGAACAGGGTGGAGCAAATCCTGTACATCATAGATTCGGAGTGTGTCGTTGCTTTTTCCAAAGCCGAGCGTGTCCTGTACTTCGTCATACCAGCCTGTTGTCAAAGGTTCTTGACTCTGTAAAGTGATCTGACCGGCTTGCAACAGGACAGTGGAGAGCAGGAATGTCAGGATAGATAAGCATATCTGTTTCATAACACTCCCCTGATATCCAATGACATCGTTTCAATGTAGTAAATTCACAGGTTGGGGGAAAGGCAGATTCTGGTCCTTGCATTTCCATTCCTGTTTCCGATGGTGACATGCAGCTAACCGGACCTCACAACGAGAAAGACAGCAGCCCAACGTAAACATGATGCGCATCGAACCTGAACTGCAGCACGTGATCGACCGCCTGAAAGCCCGGTTTGAGGCCGAGGGGTGGCTGCTCGAG
>JAZDLX010000047.1:0-32816 GCA_043801585.1 bacterium | reverse complement strand
GACACACCGTTTTTCACCGTTTTTCCTCCTGTTGGTGGCTGCGCTCGCTTTCGGCGGGTGCGGTCGCAAAGTGGAGGAGCAACAGAAAACAACGGCGTGGGACCTGGACCCTCTTCACCGTGCTCCCCATGCATCCTATCACCTGACGGAGAGTGGCGCCGACCGCGGGCGGCTGCGCCTCGAGATTCTGCACCAGATGATGGACGGCCGGGAGGTGATCGTTCAGCGGCAGCATCTGAGTGGTCCGGTCAGCGGAATGACCGAAACGGTTTTCGAATCCGCAACGTTTGTTCCCCTGTATGTCCAGACCTATGAGGAGAAATCAGGATTGCTCCGGGAAATCCGCCTGGATTTCAAGAAAAACCTCGTTGTGCGAACGGTGAATGAATCGCTTTTCGGTGGGAAAGAGGCAACCAGCGAGACGCCCCTCCAGCCGGGCACTCTCGACGAGAGTCAACTGCTCACCACGCTGCGGTGCTGGCCGTTGATTGCCGGGGATACCATCACCTGGACCATCTACTCGTCCGCCCGCAACGAGGCGGGAAGAGCGGAGATCAGTGCGGACGCAGTGGCAGACCTGGTGTTGGCGGGGGAAATGTATTCAGCACAGAAGGTGCGCGTCAGCCTGTTCGGTGAGGACCGCATTGTCTGGATCGAAGACGGAAAACTACGCCGTGTGCTGCTTGTCGAGGGGCCGGGGCAGAAACGACTCGAGATCGATCCCTCCTGAAGTTGAACATGCGAAAACCAACGGGAAACGAGACTGATGATCCTTGGCGCACATGTCAGTACCCAGGGGGGGGTCGATAACGCTCCGGGAAACGCCGCCGCGTTTGGAATCAATGCGATTCAGATTTTCACGAAAAATCAGCGCCAGTGGTCGGCGAAACCCCTCGATCCCAGTGCTGTCGAACGCTATCACCAGCAGGTCCGCGAGCACGCGATTACCTACGCCTGTTCCCATGCATCTTACCTGGTTAACCTCTGTGCCCCGGATGATGAGAAACTGAGCAAGTCCATCGATTCCCTCACCGACGAGCTGGAGCGGGCTGAACCGCTGAAACTCGCCCATGTGGTGTTTCATCCGGGAAGCCATCTGAACGAGGGGGAGGAGTGGGGATTGAAACGGATCGCCCGGTCCATCGACGAAATTCACAAACGTCTGCCCGGGTACGCCGGCAAACTCACCATCGAAATCACTGCCGGCCAGGGAACCAACCTCGGCTACAGCTTCGAGCAGTTGAAATCCATTTACGGCCGGGTGAAAGCCCCGGAGCGTCTCGCGATCTGTTTCGACACCTGTCACGCCTACTCGGCGGGGTATGACATCGCCACGAAATCCGGCTACGAGAAGACGTTCAAAGCGTTCAACGAGATACTCGGATTGGACCAGCTCCAGGTGATCCATCTCAATGACACGAAGAAGGAGCTGGGCAGCCGTGTAGACCGTCACGATCAAATCGGCGAGGGACTGCTCGGACTGGACGCCTTCCGCTTCCTGATGAAGGACAAGCGTTTCAAATCTATCCCGGCCATCCTCGAAACTCCCGAAGGAGAGACGGGTTACCCCCGTGACCTGAAGATCCTTCGCTCGCTGGTGTAGTCTCAAGACAGATACGGAGTTTGATTCCGTTTTATATTCCGTCGGATCCTGAATGCCGTCCGGACGGCATGTAGATCCGACGGTATTGCTGTGTCAGGTCTCCGTCCGCCAGCCGGCGGACTAACGATCTGACACAACCCCAAAATGTTGTTTTCACCACCGACTGCAGTCATCCTGAACCACCGAAGGTGAGTGAAGGATCTCTGTCTTCGCTTGTGAAAGGAATTGGAGATCACCACACACGCCTGCCGGCGTGCTGGTGATGACACAGAAGGGGACATGTTCATTTTTTGCGCAGTAAAAAGGTACGTGTCCCCTTTTTCATCAGTTCACTGGCAGAATGACCTGATTAGTCAGCTGACTGCCAGGGTCTATGGAGTCTACAACGACGGCGTTAAATTCCTTCTGTCAGAACAAGAAGTATCGATTTTGCCACACTGCTTGTTGACCACCACACAATTTCGTTCACCCGGCACGCCCTCCGAGCCAGCAAGAAGTGACCAAGTACAATGTTCCCACACGTTTGCCTTGACTCTTCTTCGCGCAGGTGCTACGTTTGCTCGGCGCAGCCCGAGTAATGGGGGAGACCCATGAGTTCTCAGATGGACCGGCTTCTCAGCGAGCTTGTAGAGCAGCAACGGCAGGTGAATCGCCTGCTGCGTTTTGTTGCTCATCGGGAGGCCCGTGAACTCGTCGTCAAGCACCTGAACAAAGCCATCGAGCGGCGTGTCTATGAGCTCTCTGACGGACTCCGCTCCTCGCGCGACATCGAGAAGGCTGTCAACAAGGAAGTCACACAGCGGACGGTCGTCAGTTGGTGGCAGAAGTGGCGCGCTCTTGGACTCGTTGAGCAATCCCCCACCTATTCCGGTCGCATGCAGAAACTGATGCCCCTTGAGGAGCTTGGGTTGTCGATATCGCTGGAGGGGGATGTTCCGTCGAGTACTCAGCTCCCATTGAATGAACCGGAATGAACTGGATGGATGGACGGGCAGGGTGACGGGGAACGATTCGGGCGCGAGCCCGATTTTTTTTGCGGGAGGTTGTTTCGTGAGCAGGCACAAGCCGTTGCGCATCGGCGGGTGGTTCCGTGAGTGTGCCTCGAGATTAAGTGACGATCAGCGGCTGCTGATTGCGGTCAGCGGAGGGGGGGACTCCGTGGCGCTGCTGCACCTGCTGCTCCCGCCTGAACGGCAGCGTGACCGGATTGTCGTTGCCACGGTTCACCACGGCGACGAACCGCACGGCAGCGACTCCCTGAGATTCGTCCGCAGGATGGCAAAAGACCTGGGCGTTCCGTTCCGGGCGGTTCGGGTGGCGATCGATCCCGCCCGCGAGAAAGAAGTCGGGTACGAGGCCGCCGCCCGTGAGGTGCGGTACAGTGCCCTTGAGCGTGTGGCGCAGCGTGAGAAGTGTGTGCGGCTGTTTACCGCGCACACCCGTGACGACCAGGCGGAGAGTGTGCTGCTCGCGCTGTTCCGGGGAGCGGACATCGGCGGGTTGGCGGGAATCCGTCCACGGCTCGGGGATTGGCGCCGTCCGCTGCTTTCCGTCACACGCGATCAACTTCGCGACTTTTTGATCCGCAATGACATTCCTTTCCTGGAAGATCCTTACAACGACAATGAACGCTTCAGCCGGGTGAAGGTGCGCAAAATCCTCAAGCCTGCGATTCTCAAGACCTTTGGCGAGGGGGCGTGGAACAACCTTGCGGAGAGCGCCACTCGATTATACGAGGCGGATCAAGCCCTGGAGGATGCTGCATTTCGTGCGTTGCGCGAGGTGGTCGCCGGGAGCACCCCTCGATGGATCGCAATTGAGTCCGAAATACTTCGTGGTTATGTTGCTCAGGTCAGGTCGCGTGTGCTTCTGATCGCTTGGGCGCACGCCGCGTCGGTGGATCCGTCCACAGCCTATTTGACTCGCCGGCAGAGATCAGGACTGGATCGGCTCGCCCTGCGGAGTGGGAACGGCGGCAGGTTGAGTCTCGGTCCGGTGACGGTTCTGGCGGCTGGAAAACGGTTGATCTTTGACGGGATCACCGGATGTGATCCGATCCCGCTGGATCTTCCCGGACGCCTGGTACTTCCCGATGGGGGGATTCTTCGAGGATCGCTTTGGGAAGTCGATCCCGGGAAATTGCCGGAGAGCCTGCCCGGGATGGATGAATATCTGGATGCCGATGCGTTGGGAGACACCGTTCGTGTCCGTCCCTGGCGCAGAGGTGATCGATACAAGCCCCTCAACAATGGGGGGCGCGAAGTGAAGGTGGTTCGTTCATTGCGGCGGTCTCCCGGGGAGCGGTTGGGACCCTTGTGGATCATGGAGACTGCGAGCGGCGAAACCGCCTGGGTTTTGGGGGAACGCATCGCACACCCCTATCGCCTGACCGCTTCGTCGCGACGCGCCTGGAGGTTGGTATGGACACCTCGGGACAGCGCATTACCTCTTTAAGGGGAGTTCATGGCAAACGACAACGGCAAGCCCACCCCGCCCAAAGATCCTAACGGTCCTAAGGGCAGCGGTCCGAATCGAGAACCCGACGACAAGTTCGAGTGGGGACGGGCACTGCGTACCCTAACGTTCTGGATTCTGCTTATTCTGGTCGTCATCGTCATCTCATCCTATCTCTCGCCCGGTCAACAGCAGCAGGAAATGGTCGATTACAGCCGTTACCTCACCTACCTGCAGAACGGCCAGGTGGAATCGGCTGTGATCATTGAAAAGCAATTGACCGGCAAACTGAAAACGCCGGATGAAAAAGGACGTAAGGAATTCAAGACGATCCTTCCGTTCGTCAACGATGACATGGTCAAGTCGTGGGACGAGAAAGGTGTCAAGGTCGAATTCAAGGAACGGACGGCCAACTGGATCGGCATGATCCTCACCTCGATTCTGCCCTGGATTATCATCATTGGCCTCTGGATTTTTTTCATGAGGCGGATGTCCGCCGGGGCCAATAAGGGAATCTTCAGTTTCGGCAAGAGCAAGGCGAAACTCCTGACGGAAAACAAGCCGAAGGTCACCTTCGACGATGTGGCGGGGGGAGACGAAGCGAAGGAAGAACTTCAGGAGATCATCCAATTTCTGAAGGATCCCAAAAAATATCAGAGGTTAGGTGGCCGCATTCCCAAGGGCGGCCTGCTCGTTGGACCCCCGGGAACGGGGAAAACCCTGATGGCGCGAGCGGTGGCGGGGGAGGCAGGCGTTCCCTTCTTCAGTATGTCGGGCGCGGATTTCGTGGAGATGTTCGTCGGAGTCGGGGCGTCACGGGTTCGTGACCTGTTCGAACAGGGGAAGAAAAACGCACCCTGCATCATCTTCATTGACGAAATCGACGCCGTTGGCCGTCAGCGTGGTGCGGGCCTTGGCGGTGGACATGATGAACGCGAACAAACCTTGAACCAGCTTCTCGTCGAGATGGACGGTTTTGAATCCAACGAAGGAGTGATTCTGATTGCGGCAACCAACCGGCCGGACGTTCTTGATCCGGCGCTGCTCCGTCCCGGTCGCTTCGACCGTCTGATCGTTGTGGACCGTCCGGATGTTCGTGGGCGCGGGGGCATCCTCCGCGTGCACAGCCGCAAAATTCCCTTGGCGGCGGATGTGGATATGCAGATTCTCGCGAAGGGCACCCCCGGACTCTCGGGGGCTGATCTGGCGAACCTCGTCAACGAGGCCGCCCTGCTCGCCGCGCGCCGCGATGCGGACAAGGTTCACATGGAAGATTTCGAGAACGCCAAGGACAAGGTGATGATGGGAACCGAGCGGCGTTCGATGCTGATCAGCGATGAGGAAAAGAAACTGACGGCCTACCACGAGGCGGGACATGTGTTGGTTGCCAAGTTCACTCCGGGTTCAGACCCGGTGCACAAGGTGACAATCATCCCCCGTGGTCAGGCGCTCGGCGTGACCCATTACCTGCCCATCGACGAGAAGCACTCGTGGGCGAAGAAATATATCGAGAACAAGATGATCCACCTGATGGGTGGTCGAGCCGCCGAGATGCTTGTTTTCGATGACTACACCAACGGCGCTGCCGCCGACATCCGTCAGGCAACAGAGATCGCCCGGCGCATGGTCTGCGATTGGGGGATGAGCGAAAAGATCGGTCCGTTGGCGCTCTCAAACAGGGACCACGAGGTTTTCCTCGGACGTGATTTAGCAACGCAGCGTGATTACTCCGATGCGACGGCTCTCGAAATCGACCGGGAAATGAAGCGATTTATAATGAAGGCGCAGAGCACCGCTCTCGATATCCTGAAGAAAAACATTGACAAACTTCACATCCTGGCGAATGCGCTTCTCGAACACGAAATCCTCGACGGCGAGGAGATCGATCTCGTCTTGAGCGGAAAGACGCTGCCGAAACCGGAAGAGAAACTGGCTCGCGTCAAGAAGGAACGGGCAAGGACCGAGACGCGAGAGTCGCACAAAGTGGCCGGTGGTGAAAGTGGACGCCTGCGTCAGCTCGAGGAGGTGGTATCCAAACTGGACCAGGAGAAAGACGGATCATCCGGACGTTCCGAGGGCCGCAAAAGGCAGCCGGATTCACAGAAATCCAAGGCATCCGGTGCATCCACCAGCGGAACTGGCGCCCGCAGACCGCCGCGCCGCCGTCGCAGCGGGGGTGGAGGTTCTCATGGTTCGGGCTCGGGGGGGCAGTCCGGCAGCTCGGGTGGAAAAAGCTGAACCGCCGGTCATGCAAATTCATTTGGCTTGAAAGGTCCGCGTTAGCGGACCTTTTTCATGGAAGCACCCGTAAAAAGGACAACGGTGTCCGATTATTTGTCGGTCGGAAGCTGCCCGGTCTTGGGATAGCGGTTGTTCGCGCTCGAACAGTTCAACGGTTGTCTGAAAAAGCCCGTTGTTGTTAAGCCGAAACTTAGTCTGCACAATCCGCTGGCATAATTCTTGTCCGGTATTTCATCGCCTTCACTTGAAGGGCTCTCCTGTTCTGGAGTCCTCATGAATCGCCGGACGGGAGAGATGTTCCCTCTCCGAGCGTCCCACAAATCAGGGACAGCTCGTCCTCTGGCGGCCGGAGCGCGGACCCCCTGGCCGCCTTTTTCTGGCCGGATGCGATCTTTGTGCACTACCTTGTTGCTCCCAAGAGTGGAGTGCGCAGGTGATCGAACGGTTTCCCGGCAGTTTAATGATTTTCCTGGCGTTAGCTGTCTGGTGGGGAATGTGGATCTACATCCGCTCCGCCTCCGGCATGCTTCGTCTTTCCCGCATGCTATTCATCGGGATCGCCGGCACCTTGGTCATCGCCCTGGCAGCCATGCGGTGGAGTCGCACGCATCCAGTGGAATACCTCTCCCCGATCCTGATTGAAGTTTCTGTTTTTAGGGCACCTGAAGAAGATCAAGTAGAGGCGATGAACGCCCGATTCGCTCTCCGTCTGCTGCTTGAAGTGGCTGATCCCGGATTGATAACCGACGATTCCGATTCTCCCACACCCGATCTCAGATACGACAGCGCGGGAGCGTCCTCCGACTCCGCACTGGCCCGTGCTCATCGCCATCGCGCAGTCTGGCTTGTGCGCGGCGATGTACGGTCTTCGAAGAGTGAAGGAAGGGTGACCCTCGCCCTGATCCTGATCCGGCTCGACGCAGAGGGCGGTCCCGTTCGTAACGAGCGAATAACCGTTTATGGACAAAGCGGTGCGGAAGCCGGTCTGAACGCTTCACGCGAGATCCTTGAGCTGGTGGGGCGGAAGGTCGCTTGTGAAGTCTGTCTGGAACCCTATACCTCCGAATCCCTCACTGCCTCTGCGGATGCGGCACGAATCGCAAATCCCAACCGGCGCGAACGCTTCCTGATGCGCAGGATGCCCAAGGATGAATCGCTTCAACCTTATTATTGGACTGAAGTTGCAATACTCCGTCTGAACCTCGGCGACAGCGACGGCGCCTATGAAGCGGCATCCCGGGCGTTGACATCGGCGACTCAATTGGCTCCCGCATGGGGGGTGTTGGCGGAGGTCGAGAGTCAGCGTGGACACGGGGCTGAAGCGAAGCGCCTTTATCGACGCACACTCGCCGAAGATCCTCGCAACGTGGATGCATTGCTGGATCTGGCAACCCTGGTAGAAAGATCAGGTCACGGGACTGTGGGAATGTCGCGTGAGCTTTTGCTCAAACGCGCGGTTCAGGTTCGTCCGGGCAATATTTTTGCACGGCTTGCCCTCGCGGAATGGATTGAAAAAAACGCCCTGCAACCGGAAAAAGCGCTGGAAATATTGCGTGAAGGATATGATTTTACGGGAGATAAACGTCTACTTCAGCGCGAAAGTGCGGTGTTGATCCGGATGAATCGATGGAATCAGGCGGAACGGGTGCTGGAGCGTGTTCTTGCTCTCGATGAAACGGATGCGAATGCCTGGTATAACCTCGGATTGACGTTGCGCAATCTCAAACAGCTCGCCGCGGCCGAAAACGCATTGCAGCGGTCGGTGAAGCTCGGCGGTTCAGCGGATGCACATTTTGTGCTCGGACTGGTTTATGAGGCGAGGGGGGACACTGCCTCTGCGTTGCAGGAGTACCGCCTTCGCTGGGCGCTTCGCGATCCGACCATGGATGACCGCACAGCCAATGCCGCCAAGGCGAGAGTTCGTTTCTTGACTCGATAACCACTGTATTTATTGAGCTTATCAAAAGTGACAGTTACTTTTGAAATCAGATCAAAAGTGTTTCTCGCGCCGGAAAACCTGAAAAGCTCCGGATGGGCTTCGACCGGCCGTGAAAATTAATTGCCTTTTGACCCACTCGCCTGCGATCACCCTATATTACCGTCCACCCAAACGGAGCTGATTGCGTGACGATCGATTTAACAGGAAACGGCAGGACTGTCCGTCTCGGCGAGCGAACCCTCGTGATGGGGATCGTCAACGTGACACCGGACAGCTTTTTTGACGGCGGCCGTCATGCAACCGTGGAAGCAGCGATCAAGCATGGATTGCGTCTTGTCGAAGAGGGCGCCGATCTGCTTGACATTGGAGGAGAATCGTCCCGGCCCGGGTCCGATCCGGTGCCGCCGGACGAGGAGATGCGGCGAATCGTTCCTGTCATTCGGGAACTTGCCGGAGCGGCGAGCGTGCCGATTTCCGTCGACACGACAAAGGCTGTGGTGGCGGATGCTTCTCTCGATGCCGGAGCTTCGTGGGTGAACGACATTTCCGCCGGAACGATGGATTCGGAGATGCTGCCGTTGATGGCGCGTTGGGACGTACCCTTCGTTGCGATGCACATGCGCGGCACTCCGAAGACGATGCAGATCGACACGGGATACGACGACCTGGTTGGAGAGATCATCCAGGCATTTGAGGAACGGTTGACTGCGATGGAGGCCGCGGGGATGGATCTCTCGAAGGTGCTTTTCGACCCGGGAATCGGGTTTGGAAAAGCGCCGGAGCACAACTTTACACTCCTCGCACAATTGGCAGCGTTCCGGGTGCTGGGGTGTCCGCTTCTCGTCGGTCCGTCGCGAAAGAGTTTCCTGAAGGTGGTGGGGATCGAACATCCTGACAACCGTCTTTCAGGATCGCTCGCGGCGGCAACGGTCTGTGCGCTCGCCGGGGTGGAAGTGGTACGAGTTCATGATGTCGCTGAGACAGTGCAGGCCGTTTGGGTAGCGGACCGCATTCGCCGCGAATCGCTCCAAACGCCTGTTTGAGGACGGAACGATGAAGAGGGTGGTTGGTCCGGTTTCATTGCGGGAGATGTTGAAAAGCGATCTGCGTGCCGTGGCGTCGGCGGAAAAGAAGACGTTCACGAAAAATGCCTGGAAGTTGAAGGATTTTTCAGAACTGCTTCGACCACCGACGGGAATGGGCATTGTCGCTGAAGTCAATGATACTCTGGTCGGCTACCTGCTCGGGATGCAGGCTGCGGATGAAGCGGAGTTGTTGAACATCGGAGTGATCCCCGAGGCACGTCGACAGGGTGTCGGGCGCGGATTGCTGAAAATCTGGTTGGAACGGATGCACGAGCGGGGAACAAGAAACATCTATCTGGACGTCCGCATTTCCAATCATTCGGCCATCCAGCTTTATGAGAGTTTTAGTTTTGCAGTTGCAGGATGCCGCCCGCACTATTACCCTGACGGGGAAGATTCACTGGTGATGAAGCTCGCTCTGAACAGTCAGCACTGGAGAGAGCCGGAGCATGACAGGGGTGGACGACGATGAGCAGCTGGTTCAAGCGTGAGAAGGACGGACTTGAAGGTGCGAAGAAGCGCGACATGCCGGAAGGTGTGTGGGTGAAATGCGCGGGTTGTGGAGCAGTGGTATACAGCCGCAAAATGGAACGCAACTTTCAGGTTTGTCCCGAATGCGGTCATCACCACCGGCTGGATGCCATCGGCTACATCCGACTGCTCACGGATGAAGGGACCTTCAACGAGTTCGATGCTGAATTGAAGTCGCTTGACCCTCTCGGCTTTCGCGATTCCAAAAAATACGTGGACAGAATCAGCGCCTCGATGAAAAAAACAGGCCGCAACGAAGCGGTAATCACGGGCTTCGCCGAGCTGGGGGGGCATGCGATTGTCCTCGGGGTGATGGATTTCGAGTTCCTCGGGGGTTCGGTGGGCAGCGTTGTCGGTGAGAAAATCGCACGCGCCATCGACCGCAGCCTGGAGGGGAAAAGGCCCCTTGTTCTGCTCTCCTGCTCGGGAGGGATGCGGATGCAGGAGGGAATGCTTTCGTTGATGCAGATGGCGAAAACCTCCGCGCGCCTGACACGTCTTGCCCGCGCAAAAATCCCCTTCATCTCGGTACTCACCGATCCGACAACCGGCGGAACCACAGCCAGCTTCTCGATGCTTGGGGACGTGAACATCGCCGAACCAGGCGCGTTGATCGGGTTTGCCGGTCCCCGTGTGATCAAGCAGACTATCGGACAGGACCTTCCTGAAGGTTTCCAACGGAGTGAATTCCTTCTCGACACGGGATTTCTGGACCAGGTGGTTCCGCGTCTCGAGATGAAAGCCCGTATCGCCGATTTCCTTAGCTGGACGACGGGCAATCCCAGCAAGGATATTCCCGCCACGCTACCTGTTGAATAGGGGGAACGATGATAGGTGTACCCTTCGACGGGTTGATCGCCTGTTCCTCGGCGCAATCGACAGGTTTGCATCTTGCAAAACGGCTGAATGTGCCGCTGCTTCCCGCGCATGTGAAACCTCACCCAGATGGCGAGCTTGCCATCAGGATCACGCCGGATGTCAAGGGGAAAAGGATTGTGCTCGTCGGATCGTTCTACCGCCCCGTTCACAACAACATTTTTGAATTTGCGTTGATCGCCGACGCGCTCGCACGAGCGGACGTGAAGGAGATTATCGGGGTCATTCCCTACATGGCGTACGCCCGACAGGATCGCGTGGACCAGCCGGGGAAGCCTCTCTCGATGGCGGTGATCGCCCGAATGCTGCGGCAGAATCTTATCTCACATATACTGACCGTGGAGTTGCACAATCCGGAATCCGTGAAACTGTTCGATGTTCCGTTCGACAATATCAACGGTTCCTCGGTGGTGTCCGAGTACCTTCGTGAAACGCTGTTGCCTGCTGCGCACCGGCCGATCCTGCTCTCACCGGATAAAGGCCGGGCAAATTGGGTAGCGAAGATCGGGGAGGATCTGCAGGTGAAATTCGCCCATATGGTGAAAAACCGCCTCTCCGACCGGGACGTCGAGATGGTCTGTGACACCGACCTCACCGACCATGATGTTTTTCTGCTCGATGACATGATCGCCACCGGCGGATCAATGGCCAAGGCCGTGCAGATTGCACGTGAACAGGGCGCGGCCTCGGTTCATTGCGTCGCTGTGCATGGTGTCTTCGCCGAGAATGCGGAAACCCGGTTGATCACGGCGGGCGCGGAATCCATCGCCGTTTCGACATCCATCCCTTCAGGATTCGCGGTCATCGATCTGATCCCGACTCTCGTGGAGGAGTTGCTTGCAACAGTTGGCGAATAACCCATAGACGTTTCCAGCTGTTGAATACTTCTGGTAGACGGAAGACCTGATTGTCAGGACACTCCCCGCGGGTGATACTCATGCGAACTCCGTTGATTCTGATTGCTGCCCTGATGCTGGTGGCTCATGCCTCGGCAAAACCTCACACCGCAACCCTGCTCTACATCACCGATGCCCATGAAGTGGCTCCTGTCGTGGATCGTCTCGGTGACCGCGGCGGTGTCGCCCGGCTGAAAACTGTTGTCGATCACGTGCGGCGTGGACGGAAAGACGCCCAACTGCTGTTCGGAGGCGACCTCGCGGGGGGAGTTCTGTTCGGAGCCTTGTTTCACGGCATGCCCGTTGTCGAGGCGTTCAATATCATTGGCGTGGATGCCGCGACCTTCGGCCAGCATGACTTCGATTTCGGAGCGGATCAGACCCGGCAACTGGTGGCGGCAAGCCGGTTTCCCTGGTTTACGACAAACCTTGTAGACAGCCTCGGTGAGGTTTTTGATGGACTGCCTCGAACACTTGTAATCACTTCTGGTGGCCTGCGGATCGGTTTGATCGGACTGACCGACGCGATGGAGACCACATCCCCCGGATCAAACGTGCACCAGCGGGACCTGCTCGCTGCGGCGCGGGACGGCCTGGAGGAGCTTCGTGGAAGGCGCATGGATGCTGTCGTGGCGTTGACGCAGACGTCACTCGCCGTCAATGTTACTCTCCTCGACTCGCTGCCGGAAATCGTGGCGATCTTGACCGAGGAGCGAGACGAAACACACAGCATGGTGCAGTATGTCGGGGAGCGTCCCATCGCCTCTCCGGGAGGCAACCTCGCCTCGATGATCCGTCTCGACCTGACACGCCATCAGGACGGCACGGTCACGCCGTCGGTGCAGGCGATTCGCATCGGACCGGGAGTGGCGGAAGACCTAGGATTGCGGGAGTTCGCCGACAGGTACATGCAGGCGCTCTCGGACAGTCTTGATGTACCCGTTGCAATCCTGAGTAGACCCCTTGAGAGTGCGATGTACCATGGCAGGGAGGCGTACCTGAACGAATTGATGGCGGGAAACCTGATCGCCGACGCCTTCCGAATGGCGACGGACTCCGACATCGGTCTGATTCAGGGCGGTGGTATTCGGGCAGCGTTGCCCGCCGGTGAATTGACACGTCGCGGGGTGCTCTCGCTGCTCCCCTTCGGAAATCGCGTATGCGTTGTACGTATCAAAGGATCGCTGATTCGAAAAGCCCTTGAACACGGTGTGGGTGACCTGGAAAACCACCCGAACCGGGTGCTTCAGGTGTCAGGATTGACGTATAGCTACGATTCGGGGAAAGCCGCCGGTTCACGTGTGACACGGATCGACATCGACGGAGTGGTTCTCGCCGAAGACAGCACCTACACGGCTGCTCTTCCCGACTACCTGTTAAGAGGAGGGGACGATTTTGACGTGTTCGCTGGCGGTGTGGTTCTCGTTGGAAGCGACCACGACCAGATGGATGCACAGGTGCTCGAACAGCATTGCCGTTCTCTTGGTGTGATCTCACCGGCGCTTGAAGGGAGAATTCAGGCAGTCGCACCCCGGGATTGAACGTTCCGGTGTGCGCCCAAAACCAACGTAGCCCGGATTCTCGAATCCGGGATTCCCACCCCGGTCTTTCTTTCCCCCGGAATCAAGATTCCGGGCTACCACATTTTTTCGTAGCAAGTTTTCCCATTGAGCGTAAAAAGGGCCGATCCCGACACTTCGGGACCGACCCTTAGACGTCATCTGAAGAAGCCAGTGTAGCCCGGATTCTCGAATCCGGGATTCCCTGCTTAGTAGGTCAGTGTCAGGCTGACGTTATAGCGCATTGGGAGACCGACAAAAACCAGCGCAGTGCTAGGGCCATGATTACTTCCGTCTTCCGCGTCCGAAATGTACTGGGTATCCAAAACGTTGAACACATCAATACCCACATGGACTCCCAGATTGTACGGGTTCGGGACATCATAGCCGGCATGCAGATCGACAAGGGCATAGTTGGTCGCCTTCCACGGCTGTGCCGTATCCGTCGGATCGTCACGGTTCGTGGGATCGAACGCTGCGTAGTATTGGTCGTAGAACTTCCACGTCAGGTTCAAGTAGGTGCCCCGCATCGGGAAGAACGTACCACCAACCGAGTAGGTGCTCTGAGCCGCGTCACTGACCTTCAGACCGTCGATGTACAAGTGAACTGTCTGAACATCAGTCGGGTTGGATTCCGGACGGAACGTCGCAGTCACATCATTCGCCCAGATCCAGTTGCCGATACTGGCCATTATGTCCGCCTCAAACATCTGAATCGGACGATACCTGGCGGTCAGTTCGAAACCGGAGTGAACGGCGTCCACACCTTCCAACGTGTAGAGAAACTCCTCAAACGTGTTCGGATCGGTGTAGTAATAGTTCCAGGTCCGGTCATTCCAGAGCGTGTAGTAGATGTTGGCATCGGCACTCAGTTTACGAGCCATGCCGGTGTATCCAGTGCCCAGTTCAAAGCCGATAATCTTCTCGTTCAGCGGATCGGCGTTGAAGGTCCCGTTGCCGTCGTCGATGACACCGTCAAAGATCGGTGGTTTGCTCTGGTAACCGAAGTTACCGTACACGTTCACCTGGTCATTGACGTTGTAGTTCGCGCCGCCCTTGACCTGGTAGCCCAGGATGGCATCAGGTTCAACTTTGAGTCCATCGAGGTCGCCGTAGTAGTTTTCATGCTTGTAACCGACGCTGGACACGCCCGCCATTCCGACAAAGGTCAGGTCGTTCATGACATACTCGGCCTGGGCAAATCCACCCATCCATGAGACGAAATTCGAGAAGTCGTAGCTGTACTTGTCGCCAATACCCTTCTTCGTGCCGTAGTCATCCCAGTAATCCGCACCAAGCAGGTTGCGGAGCTCACGGAAGTGATCGCCCTTGAACTGGCGGATGTCGATTCCGACCTGGGTTTTCAGGTTGTCGTTGGGTTGATAGTTGAACTTGGAGATGACTCCATACCAGAAGTGGTTGTTTACCGAGTTGCGGAGGGCGGTAACACCGGCACGCTCGTTGTCGGCATCCGGTGTTACATCGAGGTTCCGCTGAATGACAGCGTCGAAATCGATGGTGCCTTCATCATTATAGATGAAATGCCCTAAACCGCCTGTACCACCACCTTTGCCGATGGAGAGATAGGCGACTGAAGCGAGGTTCATCCTCTCGTTGATCTTCCAGTACCAGTTCAGGTTGCCCTGGGGTTTGTGGAAGTAATTCTCACGCTCCATCAGGAAGTCGTCCTGCTTCACATCATGTTCCGCGCCGTTGTAGTACTCCTTGTTCGCAACCTTCATGTTGTCCGAAGAGACCGGACCCCAGTTGGGGTTGTAGTTATAGCCGAGCTCGTCGTCGAAATCAGCAGCAGGAACCTTGCTCGTTTCGGCAAGATCATGACTGAAGGTGCTGATTGGCTCCATGTAAGAACGCTGGCCGTGACGCTGTGGGGCGCCGAAGAAGGTCAGGTCGAACTTGTTGTTCTCGTTCATCACATAGGAGATGCCAGCGAAATAGGCCCAGGCATCCGTGAAGGTCTTGTCCGCGATGCCATCACCAACTTTGCGGACAACACTTCCACTGAAGGCATACTTGCCATTCATCAAACCTGTTGAAGCGGAGAGGGATTCTTTCAGGAAGCCCGCCGTTCCAACCTCTGTCTTTGACGAGAACTGACGGTCCATCGCAGCGGCATCGGTGAGAATGTTCATCGTTCCACCAACCGATGGGACAGCCATGTTCACCGCGCTGAGACCACGCTGGACCTGGATCGAGCTTGTGACGTCCGCGAGGCCGTCCCAGTTGGACCAGTAGACCCAACCGTTCTCCATGTCGTTCACCGGGACACCGTTGATCATCACGGCGACGTTGCGCTGGTTGAAACCACGGATGTTGATCCGGGCGTCACCTGCTCCGCCACCGGCTTCCGTGGCGTACACGGAGGGCGTGGTGTTCAGTACCATCGGCAGGTCACGGCTTCCGAGGCGGGTGGTGATTTCTGACTTATCGACGTCGGTGAACGCAACCGGCGTCAATCGCTCGGTAGCGCGGCTGGCGAAGAACGTCAGTTCCTTCTGAGCGATGAATCCAGATTCAAGTTGGAAATCAATCGTCACCGTCTGTCCATCGCTGACAGTGAATTCCTCGGTGCCCAACTTATAGCCGAGGAATGAGCAGCGGAGGGTATGGGTTCCGGCAGGGACATTCATAATGACAAAGTCCCCTGCCAGATCCGATGCCGCTCCCATCGTCGTGCCGACGATCTGCACTTGAGCAGCAGCCAAGGCCTCGCCCGTGCCGGCAGCAGTAACAGTGCCCATAACCGTTCCCGTTTGTGCCCAAGCCAGTACTGGCAGGGCCAAGGCAAGCAGCAACACGATCAAACGTCGCATAGGATGTGAACCTCCCGTTGTGGCCGTTTTTTCGGCCATGAAACAATAAAAATTGCTCTCTCTAAAATGTGATAAAAAGAGTAAAGCGTATCCACCCCACCGGAGAGGCAGATACGCTCGTCACACAATGGTTCTACGATGCAGGCTAGACAACATAATCTCTGTTGGCTCCTGTGGATATCTGGGTCAGTAGTGCCGATAAATCATGCTATAACGTATATGCCAAATATGAGGATACGATAAGCCTCACGGAGCAGTTTAGATTAGCCTAACGTAAATTCTGTCGATACTTCAAATTGTTGAAGCATCATAGCTTGCATACGATTTGCTCTAAGGGCACTCTCCATGAGACGGTAGAGTCGTCGCACGAGTCTGTGATCTGGCGCACAGTTTTGATCATCGTCCATACAGTTCACAAAACTCACCAGTTTTTTATCAAAATTGACCCAAACTTCTCGTCATCCGTACCAAAGACGATTCCGCCCGGATGACCGGGGACAAAATCAAAAGCTTCAACTTTGTGTGCCGGGATTCGAAGGATTGGAATCAGTGATTGCTCGATCGTGAAACGAAGCTGATGCCCTTCTGAAGGGTGGAAAAATCCAGCCATATACATGGCGCTGTCAAATGGGCCGTGATTCCCGCCATCGCGCACCGAGGTGATCCACAATCCACCTGCGGAATCGATCCGCATTTCAGAGAGATGCCGGACTTCACCCTTGTCCGGCCAGGGGACGGAGATGAGTGTACTGTCCTCGACGGTAATCGTATAGGTATCCATGTCTATGGTGCCCCACCAGACAGTGGCTGGCCGCCGGTCTTTTCCGCGATCCCCCCAGAAGGCATAGACGGTGTTGAAAGCATTGAAAATCGCAAAACCCTCGATTTGAGGATCCATCTCCTTGGGAAGGGGAAGATCGAACTCGGAAATTCCTTCGATTCCTGTATAATCCTGATTTATGCGGAAGTGCAGCCCCCTTCCACGACTTGTCATCATGATAAAGGATGTGTCGCCGGGACAGCGGGCGATGCATTCGATGTCCGTCAATTTCTCGAATCCGGCCGGCCAGTCGAGCTCATCGGAGTGGACAAGGGTATCGTTGTCGATGGTGATAACGCCGACTCGCTTCTGCCAGGAAAATTTGCTGTCGTGAACCGTCAGAAAAACGGTCCGTTCCGGAGAGTGAAAAACCGTCACGATGCCGCTGATGTCGAGGTTTTGATCCGTGAAAATCGTATGGGAGAGAATTTGCGCGGATGCAGGAGGTATGGAAATAACAACGAGTGCTGTCAAGAGAACAAGTCTGCAGGCATGATTCATGGATTCCCCGTGGAGAATTTGCAGTGAAGCAAAAGATAAGTTTAGAATTTGGATTTTTCTACTCAAAGGCTCACTGAAGAATTAACTGACCTAAGGTCGATCAAGCCGAAATCGAAATCTTTGTAGGGGAAGAAAAAGAGCTTTGGTGAGCGCGTCAGGCAGTGTTTACCTTTCGCGATCAACCCTTCACGATAAGGACACCGTGCCTGCATGGGCTGTACGGTGAGCTGGGGCAACGCAACGGAAGGAACGCTGAAGCCATGGCACAAGGAAACGAAACCGCCACGGGCAGAAAGTTGACATTCAAAGAACAATTGAAGTCCTTCTCCCGCTATTTCTGGGTCGCAAACATGATGGAGATGTTTGAACGACTGGCTTTTTACGGTGTGCGGGCGGTTGTCGGTCTGTACATCGTGGATGCGGCGGCTCGTGGCGGACTTGAACTCGAACACACGACACGAGGCTTCATCTTCTTTATCTGGGCGCTGATTCAAACCCTGTTGCCGATGTTCACCGGCGGTTTCAGCGATCGTTACGGATATAAAAAATCGCTCTATCTCGCCTTCACAATCAACATTGCCGGTTACATCGTGATGGGGTTGGCGAACGGATTCGGATCGTTCCTTGGGGGAGTCATTATGGTGGCGACCGGCACCGCCATCTTCAAACCACCGCTTCACGGTACGCTCGCCCATACCGTTGATGAAAGCAACAGCAGCCTCGGTTGGGGATTTTTCTATCAACTCGTAAACATCGGCGGATTCATCGGACCCTTCGTCGCCGGCCAGCTGCGTGTCATCGATTGGCAGTATGTTTTCTTCGCTTCCGCCCTGTTTACGGCAGTCAATTTCCTGCCGACCATTTTCCTGCTCAAGGATTTCAGCGACGAAACCCGCAAAGCGAAGCGAGAGGCTGGGCAACTGGAAGAGAAAGGACCTTTTGCCACCTTCGCGGATAGTATGATGACGCTGATTAAAGACACCAAGTTCATGGTTTTTCTGCTGATCTTCAGTGGTTTCTGGCTGATGTTCATGCAGCTCTTCGACACCTTCCCGATCTTCATCCAGGAGTGGGTGGACAGTCGCGGGCTGCTCCATTTCTTTCAGCATACCCTGCACCTCTCCTTCATCAATGCGGATGAATTCGGAAACGTCCCTCCGGAGTACATGGTCAACGTGGACGCGGGAACGATTGTCCTTCTGATGCCTCTGATCGGGTATATCACGGGCAAATTCAAGCCCGTTGTGATGATGGTGGTGGGCATGCTGATCAGCACCCTGGCCCTCGTTTTCACCGGAATCAATTCGGTGGGCGGAATCGTGGTTTTCGGCATCTTCCTGTTCGCAATTGGCGAAATGATGTGCAGCCCGAAGTTCAGCGAATATATAGGGTTGATGGCTCCGCCCGAGAAAAAGGCGCTGTACATGGGCTACAGCAACATTCCCTTTGCCATCGGCTGGTCGCTGGCGGGACTGATGTCCGGAATTACCTACGGGGCCTACAGCGACAAGTACATGCTGGGGCGCCGTTATCTGATCGAGGAACTCGGACTTGATCAGACGTTTGTACATGGACTTCAGCGGACGGAAGTGATACCGACCATCGTCAACAACGTTGTCGGCATCAACGATCCTTTCCAGGCGACCAAGGTCCTTTGGGATCAGTACAACCCCTGGATCACCTGGATTTTCTTTGGTGCGGTTGGAATGGCAATGACCCTTGCCATGCTGATCTATCACTTCTGGCTGGAGGCGGAAAAACGTCGCCTAGAACGCGAAGCGAACGCTTAAATAATTGATTTATCTTTGAATAAAGGGCCAATCCCAAAAGGGAATCAATTCGTTGTGTCGGGTCGTGAATGCTGTCTTGACGGCATGGAGACCCGACACTTGTTTTATCCCATTATTTCTCCGTCCACCAGCAGAGGGACCGACGAACCGATGGAACGAGTTGCGGTGAGCTCCCAGACTGATTGACAGAAACGGCCTTCTAAACTGTCTGGATGCTGTCAGTAAGAAAAATGCCCGGGCTGATGATGCACGGGCATTTGCTTTCAAGGGTTTGGATTCACTTGGTGGTTTTGGGATCAACAGATCCCGGGGTGAGTTCCTTCTCTTTGTTCGCGACCTGCGCTTTCTTCACCCCGTAAAATCGGCTGGCAAAAAGCCCAAGACCGATGAACAGAATAACCAGGCCAAATCCAAGGGATTCTGAATCAGCGTGACGGTCAAAAACATAGATCAACACCAATGCAAGACCGAATCCGATGAAAACAAAGGGCCATGTAAAAGGGTATACAGACTTCGGTTTTTCAACATTCAAAGGAGGAAGCTCCGCCCCCTTTTCAATGGCCGCCATGCGTAGTTGGTGCTCGAGCAACTTGATCTTGTAGTTACGGTTAAACCCATAAATGACAATGATCAAAGCAATCACCATTGCTACGATGGGGATCATGACGCCGATAACCGCCGTTGTCCCGACAAACTCAGGCATTGTGTTCCTCCTCGCCGGCCTTCCGGCAGAACAGTTGTCCGCTTCCGATCCTTGGACGGACATTTGTCACAGGAGGTTACACGCCAGTACAGTGCTGCGCAAGACAATCTCGAGAGCTTGAGAATATTCGGCTGTAAGTCTTCGAGACAGCGCTGGTAATGCCATTCCTCTGAATACTATACTATCCACGGCATTCCTTTCCCGCACAAGACGTGCATTCCATGAAAATGCCGGATTTCTGAGTTCCTGGCCCAGCGTGCGGGTTGAAGGGACTCCAGCGTGATGTAACCGATCCAACTGCAGGATCGTCAAAGGAAATGAGCGCTGGAGACGGTACTGGAGATCGCACTGCAAGGCGGTCACCGGAGGCACGGGAGGGTGTGCTGAACGAGGAGGTCTGGATCCGTAAGGCGCAAGCAGGAGATGAGCAGGCATTCCGCAGGCTTGTAGAACGCCATGCTCCAGTCATCTGGACGGTGATTAACCGGATGACACTCGATCACGCGCTTGCCCAGGACCTGTTCCAGGAAACCGTGATCCGGTTCTGGAAGGGGCTTCCGTCGTTTCAGGGCTCCAGCAAGCTTTCAACATGGCTCTATCGAATCGCGTACCGTGTCTGTCTCGATGGATTGACTGCCGGGGGCAAAACACATCCCCTCAGCCTTGAGAGTCAGGGTGAAGAAGTTGGCTTCGAGCCGGAGGATGACAGCACAAGCGGAGAACGGATCGAGAACGATGTCGCGGCTCGTGACGCAGTGATGAAAGGGTTGGAACGGATCCACCCGGAATGGCGTGCCATGATTGTGATGTTTTACTGGCAGGGTTTGTCGCTTGAGGAGATCGCACAGGTGTCGGATCGTCCGATCAACACGGTGAAAGTCTATCTGCACCGGGCCCGGGCTGCGTTGCGGCAGATTCTCGAAAAGGGGGATTATCCTGAATAGTACAAAGACATCAATGAGTTGTCGATTGAGGATTGGGGGCGCAGGTTCCCGGAGGACAAGGTGAAGTTGAGCCAGGAAGAAAAAGACTCACTGCTTTTTCAGATCCCTGCATGGCGGAGTGGAGATTTGTCGCCGTCCGACGCGCACAAAATCACTCTGCTGATGAAAGAGGATGCCCTGTTTGCGCTTGAAGCAAAGCGCGAGGAGGTCCTCGTTCGTGCGATCGGTGGGATGAAAGCTTCGCCGATGCCTCACGGCTTGCTCATTTCCTCGATCCGTGCTGCGGTTGGAAATGCCGGCACCGCATCGTGGTTGAGTATGGATACCCTTCTGATCGCCATCGGAGTTGGCGTGGGATGTGCAGGTGCCGCGCAGTTCCTGTCTGGAAAGATCAATTTCATTCCTCTGATCGGACAGTGGCTTGGTTCCCTCGCCGGAGTCGCGGTCGATCAATCCCTCGGTTCAATCCTCGGTGCCCTCGCTCTCGGTTCGGGTGCACTGATTGTCGGTGGTATCGCCTGGGCAGTAAAACTTCTGCGTTCCTGATTTTCTTCACTTCATAGCAACGCTCGCGTCTCCATCCCGCACCTTTCACTTGATCCATCGTACAAAAAGCGCCATCTTCAAAGGTCTAAATCTTGTCCATCGGAAAGCCTCTCAGATGAAGGCATTCCCAAAAGGTTGACGACATGAAAGACCTATCGATGAACGTGACACGATGCGCAGTTGTCGTTGCTGTTGTTGTCGGAGTGCTGGCTGTTTCTCAGGCAGTCCGAGCTCAGGATCTTGAACAGTTGATGAAGGCTTCTCAGGGGAACATGATCAGCACCCCTGCGGAGACGATTCCGAGACAGACGCCTGCCGAGGGAATGTTTGCCGTTGACATTCCGATCGATCCCGATACCTATGAACTGGGACCCGGGGATGTCCTCGGGATCAGCATCCCGCGTCAGACGGGAGGTTTTTTCCAGGTAACCATCAGCCCCGATGGGAGTCTTGTGGTTCCCAACATGTCTCCAATTTCTATCGCGGGCATGACGATCTCCCAGGCACAGGCGTATCTCTCGAAAGAATGGTCCCAGGGAAGGGCGGGGGTTCACCTCGGCCTGCTCCAAATGCGCCGTGTGAGAGTGTCCATCGGTGGTGCAGTAAAAGTACCCGGACAGTATATCGCCACACCGTTGGATCGCTCCTCGGTACTCGTCGATCTGGCGGGCGGATTTCTTGAAAACGCCAGCCCTCGCCGAGCGACCCTGCAACATCTTGACGGTCAATCCGAGAACGTGGACCTGTTGCGCTATCAGCGTTCCGGCAACCTCGATGCGAACCCTCGTCTGAAGGCAGGCGACTATTTGATTGTCCACCCACAGCCCACAATTGTTCCGACGATCAACGTTGGTGGGGCAGTTGTTGCGTCCGGCACGTTTCCCTGGCTCGAGGGCGACCACCTTTTCGATGCCATTGAACTGGCGGGCGGAGTTCTCTGGAAAAACCAGGATGTCGTGATCCTCACACGCTTTGAATCGACTCAAATGTATCACAGCGACACTCTGAGTCTGATTCAATTTCGCGCCAATCATGAACGCGGCCCGGAACTGCTGCCGGGAGACGTGATACAGGTGCCCCATGTCTTTACGGATGTCGAACGAGGGGCGGTCTGGGTTGAAGGAGAAGTTCTCCATCCCGGCATCTATCCCATTGTCATCGGCAGGTCACGTCTTTCCGATGTGATCGCGATGGCAGGTGGGTTTACCAATGATGCCTGGTTGGACGGAGCGCGAATCTGGAAGAAATGGCGAGAGCAAGACCCTCGGCAACAGGTTGGACTGAGTCTTGATACCCTTGAATTTCCAACATACCGCTTTATCGACACGGAAGTTCTTCGTCTTTATTTCTGGAGTGAACGCCGCGATTATCTTCCGACGGATTTCGCTATGGCGTTTCAAGGCTCAGGGCCGGAGCGGGAGAGGAACAACGTCGTTCTGTTCGATAGCCTGACTATTTCCGTGCCACGCAGACAAACACTGGTGCTGGTGACAGGCCAGGTGAATCATCCCGGGTATTATGACTATGTCGCTGGGTGGAATTATCGCGATTATATACGTCAGGCGGGGGGCTTCAGCAAGATAGCGTATAAAAGCCGCACCCGAATCGTGCCCTTCGAACGGGGTGTGTGGCTGAAAGCTTCCAAAAGCATGCAGGTAAAGGGTGGCGACATGATCTTCATCCCGGAGTTCGAAGAGAGAAGAAACTGGGATAGAATACAGAGTATAGTTTCCTTCATCGTGCAGATCGCAACGCTGTACATCTTCGTTCAGAGTGCCACCAGGTAGAGGCTGGTGATAAAGAAACAAGCCGCTCCCGAATCTTCGGGAGCGGCTTTCCTTTTAGTGCGGCAGCGTTTCAAAAGTACACAGTAACCCGGGCGAAGCCGGAATAGAGACCCGGCGGAAATGCGCCGTCATCCGGGCCTGTCGTAACCGCACCGAAGAATTCCGCATCGGCGTTCTGGGCAACGGACCATGAGAATCTGGGATTGATCATCACCCCGCCGTCATATCCCGAGAAGACGTACAAGGCGCCCGATGTGAGGGAAGTCAGATCCTTGGAAATCCCGGCCAGCACCCACCCGCGGCCAACCGGTTCGCCGTAAACCAGGTAACTGAGCCAATCCTGCACGGTATAGGGAGGTTCCCATTGCCCGCGCATGTTGATCATTCCCTCGGCCATTACGTACAGTCCGTTTTCGAGGGTGTAGTCGAGTCCGGATACCGCCCTTAAAAAATCGTCTTCTTTCTCCATCCAATTGTAGTTTCCCTCGAACCAGAAACCAAGCCCGAGCAACGGTCCCGAAAATTCGAGTCCGAGCGCTTCACGCCTTTGCACCAGGGGGCTAAACGCGAGAGGATCGACCTTCGTCGAGTCCACCATACGGTGCGCCGTGATCGCAACGTCGTAACTGATAGCGTCCGCATGTGTCCCGAGACGGATGGCATACCCGCTTTGATCGAACGTCTGGGCGGGCGCCATGATGGCTGTGAGTTGTCCGCCGACACCCCAGCGGAGATCCAGACGCAGGGCGGTGACACCTTCTTTCTCGTAGGTGGGATCGACGAGCGTTTTTTTGTGGAACAGATCCGTGGGATTGAAACTGTAGCCCGTCCCCCAACTGAGTTGCTGCTTGCCTGCCCGAAAACGCAGGTGGTCCTTGTTGATTGCAAAGAACGCGTTATCCAGGTAGAACCTGCTCTCGTCGAGAGGAAAAGTGGTCGGCAATCCGGCAAGCCTGAAGGTGTTGACCAGATCCTCGGGCAGGTAGGGGGTGATGTCATAGCTGACCCGGGTGTGGTACTGGATATAGTTGAGGTTTCCGCGGAATTCGAACATGCCTTCGCCGCCGCCCGCTCCGATGTCCAGGCGCAGCTTGGAAACGTCGAGAATTGTCTCAGTGTTGGCACGTTTTGCGTAATCGACCTGGAGTGTATGCTCGAAATACCCGGAAAACTTGGGCTGCGCCGTAGCACTGGAAGGTTGCATGGCGAGCAGGATCGCGCCGGCTATCACGATTAGTAAAACGTATTTCATGGTGCCTCTCTGCACAGTGTTTTGGTTGTCCAGCTTACTGAATCTCTTGTGTCAGGACGGACTTGGTGAAAAGCTGCAGATCGGGTACTGTTTTCAGCGACACCTCATGCTGCTCGATCACTGTCTGCGATCCTTCACGCTGATTCTTCATCACCATGGACATCCCCATTTTCCTTCCGTCGATCATCTGGAAATTGGAGATCGTCAGAGTTTTCAGCAGTCCGCTCTCGTCGTAATAGTCGATCTTTCTTGTCAGGTGATCCTCCAGCCCTGCCCAGATGATAATGTGATTGTAACTCGGACCTGATTCGGTTGGCGTGCATTTCAGCTTGATGCACTCGACCCCATCCAGCGTTTCCTGTCCGAGCGTTTCGGCGGTGTAGTCCTTGGTCATGTCGCCCTGTGCCATGTCCTCGTAGGAGAAGTCCGAACCCATCGCGCTTTGCCGGCGGGCTGTGCCGACGAAATGGCGTGTGACATCGCGGCGTTTCATGTAGTACCAGATATTGTCGCCGCCGTCACGCTGCAGGATCTTGTCCCCGGCCACACGTGCCGGAGCGATGTACACCATCAATTGCAGGTCGCCGTTTTCCGCGGACCAGGATTTTGCCTTCAACGTTCTTTGGGCGCCTGTCGATGTGGTAATTGTCTGGCTGAACGTTCCGTAGGAGTGATCCACGCGTTCGGCATCGTCGAGTTTCTTCAACCATTCCTGACCTTCGTTCGCTCCCTGTGCTTTTGCCGTCCCGGACGTCAAGGCGAGTGCCAGCAGCAGGATGCCGACCGTGGTGGCACTCTTGGTTGTGTCCATCGATGAATCACCTTTCTTGTGCTCGCGCAGCAGCACCCGCATCACCGCCGGGAGTACGATCACGGAGGCGATAAAACAGAATCCGACACCGAGGAACAGGACCGTACCGAAACTGGACATGGCGGGCATTTCATACAGGCCGATGCTGCCGAATCCAATCATCGTCGTCAGGCTTGTCAACAGGATCGCCCGGCCGACGTGCCGGTACGCGTCGTTTACCCGTTGAGCCCCCAATGTGTTCTCCTTGCGCCAGCGGTGCAGGGCATGCACTCCGTCGTCGATGCCGATTCCGAGGATGATCGGCACTGCGATCAGGTTGACGTAATTGTACTTCATTCCCAACAGGTGCATCACCCCGAGCATCATCAAAGCGCTGCCGATCAGCGGAACCGTAGCGAGAAGTCCCATCGGTCCACGGAAATGAATGAGCAACAGGATCAGAATAACAAAAAAGGCCAGGATGCTGCCGTTACGTCCATCAAGCAATGTCTCACGAATCATTACGATGAAGAGTAACGGGTTGCTGACAAGGTCCGGAGCCACGGGACTTGTCTGATCGATAAAACGATCCACGGCCTCTTTTGTCCAGGCGTATTTGCGGGGAATGACCATCGTCATGTAGGGACCGTTGACCTCCCCCCCGCGGGGGAGGAACGACTTGCGCGTCGTCCCGGGGAGATCCGCGACCGTTGCATCGCCGCCCTTTGTCATGCGGATCAACATTTGCTTCATCGCCGCTTCCCAATCCCTCGCGGTCGCAGATGACCGGTCGGGATCGCCACCCGCTTCAAGCATTGCGGACAAACGTGGCAACAGGGCATCCGGGTCTGTGGAATTCGTCTCGCTACGGTATCCGGTCATCTCGTCGATCACCCTGACGACACGGTCCAGTCCCGATTGGAAGGCGATGTTGCTCATCAGATCGAGGTTATCCCAGAGGCGTGATATTTCTGTGGCGAGTTGCGTTGCGTCGTCTTCTTTCCATGCTGTTGGCTTTTTCGCTTCAAGCGAGCTGCGGAATACGGCAAGCCTGGGAGCGTATTGATCAACCCTTCCTGGTGCGGGAATCAGGTCGCTGATAGCGATCACATCACCGATTGCGGGGAGGTTGCGGAGTTTTTCCTTGGTCTCCCGGGCCGCTTCCACGGTCGGCGAGATCACCCACCCCGCCTGGTCAGAAGTTCCAAAGCGGTCCGGGATAATCCTTTGAAGCTGCACGGATGGCTCTTTCTGCGGCTCGAGTTTCATCCAGTCGTACTCGAACCGGGTGTGGGTAGTGGCCCACAGCGACAGCCCCGCAAGAATGAAGAAAACGATCAACACGGGAAAACGGTGGTGCCAGCTTCCGGAAGCAATTTTGCCGATTATTGGAAACCCGGTGCGTGCCTGGGTGGGAAAGTGAAGTTCATGCCCCCTTCGCAAAACGAATTTTTCATGAAGGACGAGAAGCGGCGGCAAGGCGATGAAAATGGCCATCAGGGTTATAAGGACTCCGATTCCCGCCGCGAACCCGAATTCGAAGATGCCTTTTGTGTCCGCGATCATCAGCGCGAAGAACGCCGCGGCGGTTGTCAGGGCCCCCGTCAGCACACCCGTTCCGGTGTCGCCGATCGTACGGTCCAGAGTTGTTTCAAGGTCCGCTCCCTGGCTGCGTTCTTCGCTGTAACGTGCGAGCATGTGGATGGTAAAGTCGATCCCCAGTCCGAGTAGAACCAGTCCCATCATTACGGTCATCATGTTGAGCGTGCCGAAGACGAGTTGCAATGTGCCCATCGTCCAGATGATACCGACAATAAGAGGAATCGTGCCGAGCATCGGCAGCACCCAGCCGTGGAAGCTCCGGGCGATGAGCAGATAAATCAGAATCAGTGCGATCAGCGTCAGCACGTAAGTGTATGTCCCTATCGAACTCATCTCGGCCTGTCCGATGGGACCAATTCCGGTGAATTCTACCTTGACTTCCGGATGTGCGGATTGAAAAGGCGCGACGGCCTCCTGTACGGTTCGAAAGATTGCCAGCGCTTTGTCCGTGTCCTTGAAACTGATGACATCCGGATAAATCAGAACCATCGCCATCTTGCGGTCGAGACTGAGCTGGTAGGGTTCTCCGACCAGCATCGCCCTGGCCGCCTCCGAAACGGGTGCAGCGCCGGGAGTTCCCTTCAAATTCGCTTCGAGCACTTCAAGGCTGCGCTGCACACCCTGGAGGGAACGCGCCACCTGGAGCTCGTCGCGGCGGAGATTGTCCTCGCTGTCCGTGTACTCACGTTCGTAGTCGTCGTTGAATCCGCGCAGGGTGCCGATCAGAGACGGGTCGGAAAAGACACGCAGCATCCGGTCGAAGTCCTTCGGTTTCATCAGCACGAAGCCATGGTCGATGATCCAATCGACCGGAATTTGGTTGTCGACGTTGTAGATGCCGTCAACACCGCTGACGATGGCGGAGAGGGAATCCGCGGCCTTCGTGATGTCGTCGCGTTCTCCCTGGATCACCATCACGATGGAGGGCTCCGGGTACAATTCCTGGACGTGGCGAAATTGCTGGGCGACTTTGTTGTGCTCGGGCAGCAGATCGACAAAATTCAGCCGCATTTGCAGCTTTTCCGAAAGCACCCCGGCGACTACTGTCGCCACAACAACTGCCAGGAGCATCCAACCCGTTTGCCTTGTCGCAAGACGTGTTATCGCAGAAGCCCAGCTCCGATGTGCCGATTGCATGATGAACTCCTTCTTCCTGAAGCACGATCAGGATGCCGCAGTCTCGACATCCTTCAAAATGACCTGCGAACGCCGCTCCTGAACCAGTCCAATCATTGCGGGGAGGGCGGTGATTGAAGTGATAAAACAGAAACCCACGCCAAAGAAGAGGAAAATGCCGAACGTTGAAATGGCTTTCAGGGCATAGAATCCAAGGCTGCCGAAACCAATCATGGTTGTCAGGCTGGTCATCAGAATCGCACGTCCGACGAATTTGTAACTCTCGCGAATTCGTTCGGCGCCGAAACCGGACGTTTCCCGCCAACGGTGCAGTGCGTGGACGCCATCGTCGATTCCGATCCCAAGAATGATCGGGACGGCGATCAGGTTCATGAAATTGTACTTGATTCCAACCAGGTAGAGCGCACCGAGCATCATTGCCGATCCACCCATCAGGGGAAGGATCGCGAGCAGGCCCAGCGGACCGCGGAAATGGAGCAGCAGGAGCAGCGCAATCGCGATCAGGGCGACGATTCCACCTTCGCTGCCATCACGGATGGTCTCATCCATCATTGCGATGGTGAGACGTGGTGAACTGACTGCGTTCGGGTCGATGGTCTCGATCTGGTTATGGAACGTTTCCATCGCTTCACGGTTGAAAAGGTAGCGCCGGGCATTGACCAGCACGAGAATCCCATTTCCCGTCCGGGGCAGGAATGCCTTTCGGTAAGCGTCAGGAACGTCGGCGAGCGTCGGGGGAACCGGATTTGACATGCCGATCAATCGGGCTCGCATCGCCGTCCGCCAACGCCTGGCGACGCTGTTCGCAACTGCCGGATCGACGCCTGAGGTGAGCAGTTCCGAGAGACGCGGCATCAGGGCGCTCTCGTCGGTCGTGTCCGACTCGCTGTTGTAGCCGGTGATATCGTCAATCGTCCGGACGACGCGGTCGATCCCTGACTGGAACGCGAGGTTGCTCATCAGGTCGAGATTGTCCCAGAGACGGTCGATCTCCCCGCCGAGTTCGTCCGACCAGTCACCGCCGATGCGTTCATTCACGGACCTCTGCATCATCCGACTGCGGAATACCGACAACTGTGCCCGGTTGTTGTCGATCCATTGGGGAGCCGGGAGCAGGTCAGAGAGGGTCGAGACGTCGCCAACTGCGGGCAGGTCCTTGTACTCTTCCGCCATTTTGCGTCCCTGCTCGAGATCGGCTGCGACCGACCAGGCTCCCTGGTCGGTGACACCGAACCGATTTGGAATCTCCCGTTGAAGCTGGATGTTCTTCAATCCGTCCGGTTCCATCTCGAGCCAGTCGAAAAGGATTTCATTGCGGAAAGCGCCCCAGATTGCCAGTGCAACGAGAATCAAGAAAAGAGTGAGGGTGGTGATCCGGTGCCGATAGGACCAGGCGGCGATGTTGCCGATCGAGGGTAGACCCACCCTGGAACCGTGCGAATAGATTCTTTTGCCCAGGTGGTGCTTTCGCGCATGGGCTCCGGCGAAAACCACGTCACGCAGAGCGAGCAGGGCTGGCAGGCTGATGAACACCGCCACCAGCGTGAGTACGACACCAAGGGCAGCAGAAACTCCCAGTTCGAAGATCCCGCGTGAGTCGGCGACCATCAGCGAGAGGAAGGCGGCCGCCGTGGTCAACCCGCCTGTCAGCACGCCCTTGCCCGTGTTTCCCAGCATCCGCTCGGCGGAATCCGGAATGGAACTGCCCGCTGCGCGTTCCTCGTAGTAACGGCTGACCAGATGGATGGAGAAATCGATGCCGAGGCCGATCAAAATCAGCATGATCATCGCGGTGAACATGTTGAGTGTGCCGAACAGCAGCCGCACACCTGCCATCGTCCAGACGATACCAACAATCAACGGAAGCAGAGCGAGAATCGGGATCAGCCATCCGTGCCAGTTTCGGGCCAGCAGCAGGTAAACAAGCAACAATGCGACGAGCGAGAGCAGGATGGTGTTCTGATTCATGCTGTTCGTTTCATCACGCTGGAGGGGGCCGTTTCCCGTCAGGTTGGCCTCCACTCCGGGGAACTTGGGACGGAATTCAGCCAACAGAGCTTCCAGGTGGTCCGCCGTGGCTATCAATCCCTCCTGTTCCATCAATCCGGATTGAGGCGCGATGGTGATCAGCAGCATCCTCCGGTCGAGGGAGAGGTTCCACGGATCGCCGACGAGCCATGCGTCCACAGCCTCCTCGATGGGGGGTGCGTCAGGCTGACCCTCGAGATTGGCGAGCAGCACTTCAAGTGAGCGGTGGGTGCCAAGCATCGAATGAGCGATCTGGATTTCGTCCCGCTTCAAATTTCCCTCGTCGTCGGAGTATTCCCGCTCATAGTCGTCGTTGATGCCGCGCAGAACGCCGATCAGGCTGGGGTCGTCAAGGGACTGCAGGGAACGGTCGAGGTCTTTCGGCTTTTGCAGCATCAGACCGTGGGCGAAGGTGTAATCGACGGGGAACCGGGCTTGGACGTTATACAGGTCTTCCATCTCGTGCAGGCGGGGTTCGATTGCCTCTGCGAATGCGACAATCGAGTCGCGCCGCCCTTCGATGGCGATCAAAGTGTTGTTCTCAGCGAAACGGTTCGAGATGTCCAGGTAATTGCGCGCGATGGTCGAACTGGAGGGAAGCATGTTCGCCATCTGCATGTTGACCGTCAGCCCGCTCGACAACCATCCAGCTATCACTGTGATCACGAAGATTACGAGGAGAATCAGGCCCGGCCTCCCGGTGGTGACTTTTGCCAGTGGGTACGACCAGTGTTTACCGTTGCTCATCACCATCTCCGCAACCTTAGATGTGCATCCCGACTCTTCACCCTGCAATGGACAGCTGGACATTCCTGGTGACACTTCTGTCACATTGCGTGGATGAGAGATGACAGCCCTTGTGTCATTGCTGGTGCTGTTCCGAAACACCGGGAACCCGGACACCCAGTCCGTTCAGGATAAAGGCGCGTACTTCCTGCTCGAACTCCGGGGTATCGATATATCCCTCACTCGGTTCCATCTCGGATCCAAGCAGATAAAGACCATCCATCAGCGCGTGGATCACCCAGGTGATCACATCCGGGTTCAACGGTCTGAATTCTCCAGTCTCGATGCCATACTGAATCAATTCAGTGAAGGCCTGCACGCTCTCCATGATCTGCACTGTGCCCGTTTCCCCCCCGCCGGTCAGTTTTTGCAGCAGTTTCGGATCTTCCAGGATGAGACGAAAAACCGGCCGATTGTGCACCGTGTCCATATAGGCGTCCAGATAGAGGTTAAGTCTTTGTATTGCCGTGGATTCAGGAGTATTACGCACCTTGTAATCCTCGATCATCTCATTGGTGACGTGAAGCAGAAGCTGGATGAAGATGTCGGCTTTATCCTTGAAAAGTTCATAAAACGTGCGTTTGGAAGCCTGTGTCGCCTCACAGATTTCCTCGACCGTCGTTTTCCTGTATCCAAACCGTTCAAAAAGCGGTTCAGCGGCCTGGAAAAACTGCACGCGTTTGGCGTACTCTCGCTCCTCGGGAGTCAGAGGTTGCGAAGGCTGATCGGACAGGGCGGATGCATTGTGTTGTTGATCTTCCATGTTTTACTCCAAGGACAGTAAAACGACTAAACGGGAAAACTATAAAACGAATAAGCAATTATCGTTTTGCTGTTTGAAGTATAACTGAACCGGTTGTTGAAAGCAAGTGCGATTTTCAAAACCTGCCTCCATAACGGAAGATTGATTTGGTCGCTCGCAGCCGCAAAGAGCTGAAAAAACCGTTGGTTGCTATGACAACTACGAAGCGAAATCGGTCTCTAGGAGACCACGATTTATCTCTCCTCCTTGCTCCGGAGCTCTCTACGGCCCCATCTTCACGCCGCTTTATACGGGTTTTCATAAGGAGTGATCATGCCGAAGAAGTGGACCCCGGAAGACGAGGCGTATCTCGTCGCCAATTACAACAAGGTTCCCATTGAGGAGCTGGCGAAGCAGTTTGGCGTTTCCAAGAAGGCCGTCCGTGTGAAATACGGGAAATTGCGCGACCGTCCCGATTTTCACCAGCTCGCCAAGAAGGCTCCCGATGAACCGCCGACTCCGGCGCCGGGAAACCAGCCGCGCGGTCCCCGCAAATGGTCCGAGGATGACGAGCGCTACCTGCTCGCCAACTACAACACGATGTCCCTCGACGAACTGGCGAAGCATTTCGGGGTGACCAAGAAGGCTGTTCGGGTCAAGTACGGCAAGATCAAGCACAAGGCCGCTGAGTTGGTTCCGGACAAGGGGATGAGCGAGGCGGAGCAGCTTCAGGTCGGCCCTCGTCACTGGACCGAAGAGGACGAAAACTTCCTGCTTCAGCATTACGAGGATCTCGGGCCCGATGCGATGGCCGAGCATTTTGGCATCTCGAAGCAGCTCGTGGTGCAAAAATTCGCGAGCGTCAAGGAGAAGCGCCGCCCGACCCTGCACATCCCGCGCCAAAGGGGCGAAGCGCCGAAGAAATCGTTGCAGTCGGTTACGCGCCACCGCAAGCCGCGCACTCCCCAGGTTTCGATGTCGATGACCACGGTGCGCAAGCGCAACGAGGAACACACCTACAACCTCGATGGCACCACCGACACCCACTTGATGGTGATGACGAAGAAGGGGTGGCAGGCGCTGGAGATCAAGCGCCGCAAGGTTGGCCGTTGATTGTTTCGATGAAAATACAACGCCGTCTTCCAAATGGGAGGCGGCGTTTTTTATCGTGGATAAATTAAGGATCATCCCTAGAACAGGGGATTATCGCGAAGGATTTTCAAGAGCAGTTGGTATAGATCTTCGCGTCTGTTGTTGAAGCGGAACTCACATTCTTTAAGATGCAGATAAAAAGTGTTTCGAGGCACTCCACGAAAGCGGGCAAGACGAGATTTCGCGTAGCCCCAGAAGCTCTCAATTCCGTTGATGTG
>JAZDLX010000217.1:0-20637 GCA_043801585.1 bacterium | reverse complement strand
CAGACGAAGAGCCGTTCGATGCCGTTCTCGCCGCAGTCGACACCATCAGTTCCCAACTCGTTGCGCAGGTAATCGACAACCCGGCGGGCGACATCGGTGGTCAACGCCTTACGGTAGATCCAGCGATCCTCATCGCGCACGACACCGTGCTTTTCGAACAAGCACTCCCTCGCGCTGACAGCAGCAGCAACAAACCATTCCGACTCGGTGCCTCCCACCGAGCGGATATAGGCGAGGAGTTCGGCTTCGATGAGGTGCTCATCCTTGGCCATAGCTCTCTCCGCTGCCGGACCGCTCTTTTACGGTCTATCTGTGGAGAAAATAGGCACACGGAAGGTTGAAAACCTTCACATTGATTAGCTTTTCACGAACCCGACGTGACCCCGCGAGCCGCGTTCTCCCAGTGTTTCATGGCATCGCAATGGTGCCCGGACGGTTCAAGAATCTCGGGCATCATGGCAAGATTCATTTCCGTTTTCCAGTATCCGGGTTCCTGAATCGTTTGCTGAAAGGGATCACAAAGAAGACCCCCCGAGCAGGGGGGGTGCTCCGGGGGGCGCGCATTCGCACAACCCGAAGGGTGCACAAACGCGTCCGGTAACGTAGGAAAAACCCCGCGTCCGTGCAAGAATGATATTCGATCTACGAACTCTTCCGGTGCCGAACTCAGGTTTGGAATGTAACCGCACAGACAAATCTTCACACGAAAGGGCAATCAGCAAAAGCCCCCGCCTACTGCAAGACGGGGGCAGGATATGCAATCGGATCATTCGCTACTTCTTCTTTGCACGCTTCTTCGGAGCTGCTGCGGTAGCCCTGGTGGATTTCATCGCCGGTGGCTTCCGGGTAACAGCTTTTTTCACCCTTTTCGCCAGTTTGTTCGTCGCTGATGCCTTCTTCGCAGACTTTTTGGACACCTTCTTTTTCGCCGTTTTTGCATTGGCGTTCGCTTCCTGAAGCCGGCGATTCTGAACCACGCCAATGGCAGCGATGTTGACGATGTCATCGACCGAGCTGTCGCTGGTAAGGACGTGCATCGGGATGCCGACCCCGGTGATGATCGGCCCGACCGTCCGCGCTTCACCGAGTGCGCCGAGCAGACGGAACGCGATGTTTGAACTGTTCAGGTCCGGGAAAACGAGGCAGTTTGCTCTGCCGGTCAGCTTGCTGAAGGGGAAGTGTTCTTTCAGCAGTTCGCTGGAGACCGCGGTGTCGGCCTGCATTTCGCCGTCCACCTGCCAGTCAGGGTGTTTCTCCCACAGCATCTCGACCGTCTTTCGGATCTTCAACGTTTTCTCGTGACGGACAGTGCCGAAGTTGCTGAACGATAGCAGCGCAATTCGGGGCTCAAAGCCGAAATCCGCCGCGAGGTCATGCACATCCTCCGCGATTGCCACAAGCTGTTCTGAAGACGGATCGATGTTGATGGCAGTGTCGGTGAGGAAAATGGTCTGGTCGTTGATCACCAGCATGTATACGCCGGCAACGACACCGTGTGTCTTCAGGTCGCTGGTGACAGTGAGCATCGGACGGATGGCGGCGGGATAGTAGTTGGTGCGTCCCGAGATATACACCTCGGCGTCTCCCTCCCGCACCATCATCGGCCCGAAATAGAAAGGTTGTCGCATGTCGCGCAGCGCCTGGGTCTGATCGATGCCCTTCCGCAGACGCAAGTGATAGTACCTGTCCGCGTATTTGTCGATCAGTGCGGATTTTCTCGGCTCGATGATTTCCGCTCCTTTCAACGGGAGACTCAACTCCATTTTCTTCGCTTCGATCTCATCCGCGTTGCCGAGCAGTACGGGGGTTCCAATGTTCTCGTCGAGGAGAATCTGACTCGCACGGAGAACCTTCTCGTCCGTGCCTTCCGCGAAAACAATGCGGCTGGTTTCCTTTTGGGCAACGTGAACAAGCCGGCGGATGATGCGGCGTTCCGCACCGAGCATCTCCTCGAGGTGATCACGGTAGGCATCCCAGTCAGTGATCTGCTTGCGGGCTACTCCTGTTTCCACTGCGGCCCTGGCCACGGCGGAAGCCTCCCAGGTAAGCACTCGGGGATCGAACGGTTTCGGGATCAGGTACTCCCTGCCGAAATGCATGCTCTTGACGCCGTAGGCATGGAGGACGCTGTCGGGAACGTCCTCTTTGGCAAGCTGGGCCAGCGCCCTTGAAGCGGCGATCTTCATCTGCTCGTTGATCGCGGTGGCGCGGACGTCCAGCGCACCCCGGAAAATAAACGGGAAGCCGAGGACGTTGTTCACCTGGTTGGGGTAGTCGCTGCGGCCGGTAGCCACGACTACATCCTTGCGGGCCTCAATGGCTTCCGGGTAGGTGATCTCGGGGTCAGGGTTGGCCATCGCCATGATAATCGGGTTCCTGGCCATGGACTGGACCATCTTCTTCGTTACCACGTTCGCTACGGACACCCCGCTGAATGCGTCCGCGCCGGATATCGCATCCTCGAGGCTGCGCGCCTTGGTCTTGGCTGCAAAGTAGGCTTTGTACTTGTTGTATTTCGGATGCGCGGGATCCATGTCCTCGCGGCCCTCGTAGATCACACCCTTGCTGTCGACCATCAGGATGTTGCTATGCTTCACACCGAGGGATTCATAGAATTTCGCACAGGCGATCCCTGCGGCACCGGCGCCGTTGACCACCAGCTTGATTTTGCCGATGTCCTTGCCGTTGAATTCACAGGCATTGACCAACGCCGCCCCCGAGATGATCGCCGTGCCGTGCTGGTCGTCGTGGAAAACCGGGATGTTCAGACGCGCCTTGAGGGTCTCTTCGATATGGAAGCATTCGGGAGCCTTGATGTCCTCGAGGTTGATGCCGCCGAAGGTCGGTTCGAGCAGTTCGCACGCACGAATGATCTCATCGGCGTTGTGTGTGTTGAGCTCGATGTCAAAAACGTCAACGTTCGCAAAACGTTTGAAGAGGACGCCTTTTCCTTCCATCACCGGCTTGCCGGCAAGAGCGCCGATGTCACCGAGGCCGAGCACGGCGGTGCCGTTTGAAACCACCGCAACCAGGTTGCCCTTGGACGTATACTTGTAGGCATCTTCCGGGTTTTTCGCAATATGAAGGCAGGGAACCGCAACCCCCGGCGTGTATGCCAGCGACAGGTCCCGCTGGGTGGCGCAAGGCTTGGTGGGCACGACTTTAATTTTGCCTGGAGTCGGCTTCGAGTGATACTCAAGCGCCGCTTGATCGTAGGCCATGATCCATCTCCTGAAAATGTGGGTTTCTTCACAAGCGGTCCGTTAACCGCTTTTGAGAAACGCCCTTCTGCTTCAAGCAATTTGAATATACGGAGGCCTTTCTCACCCCTTCAAACAGTGACTCCGGTAACCCCTTCTCGAGGGATTCAAATTCCCTATTTCAAGCCTCTCCCTTTCGCTCGCCCGACCTGTGAGTGCAGATTCCCACGGATGTGACAATTGAACACATTCCGTCCGTTGAAAAACGAAAATCAGTGACAGGATCATCGTATGAGTACCCTATCGGAACCCGATTCTTTCATGCTCCGCCTTGAACAGGCGGAAGATCTGCCGATTCTCCCCCAGGTTCACGCCCAGGCGATGATGATCGCCCAGAACCCTGAGAGCAACATCGGTGAACTGAAAGACATCCTGAAGTATGATCCCGCCCTGACTGCAACCATCCTCAAAATCGCCAATTCCGCATATTACGGGTTCAGCCACAGAATCGAATCGTTGCAGACCGCTCTGGTGATGCTCGGGCTGCGCGAGGTGACCCGTCTGCTTGTGACAGCGGCGATTGTCCACACGTTTCCAACGGAGAAAATGCCTCCACGTTTCCAGTCAGACCGTTTCTGGCTGCACAGCGTTTCGACGGGACTGCTGGCACAGTACCTCGTGAACAAACTGAAACTTGCGACCAATGCGGACGTATTCACCGGGGGCCTTCTTCACGACCTCGGCAGAGTCCTTTTGGCGGCCCATTTTCCGACTGAATACAACAAGGTTCTCACCTATTCAATCGAGAACAAAGTGACGCCACGGATGGCTGAGCGCCAAGTTCTCGGGATCGACCATTCCGCCATCGGCGGCTACCTTTCAACCCGCTGGGAACTGCCGGAAGCCCTGGAAGCGATGATCCGTTACCATCACGCCCCATACCGGGAGAACGCCAATTACCTCGACGTGGCGATCGTCCACCTCTCCAACAGGATCAGCAAGCATCATGGCATGTGGCTGAACGAGGGGGATGTTGCAGATGATTCCTATCCGCTCCTCGAGGACCCCGCCTGGAATGTGATCAGCGGACAGGTCTGGCCCTCTGAAATGAGTCCGCAGGAATTTGTTGAATCAACCAAGGAAGAGGCGGACCGTGCCAGCGAATTGTTGAAAAGTTTGTTAAGTACTTGAATTTTTCGGCGCTTGGCCTGGTTACCTTGATACCGAGAATTTCTCGCCTGCCGCCACACACTCCACTCATGCACGCCTCGCGTTACGGTTCACATCACCAACCACGCTTGAATGACAACCTTGTCATACTATCTATCTGCGAAATAATCAATACTTTACTCCCTGGAAATGCGTTTCTCTCGAGCCCTTGGTATTTTTCGCTTGGTGACCCACGTCACAAATATCAGACTGGTCCATGGTTTAATATTAGATACTCCAAACATTTGCCTCTCAACGTTGTCATCTTGATCTGTTTTCTCGTGTATCAGCGAACGGAAGTTGCAATACATCAGTTATGGAAATGACTGTTATAGAAATGAATGTTCACCAAGTCTGTATAATCAGTTGCCTCTCGTTTTTTCTATCTAATGATTTTTCTACTGGAATTCCTGGAGCTAATTGTAAAGTTTAGGATAACTGAACAAAACGCTGAGTACTGTATCAATTAATATTTCGTATTCGGCTTTCTGAATCCGTTGTGCGGCGAAGGCTCCGTTGCGGGGGTACATCTCTATTGCATATCACCGTTTACAGACCGCAACCCAGCTCTCTTTAAGTAATGCCACAACGTGAATATTCACACTCCCAAAAAACAGTGGGAGGGCTCCATGAGAACAATCCGTTTGTTGATCATAATACTGACCTGCTTCATCCTGCCGTTGGTTCCCATCGTCGTCTGTGCACATCCGAATGCAGGTCCATCCCACATGGGCAGTGATCCTCAGAATTCCAACGCTCCCAAGCAACCATTGACGTCGCCTAATGTTAAGGCTGAAGAGCTTGTGCTGACCGGAACGCTGCCAGGTGTGATTTCTTTCCAAGGATCGGTGACGGATGCCGAGGGTCAGCCGTTTCCCGACGGTGAGTACAGTGCCGCCTTCCGCCTGTACGACAGTGAGACGAATGGTATGGTGCTATGGAGCGAGCTGCAGACCGTTCAGGTGGAGAACGGTGTGCTAAATGTGTTACTGGGATCCGTCACACCGTTTGACGGACAGGTTGACTTTTCAATTCCCGTCTGGCTGACCGTCGAATTCGATGAACAAGACGAGCTGGATCCTCGGCTGCCGATGACCTCAGTTCCTTACGCCATCCAGGCACAACGGGCAAACTATACACCATTCGCCGACTCCACCACCGTAGCGCTGAAAGCATGGACAGTTGAAGGCGGAGCCGCTCCGACAGGACCTGCAGGTGGCTCGTTGACAGGCAGCTTTCCAAATCCCGTCATTGCCGAAGAGGCGGTCACCGGACGTGAGGTGGCGGATGGCAGCCTAACCGGTGTTGACATCTCGAACACCACAGTCCTTATCGTCGGAAGCGTTGCTGCAATTTCGGTCCACGCATCAGATTCCGTGGTGGCAGGATATTTTGTCGGTGACGGTTCCGGGCTGACAAACCTTCCACAGGGATCCCTCTCCTGGTTCGACCTGGCCGGCATCCCCGCCGAGATCGCCGATGGCGACAGTGTGAACACCAACTGGGCTGACCTGACCGGTGTTCCCGAGGGCTTCGCCGACGGCGTTGACAACGTTGGCAGCAGCGACTGGAACAACCTGAAAAATGTTCCGGAAGGTTTCGCGGATGGCAAAGACGACACAACCAACAGTCTTGACTGGACTCAGATTCGCAACCATCCCGCGGGTCTTGATGATGGTGACGACGTGGGCGCGAGGGACTGGTCCGAATTGACCGGGATTCCCGAGGGGTTCACGGACGGTGTCGACAATACCGGCGCTTCAGATTGGTCCGAACTGACCGGCATTCCCGAGGGCTTCGCCGACGGTGTCGACAACACTGGAGCGTCTGACTGGTCCGAATTGACCGGGATTCCCGCCGACCTCGCGGATGGTGATGACGTGGGCGCTCGAGACTGGTCCGATCTGTCAGGGATTCCCGAGGGATTCGCCGACGGCGTTGACAACACTGGAGTGTCAGACTGGTCCGAACTGACCGGGATTCCCGAGGGATTCGCTGACGGCGTTGACAACACCGGAGCGTCCGACTGGTCCGAATTGACCGGCATTCCCGCCGACCTCGCCAATGGTGACGACGTGGGCGCTCGAGACTGGTCCGAACTGACCGGCATCCCCGCCGACCTCGCGGATGGTGATGACATAGGCGCTCGAGACTGGTCCGAGCTGTCAGGGGTTCCAGAGGGGTTCACGGACGGCGTTGACAACACCGGAGCGTCCGATTGGTCAGAACTGATCGGCATTCCCGCCGACCTCGCGGATGGTGATGACGTAGGCGCTCGAGACTGGTCCGAGCTGTCAGGGGTTCCCGAGGGGTTCACGGACGGCATTGACAACACCGGAGCGTCTGACTGGTCAGAACTGACCGGCATTCCCGCCGACCTCGCCAAGGGTGAAGACGTAGGCGTTCGAGACTGGTCCGAGTTGACCGGCATTCCCGCCGACCTCGCGGATGGTGATGACATAGGCGCTCGAGACTGGTCTGAGCTGTCAGGGGTTCCCGAGGGATTCACGGACGGCGTTGACAACACCGGAGCGTCCGATTGGTCAGAACTGACAGGGATTCCCGCCGATCTCGCCAATGGTGACGACGTGGGCGCTCGAGACTGGTCCGAGCTATCAGGGATTCCCGAGGGGTTCACGGACGGTGTCGACAACACCGGAGCGTCCGACTGGTCCGAACTGACCGGCATCCCCGCCGACCTCGCTGACGGCGACAGTGTGAACACCAACTGGGCCGACCTGACCGGGGTTCCTGAGGGATTCGCCGACGGGGTGGACAACATTGGCAGCAGCGACTGGAACGACCTGACAAACATTCCTACAGGCTTCTCCGACGGAAAGGACGATACGACCACCAGCCTGGACTGGAGTCAGATTCGCAATCGTCCTGCGGGCATCGATGACGGTGACGACGTGGGCGCGAAGGATTGGTCTGAACTCACCGGCATCCCCACAGGTTTCGCCGACGCCGTGGACGACACGGGTAGCGGCGGCTGGTCCTTGACCGGCAACAGCGGCACAACCCCAGGGACCAATTTTATCGGGACCAGAGACAGCCAGCCCTTTGAAATCCACGTGAATTTGACGCGCGTACTCCGCATCGAGTCCGGCACAAGCTCGCCCACAATCCTCGCGGGCAGGTATGCTCAGGGAGGAGATGAAGGATCCTTTGTCTGGGCGGATGGAGTGAACTCTGCGTTCTCCGGGACTGCGCCCAACCAGTTTTCTGCCCGGGCGACTGGAGGATTCCGCTTTGTGAGTAATGACGACGGCACAGCGGGTGTCAGGCTTAATCCGGGCAGCAGTTCCTGGTCAATGCTCGGCGACCGGAACCAAACGGAAAACATCTCCGCTGTTGATCTCGATGACTTGCTGCTCAAGCTCGAGGAACTTCCTGTGACAACCTGGAATTATCGCAGCCAGGATGCCGGGATTCGACATATGAGTCCAGCAGCCCAGGATTTCTACACGGCTTTCGGCCTCGGGCAGGACAGCCTTCACATCGGCTCCGTCGATGCCGAAGGTGTAACGCTCGCAGCCATTCAGGGCCTGATCCAGCGTAACAGTGAGCTGGAAGAACGGGTAGCGGAATTGGAAGCCCTTCTCGAGAACGAAGAGTCAAGTGATTCAACGGGATCGTACAATCCACCAAGGAACGGACGCGGTGGCCTTCCGGCGCGAGTGAGACACCTGGAAGCATTGGTGTCACAGCTGCACGAGGAAAAGCATAACGGGCACAATGATGATTAGAAGCCGTTTCCAATTCAATATTTCCTCCTCCGGCCGGGCAGGTGACGCACTGCGGCGCCAGCGAATAGGATTCTTGTATCGGTACGCAACCGGTCTGGCGATCGTTCTGATGTCCATGCTCGTGGCGTCTCCTTCCCACGCACAGAAATTTTCAGCATGGACGATCAGTGGCGGCCTGGGAAAGGCCCTCTCCTCGACAGGAAGTTCGATCACGGCGACACTTGGCCAACCGGTGATTGGCAAATCGGGGGGTACGGTCGCCGGCTTCTGGGGGGTGGAGCTGGCCTTCGACATGGCGACCAATACCGTGGACCCCATCGCCTTGCCGTTGAAGTGGGAGATTGGAACGGCCTACCCGAATCCCTTCAACCCGTCGACAACAGTCGCCATCAACCTTCCTCTGGCGGCGCGGGTCCATGCGGAGGTGTACAACGTGCTTGGACGGCGGGTGGCAGTGCTCGCGGATGGCACCCTTCCGGCCGGAAAACACAGGCTGATCTGGAACGCCTTCGAACTCGCAAGTGGAGTCTATTTTCTCCGCGCCGAGGTGCCGGGTAAGATGCATCGTATCCAGAAGATCGTACTCGTGCGCTGAGTCCTTTCTCGAAACACATCTTGGAAACCAAATTACGCTGCATCTCGTGACATTTTCATACCCGGGTTGGGGCTTTTCTGTGGCTTTCTCGCGTACCCTGCGATGTCCATTTCAGGATGTGGAGAGATTGCCGGCGCGGGTTGTTATTTGGCGGAGGAGCGCACGTACCGGATTGCCGAGGGCGGGGTCGAGGGTTATCTTTCACCGTCCGGAGGATTAGCCTAATGGTAAGGCAGCGGTCTTGAAAACCGCCGGGCCGAAACGCCCTTGGGGGTTCGAGTCCCTCATCCTCCGCGAATTGCCCGTAAGCCTCGTAATATCAGGTTTGCGGGCATAGCTTTTACTCTATAAGTGCCAAATCCGCGCCATGATGCCGCCTGTTTGGGGGTAAAATGACCGACAAACCATCGATGAATCAGATGAAGAAGGTCGTGCTGATGAAACAGGAAAAGACGTCAGGTAGCTGATAAATAATGGTCCTACATCTGTGGGGCCCTTTTATAAAGTCTCCAGACAGTGTTAGGAGGTTTTTGTTTTTTTGCTGTCTTGAAACTCCCTCTAAAAATAAAGATCAAACCCCTCCCCGAGTTGGGTCGACCTTGTAAAACAGCCAAAACACCCCTACCTTGTTATGGGCATATTCCCGAAACACGTGACGCAACTATTAGGAATAGTCAGCAAGATCCGCCCAAACCAACTATTCGTTGAGATACTGAGACAAGCTGAAGGAGGTTGCTTGCCGAGACCCCGTAAACAGAGAAGCGTATCGATCACACCTCCGTTTTCTGTCTACAAACCGGCTGGTGTCTCCATGAGGGGATTGGAGCGGGAAACGATCACCATGGATGAACTGGAGGCGTTGAAATTGGCTCATATGGGCGGGTTCTATCAGGTTGCAATTGCGAAACGGATGGGAGTTTCACGTCAAACTGCTGCCCGGATACTTGAGTCAGCGCATACCAAGGTGACCGAGGCGCTGGTCATGGGCAAAGCACTGTTTCTCGAAGGTGGCTCGGTACGTCATGAGCCAATGGACGAAGCGTTGTGCCCAAAGTGCGGTACTGTAAATGGATGCGAGCATGATGATGTGGTACTCAGACCTCGTCGACATGTTCATCGAGCTTAAAAGAACAAACAATAGGGATTGTGGTAAGCGGGAGGTCAACATGCCACTCGGAGACAGAACAGGTCCACTGGGCGGTGGACCCGGGACAGGAAGAAAACTCGGACGGTGTTCCATTCAGAATCGAACATTCCCAAAACCTCCAGGCGGCAGTATGAGCGGTTCATCATTTTGGGAAAGAGTAGTCCTTCCAATCAGTGGAATCATTTTGGCAGATCTAATGCGTCCAAACAGCGTTCTAAGAAGGTTGTCAGGAGAGGTGGCAAAACGGATTTCCGCTCCCAAACAACGGTTCTTGCCGAAACCTTAAAACAGAGGTGCATGTGAAAATCGCAATATCAGCAACCGGAGAAACAACCTCGGACACGGTCGATCCGCGGTTTGGTCGGTGCCAGTATTTCCTGTTTTTCGACCCGAATTCCGAAAACATCGAAACGGTCAAAAATGAGGACAATGTCAATGCTCAGGGCGGAGCCGGGGTTCAGGCGGCGGAATTAGTGGCCAATCATGGTGCCGACGTGGTAATCACTGGTCATTGCGGGCCAAAAGCCTTTTCTGCGTTTCAGGAGTCAGGAATCAAAGTGTTCTCCTGTAGCGACTGTACTGTCGGTCAAGCGTTGGAGAAGTTCAAGAAGGGTGAACTGGTGCAACTCCAAGATTCGACCGTGCAGGGACATTGGATGTAGATGGCAAGGGCAAAGGAATAGGGCAGTGAACGCATCTGCACCAAGGGCGGCGAAACAGTTCCTCGCTAGCGGGGAACCCCATGCAACTGGATGAAATGCCCGAAGTGTGATGCGGCAATGTTCCGAAAAGAATTGTCACTCGCATAGATGGAAGCAGGAGCTTTGATCATGAAAATCGCGGTTGCGAGCGGGAAAGGCGGCACAGGCAAGACAACGGTTGCGGTGAACCTTGCTCTTGTGCTCGCAAAAAAAGAGTCCGGGGTATGTTACATCGATTGTGATGTGGAGGCGCCGAACGGACATGTGTTCCTATCACCGCAGGTCGAGCACACCAAGACGGCAGCATTGCTTGTTCCGCACGTCAACCCGGAATTATGTGATGGTTGTGGAGAGTGTAGCAACATATGCCGTTTTGGCGCCATTGTAGTGTTGAGGAAAAAGGTGCTTACCTATGCCGAGCTTTGCCACAGTTGCGGCGGTTGTCGCCTGGTTTGTCCGCAGAAAGCGATCACTGAAACCGAACGGGCAATAGGGATTGTCGAGATGGGGCAATCCCACGGCATTCAATATGTTGCCGGACGATTGAATGTTGGCGAGGCAAGTGCCGTCCCGTTGATTCGCAAGGTAAAAGCTGAGATGCCGAACGATGGGTTGGTTATCATAGATGCTCCTCCAGGTACGTCGTGTCCCGTTATTGAGACGATGCGTGACACGGACTACGTTGTGCTTGTGACAGAACCAACTCCTTTCGGATTGAACGACCTGCGGCTCGCTGTGCAAACCACTCGTAAGCTGGCTCGCCCATTCGGGGTGATCATCAACCGCTCCGATATCGGAGACGGCCAAGTTGAACGATATTGCCTCGATGAGGGAATCACTGTTCTCGCCTCGATCCCCTTCTCTCGCGAGATCGGAGAAGTTTACGCACAGGGATTGATCCTGATTGATCACATCCCGGCTCAGGCGAGCCTTTATGCCGAACTGGCGGATACTGTGATGGCGCAGGCTCTTTTGCATACTCGACGATCCCCGCTTCACGAATCGTACTGCATTCAAGGAGGGGGGCTTTAATGAAAACCATCTCTGTTGTCAGCGGCAAGGGCGGTACCGGTAAAACCAGCATTGTTGCCTCGTTCGCTGCGCTGGCAAAGCCTGTTGTACTCGCTGACTGTGATGTGGACGCTGCCGATTTGCACCTTGTTGTCACCCCAACAACCAGCAAACGGAACTCGTTCTCGGGCGCCAAAGTCGCTCAGATCAACCCCGAACTCTGTACAGACTGCGGACTTTGCCAGGAGTTGTGCCGGTTCGATGCCATTCAGCCGTTGCGGCATGGTTCACCATCAGGATCGCCGTCACTCAGTATCGATCCTATCGCCTGCGAGGGGTGTGGGGTGTGTGAATGGTTCTGTCCAGAGAAGGCAATATCCCTCGTCGAGGAGAGGTCCGGGGAATGGTACATTTCCGAGACGAAGTATGGCCCCATGGTGCATGCGCGTCTTGGTATCGCAGCGGAGAATTCCGGAAGATTAGTAACCGTTGTGCGGAATTTCGCCAGCGGGATCGCCCGGGCGAAGGGAATCCCGTACATGATCATTGACGGCCCGCCGGGGATCGGCTGTCCGGTGATCGCTTCTGTAACCGGAGTTGATTATGCCCTGATTGTCACCGAACCCACGATGTCAGGACAGCATGATCTGGGGAGAATTGCCTCGCTTACGGCTCATTTCAAAATACCGACCCGGGTGTGCATCAACAAGTGGGACCTCAACCCTGCGATGACGGAAAAGATCGAAAACTGGGGAGAGAATACTGGCAACCCGGTTATAGCAAAAATACGGTTCGACCATACTGTTACGACGGCACAGGTCAAACACATTCCTGTTGTCGATTTCAGTAGTAATGGCATAACCGAGGACATTCGCAAGCTCTGGGAAAAAGTAAAGGAAGAGGTGGATACACCGCTCTTCGCTAAGGAAGAACGATAGAAGAAAAGCAAGAAAGGAGAATAGATCATGCCGGGATTTGACAGAACTGGTCCGAAAGGAAAAGGCCCCATGACTGGTGGCGGCTTTGGACATTGCGGTACTGGCAGGCGATCTCGTTTCAGTGGTCAGGGTGTTGGACAAGGCGGTGCTCCTCGTGGAGGCGGCGCCGGATTATGTTGGGGCGGCGATAGAGGCCGTTGGAATCGAGAACGTGGGTTGCAGCAGAACGAGCAGGAAGTCATGGATGTGGAGAACCATGTTCAGGAGCTGGAGAGCGAAGTTCAGCAACTGAAACAAAAGATTGCGAGCCTGACCGAACCATCTCCCCTTAAAGGCGACGACAAATAACCGGTGCGTGGTTCCAGAGAAGGTGAGACGAGTAGACACGTGCTAACTGCGCAGACAATGATTGCGCAACGAACAGGAAGATGCCATGGTTTCGCAAAAAGTTGCAGTCACAAGTGAAGACGGAAAACAGGTCGGGTCGCACTTCGGGAAAACTCCCTACTTCGTCGTCTTTACTGTCAAAGATGGAGAGGTGGTAAACCGTGAACTGCGCCAGAATACGTTTACGACTCACGCGCGTGGTACTCATGGAGCAGATGAGCAGAGAGGACACGGACAGGGTGGGCATTCGTGTGGGTCTGGTATAGTAAAAGGACTCTCAGATTGTCAGACTCTGATTTGTGGTGGAATCGGGCAGGGAGCGATTCATACTCTGCAAAATGCTGGCATGCAGATTATTTCAACCAAGTACCTGAGTGTTGATCAATCGCTCAAAGCCTATTTGGATGGTCAACTTAATCAGGAAGCAGAGCCCTGTCGCGACGGTAAAACACAGCACTGACCAAATTCCTCTGACTGCAAACACGAAGGGATGACCGTCGACGGAACAGGAGTGGCCAGCGGGTATCTATAATGAGGTCTCTTGGATAACGGTACACTCCAGGCACACTTCCAAAGAACAGGTAGTAAGAATCAGGAACTCGCAAGAACAGTCAGGTGTACGAAACTTGAAGCAGCCACTTGTTTTCAGTTTTGCCGAGCGCTCTAAGGTATTGTATTTCCATGTCTTGAAAACCACCGGGCCGAAACGCCCTTGGGGGTTCGAGTCCCTCATCCTCCGCTATTTGCCCGTAAGCCTTGTAGAATCAGATTTTCGGGTGTTTCTGTCGCCAGACCTGGTGGAATAAGAGCTGGATGGGATACGGATTCGCGTATCCTCGCAACCTCTGCTATTGACAGTCGCACAACCTATTTGCCCCGGGTGGGCAACGTGTTCCGTTACGCACGGTCCTTGAATCGCTCGTGCCTCAGGTTGTCCCACTCATCGTGGCTGGATCACGACCATCTTGATCTCGGTCATCTCCTCGACGGCGAAACGCACTCCCTCGCGGCCGATCCCGCTGTCCTTGGTTCCACCGTAGGGCATGTGATCCACGCGGAAGGTGGGGACATCATTGACCATCACCCCGCCAACGTTGATGTTGCGAACGGCGTGGAAGGCGTGGGTGAGATCATTGGCGAACACTCCGGCCTGCAGACATTCGGTTCACAGCACCGCTCGAATGCGTTCGATAAGATTGGATTCAACGAATGGTTTCACGATGTAATCCTTGACTCCGAGGCCGAGGGCTTCGGCCACGAGTTCCTCGTCACGCCTGCCTGTTAACATGATCACCGGGATATTTTTCGTCAGTTCCAAACCAAACAGACGTTTGAGCATTTCGATGCCGGTCATACCGAGCATCTCAATATCGAGCAGAATCAGATCGGGCCGCAGATTTCTGGCGGCGCGAAGAGCATCCCAGCCGTTGTTTGCACTGATGGTCCGAAACAGGTTCCGTTTCAACAGGTCAACTTCCGCTTCAAGTGAGGCTGGTTCATCGTCCACCACAAGGATCAGCGGCACCAACTGCTCCTCGGGGATCGAGCGTCTTTCCACGCCCGGCTTCGGTTCAAACCACGATTTAAGCTTGCGCTCGATCCAAACCTTCGGAGCGTTGTTTCGGATGAACACACCCTTCCCCAGTCGCGGCCATTCCTCCTGGCGCGCTTCGCTCACCTGCGCACCGACGAGGATAAATTGTTTCTTCAGCATCATCTCGTCACTGATCAAATGTTGCAGCCGATCCACAGCGTGCTTGCCGTCCAGTTGGGTGGAAAGTACCAGCAGGTCTGAGCGTTCGAATTGTCCTGGCGTGGTATCACTGAAGGATTCGTGTTCATTCACCTGCCAGCCCATTTCCTCCAGCACTTTCGTCAGACGTTCCCGCGCTGTGTCGTCCTGCACAATGATTAGCGCCGTACCGGCCTTTTTCTTGCCTTCTTCCGCCCGAGTTGCCTTTTTCGGTTCCTCTTTCACCTCACGCGGAGGTTGTTCTCGATCGCTCTCATCCTCTGGGAGCGACACCTGCCTGCTGAATTCCCCCTCGAGATAGTCTTCGATCAATGCCTGGGATCCAACGGATTTGGCATTGATTTCGAGCTGAACTTCATCCTTGCCGCTTTCCACAACGGTTCCACTCACCACTGCTTCGCCCACATCAAAAAGCTGTATTCGAATACCACTTAAGTTTTTGTTTTTGGGCAAAATGCGACGTGCGTTCGGCATGAAGGCTTTCAGACGACCCTGGCTCAGTTCAAGAACACGAATCGTCGGCGGCGCACCCTCAATGGGCACTTCGAGATAAACGGGACGGTCTTTGCTGGGCATGGCAACGAAGATGTTCGACACTTGCTGCACTGGCGGGAGGATACGCATCCGCACGATCGGCAGTCCATCTTCCGCTTCCTCCTGGCCGATCAGGAGGGCATCAAAGGAGAGGCGATGGTGAATACCGGCCTCGAAGTACTGCGCACGCACAAGCAGTGTCACCTTCTGAAATATCAGCCGCTCGGCCGCATCGGGAACCGGCGAGTCAATCTGCAGACAGGGCTGATCCTTGTCATCATGTTGATAGTGAAGGAGTCTGCTGGAATAATCCTGGACGCCGTCGTAGAGGTTAAGATCTGGATACCGTTTACAAACGCGCAGAAAGGTCCGTTTCCATTCATCCACTGGAACCGGTTTCCCGAACGGCCGGGGCAGATCCTTGGGGCGTTTTTCGCTCATTGCTCCCCCTCTGCCGGTTGTTCCGTCGCGGGCAGATGGATGCGTAAACGTGTGTCGCCAGGTTTCGATTCGATCTCAAAATGGCCATTGTGCTGGTCGAGCAACCGCTTGATCATGTAGAGGCCAAGCCCCGTGCCGCTGCCTCCCTTCTTAAACTTCGGATCGTCACGTTTGGTGGTGATAAAAGGTTGCCCGATCTTTTCCAGGATCTCCAGCGGAATCCCTGTTCCCGTGTCTTGCACCTCGAACCAGGCCTCGGAACCATCGTCGCTGATTCCGCTCCGGACGGTCATCACACGCTGTCCGCCATTCATCATTGCATCACGGGCGTTGGCGGTCAGGTTAAGAAAAATCTGCGAGATCTCGCTCGGACGCATCTTCACCCATACATGACCCGGGAGCAGGTCGAGCACTGTTTCGATCTTGTGCTTGAAGTCCAGGTCCGCCTTCAGCAGCCCCACATCCGTCTGGATAACATGGTTCAGGTCGGTGGCGGCTACCTCAACCTGCGTATTCATTTGATGGTATGCCATGATCTCGTCTGTGATCAGGTTGATCCGGTCAGCGGCCTGACTGACCTTTTCCAGCATTTGCGTGGAGTTATCAAGTGTATCGTAGAGCACGACGGGATCCTCAGGCGACTCGCGGAGGATCATTTCAATGCTCTGCTGAAGTTGGGAGACGCCCATCATGATGACGCTGAGGGGGTTGCGCAAGTTGTGTGAGATGCCGGAGGCGAGCAAGCCCACCTGCGAGAGATGGAACTGCTGACTGAGCTCGTTCTCGAGGCGAACTTTTACTTTTTCCAGCTCCTCCAGATCGCGGCGATCAATCATGGTAACGGTGAAGCCGAGTACATTATCCAGGGTGTCTTTCACGCTTGCAGCGGCGAGGTAGATGGGGATTCCCGTACCGTTCCTGGTAAACGCTGTGAAGTCGCCGTACCACCGTCCAACTTCGCCGCGCAGAATGTTCATCAGTTGTTCCGGTTTCTCCAGGTTCGAGACGGTGAAGTCGAAGAATGAGGCGAGCGGCTTGCCCTTTGCATTTTCAAGGTCAAATCCGAGCATTGTTTCAAATTGGCGGTTGATCCAGTGCACGTTGCCGTCGGGATCAGCAAGCATGGCGGCGAGCGGCGAGGCCTCCAATGACTGCATCATCCATGCATGAGAACTTTCAGCTTGCTTGCGTTCGGATATGTCGCGGAGAATCCCGAGGATCGCCGACTTGCCCATGTAGATGATCTCGGAGATGGATGTTTCCACATCGACAACGCTCCCATCCTTCCGCTTTGCACGGAATTCATACGTTGGAGGAATCGGTTCGCCACGCTCGCGGCGCTCCCGTCGTTCCCTAATAAGCTCAAGGCTTTCAGGAGCAATGTATTCACGGAAATCGAAGTCCTTCACCCGCACTTCCTCTGCCGTCGTGTGGAAAAGTCTTTCGAATTGCGGGTTGACAAAGACGAAACGGTAGTCCTGCAGGACGTAAATCGCATCACCGGAATGTTCGACAAGATTGCGGAAGTTCTCCTCACTCTCCGCCAGTTCCTTTTCTGCAGTAATTCTCGACGTTACATCTCTCGCGGTGCCCTCGATTGCCACCACCCTGCCCTGCTCATCCCGAACCGTCGTACTGTTCAGCTCCATCCAGCGCTGTGAACCGTCCCGGTGCCTGCATTCGATGACAAACCCACCCAAATGATCATCGGGATTCGAGAGGTATTCAAGAATCCATTTATGATAATAATCCTCAGCGATGATTTTCATCATAACGTTGAAGTCGCTGTACAGTTCCTCTTGCGTATATCCAAATATCACCTTAATTGAAGGGGAAACGTAATCGTAACTCGGTTCAGGGCTCATCCTGATACGAAAGACAATATCCATGGCGTTTTCGGCAAGAAGACGAAACCGTTCCTCGCTTTCGGCCAGCGCACGTTGTGCACTCATCCGCTCAGTAATGTCCCGGGTAAAACCGATTGCACCAACGATGTTTCCCTCGGCATTCTTCCGGTAGTAAAAAACAGTCTCGCCGAAAAACTTCGTGCCATCCTTTTTCCGGTAACAGACTATTCTGAGGAGTTTGTCCTCTCCTGAATTCTTATACAACATTTTTCCAACTTTTACATAACCCTCTGCGTCGGCAAAAATGATTCGAGTGCTCTTGCCCTTGATTTCATCGAGAGAAAATCCGAACAGGTCACTGAAGGCCGGGTTGCAGTCCAGAATGATTCTGTTACTATCCACGATAAGGATCGCATCTCGAATGCTGTCGTAGAGATCCCGATGTTTCTTTTCGCTTTCCCGGAGCGCCACTTCCGCCTGTTTGCGTTGAGTAACATCATGGACCGTCGAGATAATCATATTTGTATTGGGAATCGGCGTGTTACGTACGGAGATAAAGGTTGTCTCCTCTCCCTTTCGTGTGATTGCCACATCTTCCCAGTCCATGCGCTGAGGGTCACCGCTGGTGGCGTCATCCAGCACTTTTTTCCTGATTTGTTCTCTGGTTTCGGGATTTTCGTAAACAGCCTCCCAGAAAGAGTCCGGGGCGGCAATCGCTTCTCGTGTCGTTCGAAAAAACCTTAAGAAATTGTCGTTCATGTATTCGAAATTTACGGTCGGCTTGACAGTATTGACGGCAATGCCAATGGGAAGACTATCCATCGCCGTTCTGATGAATATCTCACGCTCTTCCCGTTCGCTCTTTATGCGTATCCTGTGGATGATGCCGCCGAGGGTGTAGGCAATGCCTTTGAGTAGGTTCTTCTCCTCCTTAAGGAAAAGTCCAATGTCCTGTTCTGGTTTTTCTTCGAGCAGGAGAACCTCAACCGTGCCGGATTTCTTACCATCCGTGATGATGTCTGCATCCAATTTCCAACGGGTGTCTTTGAAATTCTTAGTTCTGTTGCTATTGCCATCAACTGTTATTCTGCACGCTGTGATTTCCGGGTAGAGCCAGCCGGAAGGGATGATTTCGACTGCTGAGGAAAGGATCGACTCGACCGTAGCGTCCGGATCGTGATAGAGCTCAAGAATCCTGTAAAGACAGGCCTGTTCCCTGATTCGTTTCTCGAGATCGTGTGTGCGTTGCTGCAGTTCGGTGAGCGTTTTACCTCGATGCTCGCGCATTCTCAGGGCAACAATGCCGAAAGCGAGATCCTCCGCGAGTTCGGTGAGAAGTTCAACCTCTGAATCATCAAAGGCATCGGGTTTCGCTGAGCAAACACTCAATACCGCGAAGGGTGTGTCCTCGCTGATCAATGGAATTGCCAAGACGGAGGCATGACCACGATCCAGCATCGCGCGAACCCACCGGTGTTTCTTTTTACTATCCTGGAGATTGCGGACGATTTGAGTTTCGCCAGTGAAAATGGAGACAATGCTTGGGCAATGGGAGGGATTCTGTCTTGTCCATTTCCTTGGAAACGATGCGAGATAACCGTCATCATGACCCTGTACGGCTGACGGCCGTAATCGCCGGATTTCCTTATTGCTCTCAACATATCCAACCCAGGCCATACGGTACAAACCCGTTTCGATAAGGATTTCGCAGATTCTGTTCTCAAGCACCAGTTCATCGTCAGCGTGGACAAGAGCGACGTTGCAGTCATGGATGGCCTTCATAGCGCGGTGAAGACGGCTCAAGGATTGTTCGTCCCGCTTGTGGTCCGTAATGTCGCGGACATATCCCTCGAGCTTCCGAAGAACACCCTTTTCATAAACCCCCGCGCCCTCTTCGTGCACCCACAGGTATTTGCCATTCTTGTTACGGATCCGATACTCGAGTCCAAACTTTTCGTGGTCCATCACGGCAACTTGAACGCTCTCCCGCACCTCCTCCCGGTCATCCGGGTGGATCAGGTCGTTGTAGGCAATCACAGCATCGTTAAGGAGTTCTTCAGGTTTGTAGCCAAGGAGGTTTTCAACTTGTGGCGAGAGATAGCGCATTGTCCAATTGGGGTTGTTCTCGCAACTGTAAACGAATCCCTGCAGGTTATTGATCAGTGCATCAAATGCGGGCTCCTTCTCCGGAATGCTGTCAGCGTCTTGTTTTCGCTCATCGAAAGATCCAGCCTTTATTGAGGAGTATTGTTTCTTTCGCCTGGATGGTGGTTTGAGGGGACTTGAAGATGGATTTCCAACACCTTTCTTCTTACGGTCGGTCATGGTGCCCTCCCAAGAGGTGTCATAATTCAAGGCATCTCATCAATTATTGTTGCAAGTATTGTTTAAACAAAAGCTAAGCTGTAAATGCTCGATCCATGCATGCACCATGCAATTCTCACTCTATCGGAAGTGTCAGGATTGGTCCCTGCAGGCCCTGCAAGGTGGTGTGGCAGACGTGATGAAGTCAAGAAGAGGTTTCAGTAAACCCACATTCTGTCAGGATTTTTTGTCGAAGCAGGGTTTACCGGGATCCCAATCCCACCTCTACTCCATCGACTACCTGCAATCATCTAGTAAGAAGTTCTTCCTGGACCTCCGGCTCAGTGAATAACATATTACCTGTTAATGCTGAAAAGCCATAATAAAGCAAATCATCTAAAACTAGACCGGGCCAGAATAAACCAAAATACTGATACTTCAAATCCAGTTATTATTATTTTAATAAGTAATAAAAGTAAATGGTTATGCGACTCGCGATGCAGCCGAAAAAGGGTCCAAGTCATGGCTCCGAGAGCAAAATGATGGTACCCGAACAAAAAAATAAGCGTGAACTTCGTGGGCTCTGGAAGGTTTCGAAAACGCCGGGTGAGGCAATTCTGCTGTGGCAGGAAGCGACTCCCACATTCTGCGCATCAATAGTGTCGCCTCGGCTACCTTGGCTGGATCATGACCATCTTGATCTCGGTCATCTCCTCGACTGCGAAACGCACTCCCTCACGGCCGATCCCGCTGTCCTTGGTTCCACCGTAGGGCATGTGATCCACGCGGAAGGTGGGGACATCATTGACCATCACCCCGCC
>JAZDLX010000039.1:0-19495 GCA_043801585.1 bacterium | reverse complement strand
GCAGCGAGCGTGTCCCCGCGGAACAGGGCACGGTCGGCATCGGCGAAGGCGGCGAGGACGAGGCTGTCGGTCTCGCCGTTGATCACACGCAGGTACTCGAGGGCGTCATTCTCGATATCGCTCCCCGTGGGCGGAATCATCACCCACTCGAGCAGTCCTGCCGCCAAAGAGGGCTTGCGTTCCCACAGGGCGATCCGTGCGGCGAGCAGGCCCGAGCGGACATCCCCCTGCGGCACCGGCGTCGAGAAGCCTTCGGGTTCGCCGGGCATTGGACGCGCGAGCACAGTGCGCGCCGCACCGAGGCTGTCCTGAGCCGCGAGCGCACGCGCCAGCCCGTACCGCGCAGCGAGCAACAGTCCACGGTCCGGCCGTTTCAGCAGAAGTCGAAAATCGTCCTTCGCTCGATTCGGATCGTTCAGCCGTTCAAGGCGCAGCATCCCCCGCATCATCCGTGCACGTTGTTCGACATCGGGACTTGCCGGACGAGCGATTGCCGAAGTGTAAAGAGAGTCCGCTTCCCGCCAGTCACGGCGCCGTTCCGCGAGAGATGCGCGAGCCAGGATTACCACCCCCTGCCCGCGCGGATCACGCATTCGGATCGAGGCGATACGGAGCGCGTCCGCTGCAATGTCCTCGAACCCCTCCCCCATCGCCTCCCCGGCAAACGCGACCAGTTCCGGTCCTGGAACCGGATCAAGGCTGTCCATCTCAGCGATGACACGCAACGCCCCCGCGTAATCGCCACCCTCCTTGTACCTGTTGGCGAGAGCTTCGAGCAGGGTCAGACGGTAGCCATCCCACGGTTCACTGCTGGCTTCAACATGTTTGAGTTCATCCCGGAGAGCGCGATCGACCGCTTCCCCCGCTTCTGCCTCGACCGGAATCGAAGCGAGCCCCCGCAAGGAATACTCCGCGGTGGATTTTGACGTTCGCGCTGTCAACAGGTACTCCTGCGCCGCACCATTCCAGTCCATCCGGGATTTCAACAGAGGCGCAATTGACGAGGCGTAGAGGGTGGGATCGTTCAATTCCCTGCGGCCACGCCGGAGTGTTGCCAGAGCTCCATCGACATGGCGGTTGCCCGCGAGAATCGATGCGACGATCTGGTATCCGGCTGGTCCCTGGCCCGCTCGAATGGCCTGCTCAAAAGCCTCCGCGGCCTTCGTGGAATCATCCGCCAGCAGCCAGGTTTCTCCCAGCTCGGCGTAGAGGGATGCGGTGTTTTCCCACTCACTGCGATGGTGCAGCCGGTCGAGTATCAACGCTCTCGCCTCTTCATACCGTCCCAGTGCATTCAAGTTGCGCCGGACGCCGTCGTAATAGTCGATTCGAGTGCTGTCTGTCGAATAGAGTTGACTCCATTCCGAGAGAGCCCGTTCAAAGTTGGAGCGTTCCTCGTAACGGCGAGCAATCGACTCCTGTTGGCGAATGCGTGCGTTTTTCAGCGCCTGTTCGCGATCCTGTGCGGGAATCACCCGTTGCCTTGCCGCACCGCCAGGTTGAGCGTAAGTTGCGGAGGAAACCACGAGAGCGAGAATTAGGGATATCAAACAAAGAAGCCGGATCTCACGTCTGGGCCGGTTTCCGCTGTCTCTCCGGCTCTCGTCGGGCACGTGTGGAATTCGCCCTTGAATGTCGTCGCTAACTCTCATAAAATGAAGCTACAACAGTAGTATTCTGTCCCGCAAGCAATAGTTCCTGTAGAGATCCCGGTGAAACAAACTGAACGTTGTTTTTCATAAACTATCCCTTGACTCTCATGCGCATATGGTGGCACGATACGTCCCCATATTTGAAGTTTATTCGATTCGCTCTTTTTGAGACGAATTCAGCCTGTCGTTGATCGATCCTGATTCACACAAATGGCCGATGCGTACTGGATTTAATTACTTTTTATTAAAAGTTTTATCTGAAGATGATTATCGCTTTGGGGAACATGCTCGGTTGTGAAGATTCCTCATCGAGTTAGGTTACGGGGTTGTTCCCTCCGAGAGTGGAACAATAAATCAATCCTGAAAATGTCCCCGATTAATATGGGGCATGTGCTCCAGAGCACATTATTTTCAGATCAGCGCAGCACATTACCGTGGGAACATAGAGTTCCACGTTTTGCGGTACAGGAGGATTCATGAACCGTTTGGGATTGCGCCAATTTCTGGTGGCGTTGACGGCACTTCTTGTGAGTGCCGCCCCCCTCTTTGCGGTTGGAGTCGACACCGGATTTCTCGCTACGAACCCCCAGATTTTCCCAGTCGGCGACCTGGTTGACATCAACGCGCTTGTGAATTCCAATGATGGTGGAGAAAACTTCAACTGGGATTCACTGCCTGATATCATCTATTTCTCCATCACCCCTTCCACCCCGGACGAGAACGAAAAGCTGGTGATCCTGCACGTCGATCTCTCTTTCGGAGGAATCGACCTGATCCGTTGGTGGTCTCGGGAATTCAAACTTGACGACTGGGTGACATCGACCGTCGGGTCGCACGGGTATTACACCAACCGCCAGCTTGGTCATCTCAAAGACTCGGGGTGGATGCACGAGGATAATGATATGACCTACTACGCCGACACTGGAGATTTTCTCTCCGTTTTGGACGGCAGCCGGATTGCCGCCGGGATTGGCGTGGTCAGGATCGAGTTGTTCGATTACAATTCCGACACCGGGGACCGTGGCGTCCTGCTTGCTTCGATGACCCGCACGATCCAGGTGTACAACCCCTCCGCCCCGTCGCTGCAGCAACCCGACGATGCTGTGGAAATCTCCAACCTACCCATTTCCTTCTCCTGGAACTGGTCCGGCGGTCCGCTAACCACCAGCGACATCACGTTGACGATCATCGAAGGATCGCCCGGTGATGACGGTGAAACGGTGATGGAATCCCGCAACCCATCCAAAGTGCGCTACAGCGGTCCTCCCCAATTCACCAACGGTCACACCTATACCGGAATTGCGGGGGGCGAACAGGCGTTCGAGAACGGCAAAATCTACTTCTGGCAGGTCAAGGTGAACGCCGGGACGGCAGTCCCGGGTCGATTCGCTTCATTGGAATCGAACATCTACAGTTTCACCTTCAACAGCAGTTCGACATCGACTGGCGGCGGACAGGGGACGGGCAACGAATTGAATCCCGTTCTGGCACAGCTTCAATCGATCCTGCCGCCGGAGCTGATTGCGCAGTTGAACGAGGAACTCGAAGGATTCACCCTGGCAGGCATTTCAATCGATGGTGTCAGTGGGTATCAGATGCAGGATTTGATGCAGATTCTCACCCCTCAATCAGCATCGCTCATGTCGGTAACGATTGAATAGGCGCGATGCGCCCATCTACTGAGGAGCAGGATGATGACACGTAAACGTGCCTGGATGGTCGCTTTCCTGTTGGTGCTGATTGCGACCCTGCCCGCTTGGGCGCAGAACGCTAAATCCATTGCCGTGCTGATTTCCACACGTGGAGAAGTGGAAGTCGCTCAGGGACAAAATCCGTGGGGTGCGGCGAAATTCGGTGTCGTGCTCGATGATGGCGATCGTCTGCGAACCGGTACAGATGGTTTTGCGTCCATCGTGTTCACGGACGATAAAAGCCAAATCAAGATTCGACCGAACACCACAATCACCGTGAACGCAACCCGTGATCCGGATTTTTCTCTGGCGAAACGGGTCAACATGGATGTCGGACAGCTCTTCGCCGATGTGCAGCAGCAAAAGGGTACGATGCGAGTCGCCACCCCCAACTCTGTGGCATCCGTGAAAGGAACCCAGTTCTGGGTGCTCGTCAGCGGAACCGGACAGTCTCAGCTTCTCACCCTGCAGGGAGTGGTTGAAATGCTCAGTCTGCTCTCAGGCCAGTCGGTGAATGTGGGAGCAGGCAACAGCGCAACTGTCCTCGAAGGCGGAGAGATCACGACCGGCACGATTACACCGGAGGACATTCCGGATCTCGGAGAACTTGGTCCAACGCGTGTGATCGAAATCCATTTTACGGGTGAAGATGGAACGCAAAAAACGTTGAAGATCGAAATCCAGGTGCCCGAAGAGGGCCAGTAGTAATCGTCATCTCTGGACAAGATCTTTGAAACACGCAGTCGGCGGTCCCAGGATAACTACGCATCCACACGCGAGTTCACCCAGTTGCTTTCCCGGGCCTGCATCACACAAGGAGTGCGCATGCGAGTTCCCATTCGACTTGTGGGTTCTTTGTTCCTGAGCGTAGTAACGGCGATACCACTGTTCGCTCAGACGGACATTGCGAGAGTCGTGCATACCCCCATTTCCTTCGTGAATGTTGGCCAGCCGCTTGCGATAGAGGCGTATCTGGAGAACGCCCAGGATCGTGGAGAGGTGGAATCTGCACAGATCTGGCACAAAGGGCGCAACGACGATGTCTATGACTTCGACGATATGGTTCGAAGCGGCAACGGTTGGAGTGGAACGATTCAACCCTCCGATATTCCTGCCACAGGTTTTGACTATTACGTTGAATTCAGCTTTTCGGACGGCAGTTCTCTTACGTACCCGGCTGCAGATGCTCAGCAGAGTCCTGTCCGGGTCAGCGTTCGTACCGCAGAATCCGGAGCGGGCGGATCTCCCATCGTGTTGATCAGTCCGGAACCCTTCAGTAACGTGGAGGGAGATGTCTTGATCGCGGTCGCTTTCAACCAGAGCGTCCGGCTGATCGATCCGCAGAAAGTCCGCCTGGTGATCAATGGAAAGAATAGAACAAGCAACGTCAAGATCAGTGAAGAAATTCTGATCGGCGTCGTTCCAGGAATCAAAGCTGGACGTGTGCGAGTGGACATCAATTACCTGGGTGACAAGGGAACCGAGAACCTGGGCAACTTTGCATTCACGCATACATTAGCGGGAACACGCAAAGGTCCGCGTCAGGATTTCTCGGGTAATTTCACCAACGAAGCGCGTACACAGAAAGTCAACGCCTTCGAGCAACGGATCGATCGCCAGACGATCAACATGAATTATGAGATTGGTGGTTTCAATATCATCGCCAACACCATGCTGACCAGTGAGGAACAGGGCAGCCTGCAACCTCAGCACAGGTATTCCGTAGACGCCGGCACTAAAGGGTTGCGAATCCGTGGTGGAGACATCAAGCCCAGGTACAACGAACTCGTTCTCTGGGGAAAGCGTGTACGCGGTTTAGAATTTGCCCTTGATTCCCGTCCCTTCGGTTTGAGTGTCCTTTATGGATATACCAAGCGAGGAATCGACGGCAGGGAAATCATCAACAGTTCGATTGATTCGACAACCCAATCGACTGTACTGGATACAGCACTCTATGCAGGCACCTACAGACGGTGGCTGACGGCGGCTCGTCTCCGGTTTGGCAACAAGGACAAATTCTCGCTTGGCATCATGGCGATGAAGGTTAAAGACGACACCACCTCGATCCTGTATGGTGACGCTGCTCTCGACAACGTGGTTACAGGTGCCTCCATGAGCGCCTTTTTCGACCACCGTCGTTTTGCATTATCAGCCGAGGCGGCGTTGTCGATCACCAGCAACGATTACCGGACAGCGCCATTTGACGATGCGAAGGATTTTGCGGACATCATCGTGATCAACAGCTACCTCGACCCCCTCCCCAACTCCGGATTGCCGGACTCCTCCGGTGGAAAACTGGATTTTATGGAGGTTGGCAAATCCATCCTGAACCAGTCCGGATCGTACAAGGCCCGTCTCCGGATGCGCTACCTCCACAATGACATCCAGGTGGGCTACAGGAAAATTAACCGAAGCTATAAAACCCTCGGCGTCCCGTCATTGACCACCGACAGGCAGGGCTATTTCGTCCGCGATCGGATTCGCCTGTTCAAAAGCGCTCTTTATCTGAATGCAGGGTATGACCACTTCTTCGACAACGTCACCGGCAAGGGTGACGTCCGCAACCAGTACGATCTGCTGTCTGCGGGTATCAACATCTATCCGTCACCCAGTCTTCCGACTTTGGCGTTTTCCTATAGCGACTATTACAACACCAACGACGGTACGTTGAACGTATATGAGCCCTCTCCCGGCGACACCACGATCAATGATACACGCCAGGAAAATCGTACTGGCAACTGGACGTTCAGCATCACTCAGGCGTTTGGGATGGGATTCGCCGATAACAACCTGTCCCTCATCGTCCAGAACAGCAAGCGCACCAATGTTTTTAATACTTATGATGTCGGAGAGTCACAGATGATGAACGCGTCGTTGCGCTCGCGTTTCGAAGCGCCGTTCATCTCATCCGTATCCTACAGCTCTCAGAAAACAAATGCTGTCGCAAACCTGACAGACCTTACCTACCAGATGTTGAGCGCGCGTGTGGATATTCTGCTGTTCAACCGCAAACTGGTTCCTTTCTTCGGACCACGCTTCACCCTTGGTAAGGGCAACAATGCAATGCTCTATATCGATCCGGCCGAAACGTTAAACCCGGACGACTATTCGACTCCCGAAACTTTCCAGATGGCTGTTGATTCGTCGAGAGCGTTGAACATCCGGAACATGATTGTCGACTTCAGACGAATCGACTGGCTCGGAGGGTTCCGTTGGGAAATCTTCCGCAACCAGACCATTGAGGGAATGTTCAGCATCTCGTCGTATCTTGAGAACAGCAAATTCGAGTACTGGAACGGTGACTCGTTTGATGTAAACCGTACTATCATCGAGAACGGCGGTTACACCTTGACGCAACCGACGCCTCTGGACCGTAACGACGTCATCGCCTCCATCCAGTACCAGATACGATTCTAACCGCGACGGGTCGAGATGACGAAGAAGGGGGAGGGAACCAAACGCATACGAGTGAACTGGTTGCTGGGTAGCACAGTCACTCTTGTGCTTGCGGCGCTGATTTACCTTTCCGGGCGTACCGGTCTTCTTTACACGTTGGAACTGAAGACCTACGACGCCCGTTTTCTTTTGCGGGGCCCCCACCCCATGGATAAGAGCGACATCGTGATTGTCGCCGTCGATGATGAAACATTCTCGACGATGCCCACCCGGTGGCCGTTCCCCCGCCGTTACTACGCCCACCTGATCCGCAACCTGTTCGCAGCCGGCGCTCGCCTGGTTGTCTTCGACATCCAGTTCACGGAACCGAGCGAGGATCCGGAAGACGACGTGATTCTCGCTCAGGCGACTGCGGAGTATGCGGACAGGATTATCCACGCGGGCAAGATCTTCTTCAACAAGGACAAGAGGCTGGATATCGTACTCTCGGATGCCCTCGTGCCGGTGGATACCATTCAGGCGGCGGGCGCATCCGTGGGCATTGTCAACCAGCTTGACGATCGCGACGGATTCGTGCGGCAATATCCACTTTACATGGAACACGCGGATCGCAATTACCTCTCGCTTGCCATGAAAAGCGCACAACTGCTGGCCAATCTTGGGTCGGACATCCCCTTCGTGCGGCACGAGGATCACATCGAATACGGGCCGTATGAACTTCCTCTCCAGATTTCAGGCAAAATCGGCACGATCCTGATCAACTATTGCGGACCGGCGTCAACCTTCCCGACCTACAGTTTATCGGATGTCATGGATGATGAGGAGTTCGATCTTAGGAAAGATGATACGGATTTCATGAAATGGTTTCTGATGCCGGACGATCAGTTCAACATGTTGACCTCGTTCCTGCCGGAAGAAGCTGTGAGGACATTCAAGGAGATTCGTGACGCAAATCCATTCAAGAATAAGGTCGTTTTCGTTGGAGCCTCGGCCGCGGAATTGCAAGACCTGAAACTGACCCCCTTCTATACGTTCCTCAACCCGGACGGGCAGATGGAACACCGGATGATGCCGGGTGTGGAATGCCATGCCAATGCACTCAAGACAATCCTCGACCGGAATTTTATCCGCAACGTTTCTCCCCTCGTCGAATTCATCATCGTTTTCATCGTAATGTTCGGTGTCTTTGCACTGAACAACTCGACCCGAATGCTCGTTGGATCCGGGTTGACCGTTCTTCTCGCGATACTCTACTCCATCGCCAGCGCCTGGGTGTTCATTGACCAGAATGTCTGGTTAGCGACTGTCAGTCCACTTTCAGGACTCGTCACCTCCTATGTCGCCACGACGGTTTACCAAGTGGTGATGGAGCAGAAAGAAAAAGCGATGATCCGGGGGATGTTCAGCCAGTATGTGCCGAAGAAAGTCGTTGCCGAATTGATCAACAATCCCGATATGCTCGCGCTTGGCGGAGAACGCCGGCGGATGTCCGTGCTATTTACGGACGTTGCCGGTTTCACCAGCATGTCCGAGAAAATGTCGCCTGAAGACATCGTCACCCTGCTCAACGAATACCTTTCCGCAATGTCGCTGATCGTTCTCGAAAACGAGGGAATCATCGACAAGTACGAAGGCGACCTGATCATGGCCGAGTGGGGCGCTCCGGTGTTTTTCGAAGACCACGCGGCGCATGCATGCCGATCCGCACTGCGGATGCAGGCAAAGCTGGCTGATCTTCGCCTGGATTGGGCGAAACGCGGAATGCCGCCGCTTCGCAGCCGCGTCGGGATCAACACCGGCTACATGCTCGTCGGCAACATGGGCTGCCTGGAGGTTTTCGACTATACCGTGATGGGCGACGCGGTCAACCTCGCCAGCCGCCTCGAGGGCGCCAATAAATCCTACAAGTCCACGATCATGATCGGACCGGAAACCCACGATGATATCAAGGATCTGCCGTTTGTCACCCGAATGCTCGATGACATCCGGGTGAAGGGAAAGGCCGAGGGCGTCCGTGTCCATGAGCTGCTCGCAGAAAAACCGGAAGACCTTTCCGAGCGCAAGGCGAAAATCCTGCCGATGTACAACGAGGGGCTGGAAGCTTTCCGTGACAGGCGCTTTGCCGAGGGAAAACAGATTTTCGTCGACGCCCTGAACATTGACCCGGACGACGGCCCCTGCCAGACCTACCTCAAGCGATGCGAGGAATTCCTGGTCAACCCACCACCCGAGAAATGGGACAAGATCTTCGAGCTCACCGAGAAGTGACAATCCATGCCCTGAAAGCGCCGGTGAAATAATTTCGTTTTAACCGGGTGCGGCGCTGAAAATGGTGGCTGGTACCTTCGCTTTTGGCATATAAGTTCCTGACACTTTTTCCCCTGAAACGATCCGGGACAGTTTGAAAAACTGTCCCTGTTAATGCGTCTTCCTGACGCTATCCCCTTTGTCACCCTGACGCCGTCCCTTTTACCACCATGACGCCGTCCCTGTAGTCAGCCTGAGCGAAGCGAAGGATCTCTGTTTTATTGGCGAAAACGCGAGATTGCTTCGTCATCCGTCGGCTGACGGATTCCTCGCAATGACAATTGAGGGCTATTGGCCCTTTTGACTCGTCCGACAGGGTTTATTTGTTTTCATCCGGTGGCACAGCAACAATGGGAGAGTATGCAACTAAGTGTAATTAGGGACAGTCCCTAATTAAGGCGTCTGGGGACTTTTCCCAATTACATTTGGAGATCACCACGCACGCCTGACGGCGCACCGGTGGTGACACTGCAAGCGTGCCCCGGGTGCTCAAAAGTGGCAGTTTCCTTTGAAAAACAGACTTCAAAGGAAACTGTCACTATTGGCTTATGCGTTCCTTCGGCCGGGTGGCCCGACTTGCTCGTCAAGTCGGGTTTCACTTCCGCTGAACAGCGAGATTGCTTCGTCCGCCTGCGGCGTCCTCGCAATGACAAAGAAACCCTTTCGTTCCCTCCGCCCTCAATCCGACGCTGTCTCGTACGTGAACTTGTAGATCTGCGACATCCCGTTGACGAACTTCCAGACGATCTTCACCGGGTTGTTCCGTTTGTCCATCTTGAAGGTGATCACCGCGGTCAAACCGTTCGAACCGGCAAATTGCCCTTGTTTCAGCCTGCCCTTGCGGTCATGTTTAAAAATCAGTTTCCCCGTCAGCCAGGAATCCATGTTCACATATTCCGCGGTCACCAGACGTCCATGATCGTCGTAGGAATACGTCTCCGATCCCGTTTCCCGGGTATTCATGAAATACTGTTTGCGTACGAGGAAACCCTCCGGATTGTACTCGTAACGGAAGAATCCGGTACGTCCGTCGGCATAGGAACGGTAGGAGCGCAGCAGCCTGCCGTCAGGATGATAGATGTAGGTTGTCACCGTCTCGAGACTGTCCGAGCGGACAAAGCGCTTACGCACCAACCGGTTGCTGTCGCCGTCATATTCGTAGTAGGAAGGTCCACCGAGCTTCCCGGAAAAGTCATAATCCTCCTCGGCGACACGAACTCCCGTCAGGTTGCGAATGAAGGGATTGGCTGAGGTGAAGGAAACCAGAGTCTTGGGAACCGGAGCGTATTCACGTTCGAACGTCTGCTGCCAGCCTTGATCGAAATTCCAGATCTCACCAACTTGATTTCCAAGGTCATCGTAAGTGTAGGAAATCGCACCGATGCTGTCACTATCACTGAAGATCGTTGCCACACTCTTTTGTCCTAAATCGTTATAACGGAATTCGAGGATGCCTCGGAACCATCCGTTATGTCCCCGGTGATCCGCTCTGACGAGAAGGCCGTTCTCATAGCTATATGTTGAGTTTCCTGTCACACCATCCGACCGCTCAAACTGTTCCGCAACAAGCCTGTTCATTTCATCATACTGGTAGATGTTCTTCGAGACACGACCCTCCGAGAAGAAACGTTCTTTCAGGATCATGTTACCGTCATTGTCATAGTGGAGGTAGTTGATCGAGTAGCGTGATCCGTCGAGCAGTTCCCAGAGCGACACCGAAGGTGTATCGGATTTTCCATCGAATGTCGACACTCCCAGCTCACCGGAGGTGTTGTTATAATGGAGCAGAATGTACCGTACCTGTCCTTCGGTCGAACTCGATGATCCAGGAGTACCCGCGAACAGGCTGCAGGGTAGAACACAAACGGAGAAAAAAACGACCGTCAGGATGACGGTTCGCATGTTGGAACGACGCATGGACCCCTCAAAAGGAATTACAATCCGGCTCCATGTGTCTCCGGTCCGAGTGGACCATTCGATAACAACAGCTTTGTGAAAGGTACATACAGGATACGCCCGACGGTGCATGAGGGAGAGTCATCGTACCTGTCCGGTTGACCGGAAATGTTGCGACAGGTACTGTAGAATGACTACCCTTTGCCGTCATGGCTAAGAGAAAAAGCAAATTTCAGGCTGCTGTCGAACTCGCCCTCGTCAAGGGACTGATTGCGATTATCGGCGCCCTCCCTTTCCGCAAAGCCCAGCGTTTCGGCGGACGACTCGGTGTGTTTTTCCATGACACCGTAGGTGTGCGTGTCAAACACGCCCGTGAGGAGCTGCTCCGCGCCTTCCCGGACAAAACAGAGGAGTGGGCGGCACATACCGTCCGCGAGGTGTACCGCCATTTCGGCACACTTGCCGTTGAACAGGTGTTGATGCCGAAACTGAACCCGGTCATCGAACGGTATGTCCATGTCGACCAGGCGAGTCTCGATCGTCTGAAAAGAGCCCACGCCCAAAAACGAGGCATTTTCATGGTCTCTTGCCACATGGGCAACTGGGAAAACATCATGGGCATGATGATCAAGCAAGGATATCAGATCGCGGGAGTATCCGCAAATCAATCCAACGAAGGGATCGACGCCCTTCTGGACAAAAATCGTGAAGCGGTCGGTATCGATGTGATGAAACGCGGCGGGGCGGCGAAGGGCCTGGTTCGCGCAATCAAAAACAACAAAATCATCGCCATCATGTTGGATCAGGACGCCGGAAGCGAGGGAGTGTTTGTTCCCTTCTTCGGCCGGCTTGCCTCAACGACTCGCGGTGTCGCAACGTTCACCCTTCGCCTGAACTCCAACATCATGATGATGCAGACGTGGCGTGATGAGGTGAGCGACATCCAAGTGCGTTTGCATGACTTGAAATATGTTCCAACGGGGGATTTTCAATCTGATGTGGTCGGGATGACTGCGACCATGACCGCAGAAATCGAGCAGTGGATTCGGCAGCGGCCTGAACAATGGCTCTGGCTTCACCGCCGTTGGAAAACGCGTCCCCCCGAAGAAAATCCGGAACAAGGTGCTGTCGAACACAGTTGAAACCATGAGGAAATCCCATGCCCCTGCCCATTGAAACAATTGAACAGGTTTTACGGACGGTTGAAGGCAAACGTGTGGCCGTCATTGGGGATTTCATGCTGGATCGATATGTCTGGGGCGCGGTGAGACGTATCAGTCCGGAGGCTCCGGTTCCGGTCGTGGAAGTCCGCGAAGACAGCGAACGTCCTGGTGGCGCGGGAAATGTCGTGCTGAACCTGGCCAGCCTTGGGGTAGAATGCATCGCGGTGGGACTTGTGGGCGAAGACGCTTACGGCCAGACGCTCAAAGATCTACTGTCCGCCAGCAACACAGACATTCAGGGATTGCTTTCCGTAAGTGGACGCCCAACCACTGCAAAAACAAGGATTTTTGCAGAAGATCAGCAGGTTGTTCGCGTTGACCGCGAGTCAACGACACCTATCGAAGGCAATCTTGAAAACGAGCTTGTCGAACAGGTTCGTATCGCTGTCGAACGGGCTGATGCGGTAATTCTTCAGGATTACAACAAGGGCGTATTGACTCCCACGGTGATCAGAACCGCGATTGGCATCGCGCAAGAGCGAAAAATCCCGCTGGCGGTCGATCCGAAAAGCGATCATTTCTTTTCCTACCTCGGAGCGACCGTTGTCAAACCAAACGTTCGTGAGGCGGAAATCGCCCTCGGACGGCGGCTCGTCAGTGAAAAAGACATCGAACGCGGTGGAAAGGACCTGCTTGTGCGCCTCGAAGCGGACATGGTCCTGATCACGAGGGGCGCGTTGGGAATGAGCCTTTTCACCCACACCAACGCCCCCCATCACATCCCGACACGCGCCCGGGCGATCACCGATGTGTCCGGCGCGGGCGATACGGTGATCGGCACGTTGACCATCGGTCTGATGGCCGGTTTGAACGGTACGGATGCAGCATTACTGGCAACAAAAGCAGCAGGTTACGTTATCGGCCAAGTTGGTGTCGTACCGATCACAAAAGAAGCCCTCATGGCTGAGGATGGGGATTGATTTTCCCCTGTTTGCGGCCTATACTCTACGGCTGATTTTGCAAACGGTTGACAACGCCGTAAGGGCGCTTAGCTCAGTTGGTTAGAGCGCTGGTCTCACATACCAGAGGTCACTGGTTCAACTCCAGTAGCGCCCACGAATGCGGGTGGCGTTTCGGTGAGAAACGCCCCGGCGGGGGTTCGGGCAGGGATGCCCCGGGCACCGATGCGATGAACAGCCCGCGATGGACGCGCAAAAGGCTCCCAGGATGGGGCCTTTTCCATTGCCATAAGCGGACATCGCTGTCATCATTCCCTCGGATGAGGTCATACAATCCCGGGAGGTTCAGCGTGAAAGACAGACGGCCGATGGCGTGGGACGAAGCGGTCAACTGGCGTAAGGATTTAGCCTCCCGTAATAAGAGTGTCGTGTTCACCAACGGGGTCTTTGACATCCTGCATTCGGGCCATGTGGACCTGTTGGAAAGGTGCCGTGAGGAGGGCGATGCCCTCATCGTGGGTGTGAATTCGGACGCGAGCGTGCGCCTGATCAAGGGAGAACGCCGTCCCATCGTCCCGGAAGGTGACCGAGCGGCGATCCTGCTCGGATTGCGATCCGTGGATGCGGTGGTGTTTTTCGATGAAGAAACACCCGCGAAGCTGATTGACGCCCTCGCCCCCGATGTACTGATCAAGGGTGGCGATTATACGCCGGACAAGGTCGTTGGCAGGGAGAGCGTGGAACATGCGGGTGGACGATTGGTCATCCTGCCGCTCGTCGGGGAACGTTCGACAACGAATGTCGTCGAAACCATCCTCGAACGGTATTGTGACAAGCTCCGCGAGGGACGCTGAAATCCCGGCGAGAAGCCCTTTCCATGAGGTACTTTAGGGCCCTGTTGAAGGTTTACGAAAAGGTTCGGCGTGTTCGGAGAGTTGAGCGACAAACTTGATGGCTTTTTCAAGAAACTGAAAGGCCGTGGCAAGCTCACCGAGCAGGATGTCAGGGCTGCCCTTCGCGATGTGCGTCGCATTCTGCTTGAGGCGGACGTCCATTACGCCGTAGCGAAGGATTTTCTGAAGCGCGTTGAAGAGCGCGCTGTGGGTTCCGAGGTGATCAAGTCGATCACTCCGGCCCAACAGGTGGTCAAGATCCTTCGTGACGAGATGGCGGAACTGCTGGGAGGCACCTTCCGTCCGCTCAAACGGAGCCACGAGCCCCCCACTGTGTTGATGATGGTGGGTCTTCAGGGTTCTGGAAAAACGACCACCTGCGGCAAGCTTGGCCGCCACCTGGCAAAGCAGGGAATGCGTCCCATTCTCGCGGCGTGCGACTTGCAGCGTCCGGCGGCGGTGGAGCAGCTTGAACGGACCGGCGAGATGGCCGGAGTGCCGGTCTTTGCGGATCGCAGCGCGACACCCGTGGAGGCTGCCGCCGCAGCGAAAGAAACCGCTCGCCGCCAGGGATATGACACCCTGATTGTGGACACGGCGGGACGTCTCCACGTGGACGACGCCCTGATGGCCGAATTGAGTGCGATGGCCGAACGGATTCGACCGGCTGAAATCCTATTTGTCGCCGACTCGATGACCGGTCAGGACGCGGTCAATTCGGCGAAGGCCTTTTCGGACGCACTTGACGTGACCGGCGTGATCCTGACGAAACTGGATGGGGACGCCCGTGGTGGCGCTGCGCTTAGTGTGCGTGCGGTTTCCGGCGCACCGATCCGTTTCGCCGGTATTGGCGAGAAGCTCGAGGATTTCGAGGAATTTCATCCGGATCGCATGGCGGACCGGATTCTCGGCATGGGCGACATCGTCAGCCTCGTCGAGAAGGCGCAGCAGGCCGTGGATTTCGAGGCGGCCGAAAAACTCGCCCTGAAACTGAAAAAACAGCAGTTCGACCTTGAGGATTTTCTCGAACAGCTGCATCAGGTTTCGAAGATGGGCCCGCTTGAGGGGCTGCTCAAGATGATCCCGGGAGCCGGCAAGGCGCTGAAAGGCGTCGAGGTCGACCCGAAGGAAATGAAGCACACCGAGGCGATCATCCTCTCGATGACGTCCGAAGAGCGGCGCCGGCCGCAGATCATCAACGGCAGCAGGCGCAAACGGATCGCACTCGGAAGCGGAACCTCGGTTCAGGAGGTCAACCGGCTGCTGAACCAGTTCGACCAGATGAGAAAACTATTCAAGAGGATGGGTGGAAAGATACCCAAAGGCCTGCCCGATGGGTTCCCTTTGCCGCCCGCATAAAGGAGGAAAACCGTGGCAGTAAAGATCAGGCTCACCCGGTTGGGTCGTAAAAAGCGTCCCTTCTACCGTATTGTCGCCGTGGACGAAAGAAAGCGCCGGGATGGCGCCTATATCGATAAAATCGGCGTCTACGATCCTGTGTCGAAACCGCGCGTGATCAAAATCGATCACGATCTCGCACTGAAATGGCTGAACAGCGGCGCTCAGATTTCGGACACCGTTCGCAACCTCTTCCGCTTTGACGGTGTCATGCTGCGCTGGGATATGTCCAAGCGCGACTATGACCAGGTGAAGATCGAAGAGGCTGTCAAAGAACACCGCGAGCGTCATTTCGGTGTAGAAATGTCCAAGATTCAAGAGGCGAAGAACGCCGACCTCGCGAAGAAAGAGAAAGCCTTGCAGGAAGCCGAAGAGGCTGAAAAGAAGGCGCGCGAGGAAGCGGAAGCCGCCGCAAAGACGCAGCAGGCAGCCAAAGCAGCGGAGGCAGCCAAGACCCAGAAAGCTCCTGCGGAGGAACCCAAGGCGGAAGAGGCCCCGACTGCAGAAGCGAAGACAGAAAAAACCACGGCTGAAGAGGCCCCGGCTGCAGAAGTGAAGGCAGAAAAAGCCAAGGCTGAAAAAGCGCCGGCTGCAGAAGCGAAGACAGAAAAACCCAAGGCTGAAAAGGCCAAGGCGGAAAAAGCCAAGGCTGCAGAGGTGAAAGCGGAAGAACCCAAGGCGGAAGAGGCCAAGGCTGAAGAGCCTGCTGCTGAAGCCGCGGAAGATACCAAACCGGACGCCGAGGAGAAGTCGGAGTAAAGGCTTTTCGGCGGAGACACCGTTGCGTATGGTGTCGCGGGCAGTGTCGTCGTGATCTTGGGGGGGCTTCGCACGAAGTCCGTGAACGTCTGAACGCGACCGGATCCGGTGACTGTGAACCCTGAGCAGGAGGCACAGTGCTGGACGATTTCATCAAGTTCATCTCGCAGCATCTGGTCGAGCGGCCGGAAGAGGTTCGTCTTGAATCGATCCAGGAGGAGGAACGAGATCTGTACGTGCTCTCTGTCGCTCCCGAGGATCTTGGCCGAGTAATCGGCAAGGACGGACGCAATGTCAAGGCGATGCGGACCCTGCTCACGGCAGTATCCGCGCGCAAGGGTCGCCGCGCCATGCTCGAGGTCAGCAACGATCCGAGCACGCCTGGCGATTAGGAGGCCACGGGAACATGGGCTCACCACATTCGCCCGATCCTCAGCGACGAGTTCTTGTCGGACGAATCGTCAAGGCGCGAGGGCTTCGTGGTGATCTGAAAATTCTGCCCATGACCTGGCGTCCCGACAGATTCCAGGAGATGGAAGGGGTCTGGGCGGCGTTGCCCGGTGGCGAAGAACGCTACCTGACCTTCAAACGGGTGCGTCAGGAGGGCGGCATGGTGTACGCCCGTTTCGCCGACGTTGTGCGCCGTGACCTCGCCGAACCGCTCGTCGGTTCGGAACTGTTCATTGACGAAGACGATCGATATCCATTGCCCGACGATCGGTATTACATCGACGAGGTGATCGGCTGCGAAGTTGTCTGTAACCGGCTCGGCAATCTCGGACATCTGCAGGAAGTCTTGGAGACGCCCGCGAACGACATCTGGCGCGTCACAGGGCCGTTGGGCGAGGTGCTGATTCCCGTGATCCGGGATGTCATCGTTTCGATCGACATAAAAAACCGTCGTATTGAGGTCACACTTCCTGAAGGGCTGGTGGATTCGGAATCTTCCAACGATACCGAGAGTGATGAGTAAAAATGGCGGGCAGGGAAAAAATTCAGACCGTTAACCATTTCCAATTGCATCGCCTGATAGACTATTCAACCTGAGTGGTCAAGAAATGTTAAACTGTCTGGATTTTTCATAGGACTCTTGAAAGCACCGCAGGTGCGTGACAACGGAAGGCCGGAACGTTACCTTTCCACCCTTCCTGAAGGACCCTGCTGGAGATGGAAAATGGGCTACAGGAAGGACGATACGCCTCGGCTGGATACACCGAGGATGTTCATTGAAATTGTTACTCTCTTCCCCGAGGGAATCGAGTCGATCCTCGGTGAATCGATGCTGAAACGAGCGCACGAATTTGGGATCGTGCAGACCGATCTGGTCCAGTTGCGGGATTTCGCCGAGGACAAACACGGCACCGTGGACGACAAGCTGTTCGGCGGCGGTGCCGGAATGGTGCTGAAACCGGAACCCATCGCGGCGGCGCTCCGTCATCTGCGCGAAAAGCGGCCTGAGCCGAAACCGCTGGTGATCCTGACCAGCCCTCAGGGCAGAACGCTGACGCAGGAGCTTGTGGAGGAACTGGCCGCGCGGCCCCGTCTGACGATCCTTTGCGGGCATTACAAGGGTGTGGATCAGCGCGCTATCGACGAATTCGTCGATTTGGAAGTATCCATCGGGGATTACATCCTCACGGGTGGCGAACTTGCGGCGGCAGTGGTAGTGGATGCCGTCGTCCGGTTGCTTCCCGGTGTGCTCGGCGATCCGGATTCCGCAGCAGGGGACAGTTTTACCCGGGGATTGCTGGATCTCCCCCATTACACCCAGCCCGCGGTCTGGGAGGGCCACAAGGTACCGGAGATCCTGCTCTCGGGCCACCACGCCAAGCTGGAGAAATGGCGGCAACAGCAGGCGCTCGAACGGACACGAACAATTCGCCCGGACCTTTACCGGCGATGGATCGAGCGCTACGGAGACCCGGAATCGGAAAAGGGAACGAAAAAGAAAAAGAAACACGGTGGATAACACCGCCTGATGCATGAAAAAAGTCAACGCTGTGATAAAGGGACGTACCATGTCGGACCAGATCATTCAGGAGCTGAATCGCCGCACAGTGCGCGATGACATTCCGCAATTCACCCCGGGCGACACGATCGCTGTGCACGTTCGTGTTGTTGAAGGTCAGAAGGAGCGCATTCAGATTTTCAAGGGGACCGTCGTGGCGATGAGCGGCCGTGGCGCGAACCTCACGTTCACCGTTCGCAAGATTTCAAGCGGTGTCGGCGTGGAGCGCGTTTTTCCCGTCACATCTCCTTCCGTGGCCAAAGTTGAGGTGGAAAAAGAAGGTGGTGTCCGCCGGTCCAAGCTGTATTACCTCCGCGACCGTGTCGGCAAGAAAGCCCGTGTCCGCGAGAAGGAAACGACCAGCACACTGTCGGTTGAGGAAAAAGCGGCCAAGGTAGCCACCCGCGCGCAGAACATTGCGGCCAAACGGGCTGTCAAGGCCGAGAAAAAGGCGGCGAAAGCGGCAAACGGAGAAGCCACTGCAAAACCGCGGAAGAAAGCTGCGAAGAAGTCGGGCAAAACCACAGAAAATTCCTGATCGAAGCTTCTCGGAAGGGTCATGACCTCCTCCCTTCACAACGTCACGACAGGTGGCACGAGACGAACGGTTCGGATCGCATTGATGACGGCCGCGGCTGTTGCCAGTGGTTATCTGCTGATCGCGATCCCGAACGTGGAACTGGTCACCGCAACGGTTGCGATGGCAGGTCTGATGATGGGCCCGCTCCCGGGTGCGATCGTTGGAACACTGGCGATGGCGATTTTCGGCTCGTTGAATATCTTCGGGATTCCCTATCCCCCGGTGTGGCTGACCCAGATGCTGGGAGAAGCGACTACGGGGGTCCTTTTTGGTCTCGTCCGTTTTTCCTACGACCGGGCAAATCCTTTGCGTCGTGCGTGGATCGGCGGATCTCTCGCGGCAGCCGCTACACTGTTTTACGATCTGATTACCAATCTCGCTTTTCCTGCCGGTCTAATGGTTCCATTGAGTTCCTGGTGGCCCTATCTGATTGCGGGCATTCCATTTGCCATTACCCACCTGGTCAGTAATGTGCTGATATTCGCCTTGGTTGTGCCCGTTGCGTGGTCTCGCATCGGACGCCGGTACATGGAAAAACGTCCGTCGAGTTAACCATCTGAATTAATCCGAAGAACAGAATACTGTCCCAAGCACCTTTGATTTAAATTATATTAGGGTCAAGACTAGAACAGGGGTGTTAGACAATCAGTTTTTCTTTGTAATAATCAAAAAAAAACAGCATTCAAAAGTGTTGGAAAAATAGAAAGAAGAGAAATCGCACCGTAGTCATTCTGAATCCGCCAGCCGGCGGATGAAGAATCTTTGTTTTATCCGAGAGTTACACTTCAAACAT